>DYPH01000065.1 GCA_020720045.1 Sorangium cellulosum | reverse complement strand
CATTGCTTTGATCACATCCCGTGTAAATTGCAATTCCGAGCAGCTACCTAGCGCTGCGTCTATCGGAAACGCGTGTTCGCCGAGCGATGCCCGGTCGTCCAGCGGAGGAATCGATCGCGGTGCGAGTTTTTTACGCAGCCGCTTCACGCTTGTGTGAGGCACCGCGACCGGCCTAGCTTGCGCCGGCATTCGGTGCCTTGGGTGCGGCGACTTTGTGACGCCTTCCGGCGTTTCACAAAGAATTTCAACAAGCTACCGCACCCAAACTCCCATGATCGGGCATGCCCGTCAGCACTGTCGCTTACGTAAGGAGTCCTCGTGAACGTCGACACGGACAAACTCAAATCGCTTCTCGCGGTCCTCGCCGAAGAAAACGTCGCCGAGTTCGAACACGAAGAGGCGGGGGTGCGGATTCGCATCGTCCGCGGAGGCGTCGCCGTTGCGGCCGCGCCGATCGCCTCGGTTCTCCACACCGCCCCCGGCGCCGCAAAGGCAACGGAAGCCGCTATTGCCGACGACGGCGGAACCGACGTCACTTCCCCATTTGTCGGTACCTTCTACCGTGCCGCGGGACCGGACGTTCCCCCGTTTATCGAAGTCGGCGCCAGCGTCAAAGTCGGCCAGACGCTTTGCATCGTTGAAGCGATGAAATTGATGAACGAAATCGAGGCCGAGTTCGGAGGCGTCGTCACCGCGATCTATGCGGAAAACGGCAAGCCTGTTGAGTTCGGACAAAAGCTCTTCCGCATCAAGAAGAGCTGATGTTCAAGAAAATCCTCATCGCAAATCGTGGCGAGATCGCACTGCGCATCATGCGTGCCTGCCGCGAACTCGGCATCGCCACCGTCGCCGTCCACTCGACCGCCGACGAGCGCGCCCTCCACGTGCGGTTTGCCGACGAGGCGGTCTGCATCGGCCCCGCCGACGGCCGCCGAAGCTACCTGCACATCCCGGCGATCATCTCCGCCGCGGAAATCACCGGCGCCGATGCAATCCACCCCGGCTACGGGTTTCTCTCGGAAAATTCCGAGTTTGCGAGCCTGTGCGGTAAGTGCGGGCTCACGTTCATCGGCCCGTCTCCCGAGTCGATGCATGCGTGGGGCGACAAGGTTCGCTCGCGGGAAAACGCAGCACGCTTCGGCCTCCCGTTGCTCACCGGGAGCGCGGTTCTGAGGGACGCGGCACACGCCGTCGAAGAGGCGAACCGCGTCGGATTCCCCGTAATTCTAAAGGCTTCCGGGGGCGGCGGCGGGCGCGGCATGCGCATCGTGCGAACGACCGACGAGGTCGCCGCGGCATTCAGCCAGGCGACCCACGAAGCAGAAGCCGGCTTCAAGAACCCGGACGTGTACCTTGAGCGCTTCATCGAGCGCCCGAAACACATCGAATTCCAGGTACTTGCAGACAAGCACGGCGGCATCTGGACGCTCGGCGAGCGCGAGTGCTCCCTCCAGCGGCGCCACCAAAAAGTGATGGAAGAGGCGCCGAGCCCCGCCCTCGGCGCCGAGAAGCGCCAGGCGATTGGCGAGCGCATTCGAACGGCGATTCGCGAGACCGGCTACACGTCGCTCGGGACCCTCGAATTCATCATGGACGAGCACGGTGAGCTGTTCTTCCTCGAGATGAATACGCGCGTGCAAGTCGAGCACACCGTCACCGAAATGGTGACCGGGCTCGACCTTGTCGCGTTGCAAATTCGGGCCGCCGCCGGCGAAAAACTCGATATTCCGGACACCCGTTCCTGGAGCTTCCGCGGCCACGCGATCGAGTGCCGAATTAACGCGGAAGACCCAAAGACCTTCGCGCCGTGGCCTGGACTTATCACCGAGTACTTCACCCCCGGCGGCGCTGGCGTGCGCGTCGATTCGGGCGTTTACGGCGGTTTCACCGTCCCGAGCCACTACGACTCCATGCTCGCCAAGCTCATCGTCCACGCGCCGACGCGGGCGGAAGCGATCGTCCGAATGCGCCGCGCCCTCGACGAATTTCTCATTGGCGGAATTCGTACAAATATCCCGCTTCACAAGCGCCTGCTGGCCGATCCAGAGGTGATCGCCGGGACGATGTCGACGCGGACCGTCGAACGCATCATCTCTGAAGGGTAAACATCGGGTGCATCTTGCACCCATCTAGCGGCGCAAAGGGTGCGAGACACCTCCTTTGCGCCGCTGCTTTTTTGGATTCCTCGTCCCCAAGCGGCGTACTTCCAGGCAAGCTGCCGTTTCACTCTCCCGATTTGCCGAGGAGCCCCATGAAGACGTTTTCGCTGACGGTATCGGCCTCACTGATCGCCCTCGCCGGGTGCCGGCACGAACCGATCGCCATCAACGCTGGCCCCGTTGACGCTGGCACCGTTGACGCCGTTGACGCTGGCGCCGCACCGCCAAGCAGCGCGACACCGTCCGATGGCGGTCGGGTGCAAGCTCCTGCCAAGCCGCCCGTTGTCATTCACGCGAATCCGAGCCCCCGCTAGCTCAATCCGCGTTCGGTACGTTCCCCTTCTCCGTCAACCCAACTTTCAAGGAACTCATGAAGAAGCTCTCATTGACCGTTTCTGCCTCACTCCTCGCGATCGCTGGTTGCGGCGCCGAACCGATCCATACGAACCCGGGACCGCAGCCGACGAACCCGGTCCCGAGCGCCGAACCGGTCGCGGCACCGTCCGCGAGCGCCACCACAGACGTCTCCCCGAAGCAAATTCCGGCACCAGAGCCGATCCACGTGAACCCGGGTCCGCGGGAAATCCCAAGCGCCGCCCCGTCGGCGGATGCGCCGAAACCGCCGAAGTACACCAACTCAAAGCCCCACTGAACGCCGGTCATGCGCTTCGATGAGGTCGTCCCGCTAGTCGCCGGCGATGAGGGTGCGCGCGCATTGAGCGCCGTCCACGCGCGCCAAATTCATCGGGACCCGTGGCCCAATTTTGCTGCGTTTGACAAGGAGGCCTACGGAGAAACGCTCCGCCGCCAGGCCGCCGACCTTTGGCGCCGGAGGAGCCAGATGGAGTACGCGTCCGTCGCCCAATTTACTCGTATTTCCGCTGAGTTGGCCGACCATCTTGTACCGCTACCTTGGCACGGTGTGTTCGCGCGGATCATTACCGACGAAGTGCGGCACGCAGAAATCTGCGCCCAACTCGCCCGCGCGTTGCACCCGGACGCGGTCGCCGATGCGACCTACACACTCCCACCGTGGCCGTGGCCCAAGCGACCGCCCGGCGACTCTTGGGAGGAGGTCGCCGTCTGGGCGGCCCACGCGCTCCTGGTCTCTTCGTGCCTCGGCGAGGCGCTCAGCGTGCCGAGCTATGAGGCGCTCGTCGTCGTCTCCACCGACCGCATCGTCACCGAAACTCTGCTGCAAATTCGGAAGGACGAGCCGCTCCACGCGACGTTTGGTTGGGAGATTGTGCAGGCGCTCGTCCGCGCTGTGCCGGCGGTCCGACCGAGCCTCCAGGCGAGCCTTGGAAACTACCTTCGCGGGTTTGAAGCTTCGATGGGGGACGGAATTCCCCTTTCAGAAATTGCCGGTCGGAGCATCGAAATCGCGGCAGCGGGCCCCAACCTCGGAACGCTCACGAGCGAACAAACCGCATTTCTCTACTACGCCACGCTGGAGTCCGAGCTTCTTCCGCGGCTCCACGAACTCGGACTCGACGGGACGCAAGCGCTGCTCGCGACCGCCCAGTTCGCCCCCCAATAACCGATTCTCGAGGATTGAATCTATGAAGAAACTTACATTGAGCGTCTCGGCATCATTTCTGGCAATTGCAGGCTGCGGCGGCGACCCCGCTCCAAAGCAGCCCGCCGAGATCTATACCAATTCACTTGCGCAGACCGCGCAGACCGCCTCGGCAGTGCCGTCTGCATCGGCCCCCGAACCGGTACCGGCAGCGCCGGAATTGGAAACGAATTCAGGTCCGCGCCCCGAGGACTACATCCGGACACGGTCGCCAGCGGAGGTCCCGGTCCCGCCGCCGCCAACCTCCGCCAAGCCGACGAAGCCGACGAAGCCGAGTCCGCCGACGCACACGAATTCGACGCCACGTTGAAACAAGGAGCCAGAACGACTCATAGGCGAGTCGCAAAGCGCTCATGGTGAGTATCAAACAGGAGAGTACGCTCCGGCCACCGAAGGGCCGCTAGCGCCCCTTCGCGTAAATCACGCCCGTAGGCGCGCGCCTCGAAGCGCTTCCCGACGCTATAGTCGACGCTGAATGCCTGACGCCGTTTGCCAAACCACGCGAGCGGCTCAATTCCTTCAAAAACGTCCATCTTGCCTCGATTTCTCCCTTCGAGGCGGCGCCAATAGTGGCCGAAGACGACCGCGCGTTCGTCATCGTCTTCCTGCCACCAGCGCGCGCGCTCCGCGAAGCGGTGCTTCCCGGAGAGGAACGGAACTGGGAGTTCCGAACGATCGCCGGCCGTTCGAAGAGGCTTTTCGCGGCCCGAAAGCAGCACCCGAATCGGCTCGCGATTCTGGTCGGCGGCGTGTTGGCAGGCGAGGCCATGATGGTAGGGGAGCGGGACTGCGTAGTTTCGAAGCGCGACTTCGTCTGGTGCGCCACGAAAGTCAAACTCGGTAGCTGCGCAGCGTCGAAGCACATCAAATGCGGAATACTCACGCGCTTCCCGCGCAGCTTCAATGTCCTCCGGGCACCAATCGGCGTGGACGACGCGGAGCTCGTTGCTCTCCAATGCAACCGGAAGCGACAGCAAAAATTCTCGAATTTTCTCTTTTTCCTCCGAAGTCGCGACGCGACTCGCAAAGAGCTGGGGCCCGGAAGGACCGGGGAAGCAATCGGCACCGTCGGCATGGTCGACGAACCATCCGTTCCCTTCTTTCTCTTCACCGCGAAGGAGATTGTGTTCGTGGTTGCCAAGCACCACTTGCGCGATCTTCTCGTTCACCAAATGCTGAATGAGTTCGACGACGGCGACGCTGTCGGGGCCCCGATCGACGAGGTCGCCGACGAAGATCAGCGGGCGCTCGGCACGGCCGCGGGCGACGTCGACGTGAAGGCGGCCAAGCAGCCGCTCCAAGGCTTCAATCTCCCCATGAATATCGCCGATGATGTCGACACGATCGTGAAGGAAGGGGCGAACAAGCGTCATCGGCGGGGAGCATAGCGGGCGGCCTCGTTTTTTGGAGGGACTTCGCCTAGGAGGTCGGTATGCCGACGCGCCTTCTTTTCGCTCTCGTCCTTGCCTCTGCCTTTCCGGTCGCCGCCTGCTCGCGGGCCAGCGCCGGCACGACGTCCGTCGCAAAAGACGCGAAGCGCTACGAGGGGCACGGCGTCGTGAAGCTCATCGACGCAGCGAGCAAGACGGTGCTGATCGCCCACGAAGAAATTCCCGGCTACATGAAGGCGATGACGATGGGATTCGTCGCCAAAGACGCAGCGCAAGTGCAGGGTATCGCGGCGGGAGACGTCGTTGATTTCGCGTTTGTCGATGACGACGGCACGCTTCGCCTCGAGAAGATCACGAAGAAGTGAGGTCGCGGTTCGCTGGCACCGAGTCCCCTCCAAATTCCTGGAACTGCGTGGGAATGTGTAGTTAGACGGCCGACAATGTTCCGCCGCCTACTTCCCCTCGTCGCCCTCATTGCAGCCGCGTGTTCGGAGGGGGCCCCCGCCGCAACAGTCGTCGATGCGTCGATGCCTCAATCGCCCGACGGTGGCATCGGGATCGACGACGCTGCGGTCGGAGATGCCGCTTCGGATGCGCCCGTTCCTCCCGTTGTCTATGGGAGTTCGAAGGGGAGCGGGGGGCTCACCTGCACATCGACCGGCGACCTCGGGGGCGGCCGGAACTATTGCAAGGCGACCGTTGCAGGCGTGGAGTTCCGGTTCGCAAACGCGGCGCCGGCGGCAACGGGCCCGTCGCGGCTCGTCATTTATGTCCACGGCGATGGAGCACGCGCCTACACAAGCGACGGCGCAATGAAGGCGCTCCTCCCGTGGGCCGACGCCCATCAGGCCCGCGTCCTCGCCGTTCTGGCGCCGAACGGTTGCGCCTGGTGGCAAACGGCTGCCCACGACTGCGCAAGCGCCATCGAGGAACCGGATACCGGTGCAAATGCCACGGCATTTGAGGCCGTTCTCAAGGCGCTGCGTAGCGGCTACGACATCGCCGACGGCCCCACCTTCTATTACGGTTCTTCCGGCGGCTCGATCTTCCTCTCGAAGCTTTTCTTTCCGCGGTTCGGAAAGACTTACCCCGGCGCCTATGCGATGAATTGTGGTGGTGAAGTCCCGCCGGCGAGCGCCTATTCTTGGGATCCGAAAGATGCCCGCAGTCGCGGCGAGACCAAGTTTTGGTTCACCTACGGCGACCAGGATTTCCTCAAAGATGCAGCCCACGCAACGGCCGGTTACCTCGGCGGTCTGGGCTTTCCAACGGACGAGAAGATCATTCCGGGGGCGACGCATTGCGCCTTTGACGCCCACGGCCGCTCGAAGGAAGTGTTCTCTGCATACCTGGGCGAGTAGCCGTCTCGCCAAGAGAAACGCCGACATCTCCGGAGAGATTGTCGGCGTTTTCTTGGCGCTCGTTCGTCGCTCAGTTGCCGTCCCAGCGTAGACTCTCTCCGGTCACAGCGGCAATTTTCTTCTGATTTTCACCGCGTGTATTGGCGGTAAACAATCCGCCCCCTTCCCTCGTCGAGAAGAATGCGACGGTCCGCCCGTCCGGCGAACAAGCCGGGTAGGTGTTCGACCCCTGCCCCTGCGTCAGACGCTTCATGTCGGAGCCATCAGGGCGGATAGAAAAAATGTCCCAGGACGAGCCGTCACGCCCCATAAAGAGGATCTTCGTCCCTTCGGGGTCGTTGCACCACACCGGCGCCATATTGTAGGAACCCTTGAAAGATACGCGCTTTCCATCGACGTAAATTTGCGGGTTTCCGCCCTGATTCGACACGTAGGCGAGCTGACCGCCGCTCGACAGCGCGGGATGGGTATTCAGGCCGCCCGAGGTACTTTTCGTGAGACCGGTGCCGTCGGGGGCGCCGACCCAAATGTCGCTCTGGGCGTTGCCCGAGAGGACGACGGCCATCTTCCCTTTGCCGAAAGCGACGCCAAAAACGAGCCCCTTCCCGGCGACAACCGGCTGGGGAGTCCCGGCGCGAAACAGCGACCAAGAACCGTCGGGAAGCCCTCCTGCATAGTACACCGATCCGCCAGGACCGACGGCGGGGGCCACGGCTACGCTCGTTGCGCTTGGAAGCTTGGAAATGCCTTGCCCGTCACTTTCGACGGAAAAGACCCCCTTTTGCCCCTTTGCCGTCGTCGCGCTGTAAACCAGACGCGTACCAAAGCTGCCCGAGGCGCCGGTAAAATACTTCACAACGTCGTTTGCAAATTGGTGCGTCGCCGTACGAACTCCAGACGCAGGAACGTCATACTCACGTTTGAGGACCTCCGTCGAGCCACGCGCAACGACGTACAGTCTGAGTTCAACGTGCGTTTGATTGCCGCGTACCGAGACGTCCCCCTTCACGACCCCTTCGGCGCCAACGCTCTTCCAAGATGCGGGATCGATGCCGATTCCCTCCTTTTCCCGGTTGGCCACAAAGCTCTGATCATCAAGGACTTGAAACAGACTTGAGAGGTCAAAATCACGCTTCGCCGTCGTCGCGACCGTAGAGGCGCCAGCGTCGTCGCCGATCGGCTTCGGGACGGCGATCTTCAAGAGCGAGCGCGTGCCCCCTGAAACGTAGATCGTCGTCGGTGTCGCCGCGGCAGTGTCGGTCCGAGTCGGGAGCGGAGCGTCGGCGGGCGTTTCTGCGTACGCAGGGGCGACAAACAGGCCCAGCGCGAGGGGTAGCAGGAGGGAATTTGCCAGCTTATTCGCGGTCATCGGCATCGGGAAGCATCTCCATGAAGGTCGCCAGACAGGACGAGAACGACCCGACGGCCCCGGTAAAGCGGGGCGACCTCCGGCGGCGGGTCTGGCAGCCGCGTCCGGTCGGTAAGAAGTTTTTCGAGCATGGTACGCGCCGACTCATCGAAAAGCGCATTTCCGGACGATTTCGAGATCCGACCAGTCGCCGCCGGGTCGTCGGTCAGCGATCCGAGGCCAACGTGTGTAATTTGCATCGAAGAGGCCACGTCGACCGCATAGGAAACGCAAAGTCGCGAGGCCTGCGCTTCCGTGATGACCGTCGGAATTTGCCAATGATCGCGAAAGAATTGCCCAAGTTTCGCGGCGTAAACGTCCCCCGCTTGCACCTGGGAAGGGTCGGTCCCCGAGGGGTCGCCCACCTCCGGGCGAGCCAGGGTCTTCTCGGCGAATGGATCGCTCTTCGCGGCGAGATTCAGGAGGTCATCGTCCTTCGCGTTCGGCACCGGCGCCCCCGCATCCCGTCGATTCGCATTCGCGTTCGGGTCGGTGTTGGCCGACTCTGTTGCGGAATCCCGCGAGGCCGTCGCCCGATTTTGCGGCGCCGTACGCGCTTGCGGAATAAGGCGATCGGGCAATTTTTTGGGATCGATTGGCTTCCCGAGCTTCATCATGGTCGCCCCGATGACCGGCTTTGTAACAACCGTTTCTTCGAGAATTGGCGCAGGATCCTTCACTTTTACAATCAGTAGAGCGGCAAAAATTCCGTGGAGTGCAATCGCCGCGACGATGCCGAGAACCACTTCGTCCCGTTCAAAACGCGGACGGATGCGAACTCGTTCCCAAAGCGTCGCTTCGGCGGGGCGATTCATTTGACGACGAGCGGATCGGTAACCATTCCAAGCTTTTCGACGCCGGCGGCGCGTGCGGCAGCCATCACGCGAAGGACGACGCCGTAGGGCACTCCCTCGTCGGCCTGCACCATCAATTCCTTGTCGTCACCGAGGCGTGCGTTGCTCCGGAGCTTGGCTTCCACGTCGTTGGTGATGTCGTCTTTTCCGAGATAGACGTGAGAGTCCTTCGTCACGATGACGAGAAGCTTGTCATCTTCGGCCGGCATCGGCGCACTTTTGACCTTAGGCAGATCGACGTGAACGCCGGTTTGAAGCATCGGCGCGGTCACCATAAAGATCACGAGCAGAACCAGCATCACGTCGATGAGCGGCGTGACATTGATCTCGACCATTCCGCCGAGGCGGCGCTTGCCTCGACCTCGCCCACCGCCGCCGCCGCCCATCCCCACGTCAGCGATCCCCCGGCGAACTGACGCGAGCCCGGGCCGCCACGTCTTCCGCGACGCCTTCCATCACGTCGGCAAGTTCCTGAATTCGCCGCGCAAAGTAGTTGTACGCCATCACGCTCGGGATCGCAGCGACGAGGCCTACCGCGGTCGCAATCAGCGCTTCCGCGATCTTCGGGGCGACGACTGGCAAATTTGCATTCTGCAAGTTTCCAATGCTGAGAAACGCGTCCATGATCCCGTAGACGGTGCCGAAAAGCCCAATAAATGGGGAAGTTGAGCCGATCGTTCCGAGGAGCGTCATCCAGCTTTCGAGGTGGGTCACCTCTTCGGCGGCAGCGCGACGGGCGATGCTCTCCACTTGGACGGCGCGCGCGTCGTCCAAGGGGCCGCGACGACCGCCGGTGACCTTGGTCCATGCGGCGTAAGTCGTTGCAAAAATTCGCGCAAATGGCGAGCCACGGAACGCATCGAGGCCGCCTGCCGCAAGCGCCTCGAGGGACTCGGCGCCGTCAAACGCCTTGAGAAACGCCTTCGATTCGGTGCGCGCCCGCTGCAGGTGCAGGCTCTTCGTCGCCACGATCGCCCAGCAAGCGACGGAAAACCCAAGAAGAACAATCATCACCCCCTTTACCGGGAGCGATGCGCTCAGGATTAGGTCGACAGGATCCAGGCGGAGAGGCGCGCCTGCACCCGCTCCAGCAACCGTAGGGGCGACCGTCTCTCCAAGAAGCATGGGCGGCTTATCCCCCCGCGACCGGGCGCTGTCAAAAAACCGGGCCGGCCGGCGCCCCTGGCGCACATCGTGCTCATAGCGTCCCGGTCGCCCTCCCCACGGACGGGGCGCCGTCTTTGTCCCGACCGCGAACTTTTTGAGGAGCTCACGTGATGCGCAATCCTCTCCCTCGCCTTCGCCCCTTTTCGTCGCTCGAAATGGCCATATTTACAACATTTTTCCTCCTAGGATCCGGCTGCGCATCCTTCGCGGAGGAGCCAGCACCGGGCGTGAGCGCCATCGTTTTCGACGCCAAAGCCAACCTCCATTACCGGTGCGGTGAAGGCCTCGACGCGTGGACCGTCACCGACCGCGACACCGGCGCCGCGGAGGCGGCCGGCTGCGAGCAGGCGGTCGTCTTCGAAGGGACCTCCCCGAACACCCACACCTTCGATATCGAAGGTTTCTCAGGGACGCGCCGTTGCTGGACGGGAACCTGCCAAGTCCGCGGAACTGCTGGAGAAACGGTTCACACTGACTGCCGAGCCTCGATCACCCCCCTGTGCGGCTTCTGAGAGCTTGCGTTTCGTCGCGAAGAGCGAAAAGGTCCCAGCCGTGCTTGGACCTTTTCGCTTTTTTGGCGCACCGCTCGCCCTCGCTTCATCGACCGCCCTCGCCGGCTGCTCGGACGTCCTCGGGACGACGACAAACACAACAACAGCGACCTCCACCGACGCCGTCATTCTGGACGCCGAGACGGTGACCGCCCGGCGCGGCTGCAGCGCGGCAAAGGGTGCAGTCTACAAATATGGGGTCGCGCTGACCTTCGCGCCACGAAGCGACGAGCCTGCCACGAACCGCGCTGCGCAGGCGGGGATCTTCGATTGTTTTGCCGACGGAAATTTCCTCGTGGGCGAGCCGCCGATCTTTGGCGAAGAAGACGTTGTTCTTCAGGTTTTCGCCTGGGATGCCGACGGCTACGCGGCACAAAAGACCGCGATCGAGCAGGCGACCTCCGCCGCCGATGATGCGGCCAATCGCTGGGCGCCTACCGCGCCGACGGCCCGCTTCCGCTGCACGGCGACCCGTGTAGCCGGGCTCGAAAGCCGTCCGGTGTGCACGCCGGTCGTGACACCGACCCCCTGACCGGACGCTGCGTGTTCCGCGGGGGACGGTGCTAGGGTCCCCCACATGCTTGAACGCGCGAAATGGGCGCTGTTGCGCCTCCCGACGGTCACTCGCATCCTCGCGTTGCTGCTCGGTATCCTCGGGGTGGCTGGGGGGCTAACCGCGGTCTGGCTCCACGACCCTCGATTTACGGCGCTCCTCGTCTACGATCGAAGCGCGCTCTTGCGCGGCCAGCTCTGGAGACTTGTCACCGGGCATTTCGTCACCATCGACGCAATTTCGCTCGTTTTTGGCATCCTTGGCGTCGTCTGGTTTCTTGCGCCCGTCGAGCGAAGTTTTGGAACGGCACGCACCGCGCGGTTCGTCGCCGGCGCCGCCCTTGCGAGCTACGTCCCCCCGTTCCTTCTCGGCTTCATCGCCGGCGATCACGAGATTCTCGCCCCCCATCTCTTGGCAGGCCCCTTCGCTGTTCTTGATGCGATCTCCGTCGCTTGGGCGCTTGAGAATCCGGAGGCGACGCTCCGAATCTTCTTTTTCCTGCCGGTGACCGGTCGCCAATTCGTCTGGGTGACGCTTGGCATCTCGGTGATCGCGCTGCTTTTCGGCTCCCCGATGGCCATCCCGTCGATGAGCGCGTGGGCCTTCGGAATGCTGTTTGCGGGGAGCCCGTCCCTCGTGCGCCGGCTCTTCCTCGACCGGAAGCTTTCGCGCCTCCGCGCCGAGGAGAAGCGGGAGCTCGGCGCACGCCTTGCTAAAGGTCGAAAAGATGGCCCCGACCTCCGTGTGGTCTACGGTGGCCTCGTAGACCCATCCGACAAACCGAAAGACAAGCGCCTCCTGCACTGAGACAGTGCCTCGTTCCTATGTCTGTTCAATCCCCACGACCTAGCGATTCATCGCGAATTTCTTCGTCACCGACGGAAGCCCCCCCATCGACGGTCGCGCGAAATGCTCCCCTTGGGGTGTTCGACTCGGGACTTGGCGGACTGACGGTCGTTCGGGCCTTACGGGCCGCGCTCCCGGATGAAGACATTGTTTATTTGGGTGATACCGCGCGTGTCCCCTACGGAACGAAAGGCCCAGAGACGGTCATTCGTTACGCCCTCGGGTGCTCGCGGCATCTTGTCGCGCGCGGAGTGAAGGCGATTGTCATCGCCTGCAACACCGTAAGCGCGGTCGCCCCCGACCACGTTCGTGCGGCGCTCGACGTGCCGGTCCTCGGCGTAATTGATCCCGGGGCCCGTGCCGCAGTTGCCGCCACGAGTTCAGGCCGCGTCGGCATTTTAGCGACCGCAGGAACGATCGCGTCCGGCGCCTATCCGCGCGCAGTAGCTACACAATCTACGCGCGTTGAGGCGATCGGGCAGGCGGCGCCGCTCCTTGTGCCGCTTGCTGAAGAGGGTTGGCTTGAAGGCGACGTCCCACGGCTGGCGGTGGAGCGATACCTCGCCCCACTCGCCGACGCCGCCGTCGATGTCGTCGTCCTTGGCTGCACCCACTATCCGCTCTTTCGCGACCTGATCGAACGCGAAGCCCAGCGAATGATTTCCCCAAACATTCGCATCGTCGACAGCGCGCGCGCCACCGCCGACGACGTCGTTGCCTTCTTGAACGACCGTGGTCTGCGCGCCGATCCGCGGCCGACCGGTGGGAGCATTCGTGTTTGTGTCACCGATCGCTCGGGTCAGTTTCACGCAATCGCATCGCGGTTTCTCGGCGAAGCGATCGAAGCGCCGGAACTCGTCGATCTGTAGAACCTCGTGCCACTTTCCGCGCGGCGAAACTGCCGAAAAATCACGCCAAGCGGTAGGGCTTTCTGGAAGAATCGTTCAGAAACGCTCACCATCGTGACGCGATGCATCGCGGCCACTTTTTTTATCGCACCGCGTGCATAACTTTTCCCCAACCGAAGGTTCGGGCCACATAATGCGGCAATGCCTTGGAAGTTGCTCGGCGTAGGAAACGCGCCGTTGTCCGCCGCGCTGGGTGCGCTTGCACCCGAAGAGCGGCTGCGTTTGAGTCGCCTTGTGGATGAAGTCGGTGGTGAGGCCCGGCTGCGCCCGTTCCCGGTTGCCCTTGAAAGATGCCTGCTGGAAGCTGCCCAAGCGGACAATGTCGCCCTTTACCTCGCGACAGAAGACGCCCTCGAACTTGTTGCCTCACCAACGTTTCTTGAAGCCGATCGCATTGTATGGGGGACCGTTCCGACCGATGCGCTCGTTGGTGTCGCGGCTGCCCACCGTCGCAATCAACCGATTTATTTGGTGCACCAACAATCGGAAGACCTGGACGACGAGGCCTTCGCCCGCATTCCCGCCTTCGACGCATTTGCCGCGGTAGCCTACCTCCCCTTTGGAGGCCGCCAACGGCGCCCGGCACCTTCGGTCCTCGCCGTTGAGCCTCGCTCCACCGACGACGATGGCGCAGACATCCGACGCTCGTTCCCGCCGATCGCCTCCGGCGCCCGGCGCACAACGAATGCGCGGCGCGGGGTCTTACTGCTGGGGTTCCATCAGGCCGACGCCCTGCTCCCGAGTGCTCGCCCGTTTTACGAAACGCTTGCCGCGTTGTGTGCAGCGCTCGTTCGATCAGAGCCAGGGGACGAACATCCGGAAGAACAAGAGCTTCCGCTCGTCGCGATTCCCGCACCTCAAGCGCCACTCTCCACGCAGACGCGCGGAGCGGCGCCGATTACCGTACGGCACCCCGAGAGCCACGCCGAATTGGCGGCAGTCGCCGAGGGGGTGGCCCATCGCTGCAACAATCTCCTTTCCAGCGTAGTCGCTCACGTAGAATCATTGCGAGAAACCTTGCGCCGATCGGAACGCGGCGAAGCGAATCAAACGTCAGAAGTAGAGACGCTCACTCAAACTCTTCGGCCGGAATCGAGCAGTTTTGAGACCGTTCGCCCAGCGCTCGACGGAATAGATGCGGCGGTTCGGAGTACCGCCCGCGTGACGCGCGACCTTTTGTTCTCCGTCGGTCAGGGGACGCAGCCAAACGGTCCCATCGCGCTTATTGAGCTGCTTCATGAAGCGGCCGCCGACGCCTCCGCGCCCCATATTTCCTTTGAAGTAGCGGAGCTTAACAGCACTGATACTGGCCCTGCGATCGTCCGTGGAGACCGCGCGGCGCTCGCCGGCGTAGTCGGCCAGCTCGTCGCAAACGCCTGTGAAGCGTGCGACTCGCACGGCGGACGTGTCCTCCTTCGTGCGGGGACAACGACGCTCGACGACCTCGGCGGCGTCCAACACGAGCCAGCTGCCTTCTTTGAGATCCTCGATCAAGGGCATGGAATGACGCCGGAGACGACGGCGCGAATGTTCGACCCCTTCTTCTCGACAAGATTCAAAGGTCGCGGCCTCGGCCTCGCGGCAACTTTGGGGATTGTTGCCTCCCACCGCGGCATGATCCACGTCGACAGCCGTCCCCAGTTCGGAACGCGCATTCGTGTCACGCTACCGACCGACCCAGAACGCATGCGCCCCACCGTTGCACGCGCGTCCGGCCAAGCGCGGCGTGCGATCGGCAACAGCGGGCGTTTGCGCATTCTCGTCGCGGAAGACGACGCGCCGCTCCGAAACGCGTTTGTACGCATTCTTCAGCGCGAAGGCCATGAGGTCCTGGCCGCCGAAGACGGCGAAGCAGCGTGGGCCCTCTATTCCGCCGCCCCGGGTGCCATTGATTTGCTGATTGCCGACCAGACGATGCCGCGGCTGGAAGGGGTCGAGCTGGTCGCGCGCGTGCGCGCGGAAAGTTCTGATCTTCCTGCAATTCTCGTGAGCGCCGTAGTCGGCTCCGAGCTACGAGCCCGGGGCGCTGCGCTCGCAGTCACGCACGTGCTCGCGAAGCCACTCTTCCCACGGGAACTCTTCAAAGCGATCGCGGAACTCACGGCGCCCGGTCCGCTCGCCGCGCATGGGTAGGGAAGCCTCGCGTTCATCCGCGAAAGAAAGAGCCACCCGGGAGACTTCCCGAGTGGCTCTTTCACGATAACGGGCTCGATCAGTTCGAGGAGACGATTGCGTCGACCGGCTTCGGCTTCGGCATTTCCTCGAGGGCAGCCTCAAGGACGGTGTCAAGCTTGGACGCCGAGATGAACTCAAGCGCGTCCTTGACCTCTTGGGGAACTTCCTCGAGGTCGACCATGTTGCGCTCCGGTACGACGATCCGCTTGATGCCAGCACGATGGGCCGCAAGGACCTTCTCCTTGAGACCACCGATGGGGAGCACGCGACCGCGAAGGGAGATTTCTCCGGTCATCGCAACGTCATGGCGGACGCGAATCCCGGTGAGGAGCGACACAAGCGCCGTGAACATCGTCACGCCCGCCGAGGGGCCGTCCTTCGGGGTTGCGCCGGCCGGAATGTGAATGTGGATGTCGCTCTTGTCGAGGAAGTCCTTCGCAATTCCGAGGCGTTCCGCGTTCGTGCGGACGTAGGAGAGGGCCGCCTGGGCCGATTCCTTCATGACGTCGCCGAGCTGGCCGGTGAGGGTCAGCTTGCCGGAGCCGTACATCTTCGTCGCCTCGATGAAGAGGATTTCGCCACCGACCGACGTCCATGCAAGGCCGGTACAAACCCCAGTCTCCGAGGTTCGCTCAGCAACTTCGCTGGTGAACCGCGCCGCGCCGAGGATGTCGTGGACGTCCTGCTCGCTGTCGATGGTCCGCGGATTGGTGTCCCCCTCCGCGATCTTTACCGCGACGCCACGAATCAAACTCGCAACGTTCCGCTCCAAATTACGGACACCGGCTTCGCGGGTGTAACCGTCGATGAGCACTTCCAGCGCGCGGTCGGTGACCGTGAGCTGGCCCGGCGCAATGCCGTGCTCTTCGATCTGCTTCGGAACGAGGTGCTGACGAGCGATGCTCAGCTTCTCGCGGCGGGTATATCCCGGAATTTCCAGGACTTCCATACGGTCACGGAGCGGTGCCGGGATCGGATCGATCATGTTGGCGGTCGCGACGAACATGACGTTGGAGAGGTCGTAGGGGATCTCCAGGTAGTGGTCGGCGAAGGTGTGGTTCTGCTCGGGATCGAGGACCTCGAGGAGGGCCGCCGACGGGTCGCCGCGGAAGTCGTGGCCCAACTTGTCGATTTCATCAAGCATAAAGACGGGATTGATCGTCCCGGTCTTCTTCATGCCCTGAATCAATTGACCGGGGAGCGCCCCGACGTAGGTACGCCGGTGGCCGCGAACGGCCGCTTCGTCGTGAACACCGCCGAGTGAAATACGATGAAACTTGCGGCCAAGCGCGCGGGCAATTGAGCGCCCGAGGGAGGTCTTGCCGACGCCCGGCGGGCCGAGGAGACAGAGGATCGGCCCCTTCTTGTCCTTCTTGAGCTTGCGGACGGCCAAGTACTCGAGAATGCGCTTCTTCACCTTCTCAAGGCCGTAGTGGTCCTCGTCGAGGACCTTGCGAACCTGAGCAATATCGAGATTATCCGGCGTGGCGACGTGCCACGGCACATCGAGGATCCAGTCAAGGTACGTCCGAACGACCGTATACTCAGCGGAACCGACCTGCATGTTGCGCAGGCGCTTCATCTGCTTCTTGGCGACGGTCTCTGCTTCGGTGGGGAGGTTCGCCTTTGAGATGCGCTCCTCGAGGCCGTCGAGATCGCCTTGGTCGCCGTCGTCTTCGCCGAGCTCTTCCTTGATCGCCTTCAATTGCTGGCGGAGGACGTACTCGCGCTGATTCTTGCCCATCTCCTCTTTGATTTGCGAATTGATTCGTTCGCGCATTTTGAGGATTTCGAGCTGCCTCGTCAGGAGCTTGAGCACCTTCCGGATGCGCTCCTTCACTTCGATCGTCTCGAGAAGCTGCGCTTTCTCTTCGACGGGTGCGTCGAGGTTCGCGGCAACGAGGTCGGCAAGCGGCCCCGGCGACTGAATCGAATCAATCAGGGAACCGGCCTCGCGCGGCAGCTCCGGCATCAGCTGAATCACCTGGCGGGCGATGTCGCGAAGGCTCATCGAGAGCGCCTCGGCTTCATCGTCGTCAGTGCCCGTTTCTTCCATGCGCACGACCTTCGCCTTCATGTACGGCCCCGACTGGGTGACGTCCTGAAGCTTGATGCGCGTAAGCCCCTGAAGAATCAGCGAATAGTTCCCGGAACTATGCTTTAGCGCCTTGAGAACGCGCGCCGCACAGCCGACGGGATGGAGATCATCGGCGCCCGGATCGTCGGTGGCAGGGTCTCGCTGGGCGAAAATCGCGATCACGGGGGACGCGAAGTTGTCGAGGTCCTCGACGAGCGCGACCGACTTCTCGCGCCCCACGTCGAAGGGGGCGACCGCTCCTGGGAAGAGAACGGCGTTGCGAATGGGGAGGACCGGGAGCTCGTCGCCGAATGCGATTTGCTCGTCGTCGGGGGTCTTGCCCTTCTTATCGGACATCGGTTTTTCCTCGGCTAAGGCGGAGAGAAGCGGTGCCCTTACGCAGCAGCGGCGATGCGCAGGGCGGGAAATCCGTCACCGCCAATGTCGATGGCGACGGAGAGTTGGAATGCACGTTACCGGCCCCGAGCAGGGCGTACAGCAAAAACGGCAACGGATCACAGCAGGATGCGCACCGTAACCACGCACGCACCGGTGGGAAGACGTGGCGGAGCGTTTCGCGGCAAAGTTGTCGCCCGCACGGCGCGCGGCGTAGCTTCGCCCGGCATGGAAGCCCGATCTACGCCGGTTGCCGTTCGCATCCAACGCCCCGCGGCAACAGTAGATGCGTTTCTCAGGATGGACCGACGCCTTTTCGGACGAAAAACAATCGCACTTCCGGGCGCGCCTTCAAAACCAGTTGGGGCGATTCTACGCTTTGAAATTGTTCTCGCCGATGGCGCCCCCATTGTGCGTGGCGAGGGGCGCGTCATCTCGTCGGGCCCCCTCGATGGTGACGGAGAACAGGGTTTGCTACTCGGCCTCACGAAGCTTGATCCAAGCTCGAAAGCGCTATTTGATCGCATTGCGCGTGAACGCGCTGGAGAGGCCGGCGAGAGCGACAACATGACGCGCGACGACGGTTCAAGCAGCCCCTCGGCAACCCGTGAAGACGCTGACGCCACAACGCTCCCCCCAACGCCCGAAGAGACTCCGATTCCCGTCGAGGCCGAAGAGGGGCCCCTCCCCGACGATAGGGAAGGCACGGGAACTGCGACGATGTCTCCGGACGGCTCCAAGACCCCGCGCGACGCCGCACTCGAACGCCTCCGTGCGCGAAAGCGCTCGAATTAACTACCGAAGGACGTGCGATAGGCCGCGGCGAACTCTTTCGCGCGCGCCGCGACAATCGTTCCTCCTGCGCAGCCTCCCTCGCGAAGCGCACTGCCGACGATCACGCCGTGGGCGCTCTTCGCGAGCATTGGCAAATTCTCGAGGGTCGCGCCGCTTCCGACGAGAACCTTCGCGTGCCCGGCGGCGGCCCGAACGGTCGCAAGTTTTCCTGCATCGACCGCTTTTCCGGTGCCGTCGCCGGTTACGATGACCGCGGCGGCAAGCCCACGTTCGACGACGTCGTGGACCTCCTGATCAAGCGGATAGGGGGCCAGAGCGGCGCTGTGTTTTACATCGACATCGGCCCAGATGGCGACGTTTGCCGCACGCAAGGCACTTCGCAATCTAAGGGTTTCCGCCGCCCGCCCCTCAATAATCCCCTGATCGCTCATGCGCGCCCCGCAATGGATATTGATCCGAATGGCCGCTGCGCCGACAACGTGAGCAATCGCCAACGCGGATGCCGCATCATTGCGAAGGACATTCACCGCGATCGGCAAGGCGGGAACGGCCTCAATGGCCGCGAGCGCGCATACCGTCATCGCCGAAACGGTGACGGGCGGGACCGCGTCTTTGAAGAAGGGCGCATCGCCGAAGTTCTCGATCATACAAACGTCGAACCCCGCGTCGGCCAGGGCGCGCGCGTCATCGATCACCGACGCGACGATTGCTTCGAGGGGTAGCTTTGCTCCAGGACTCCCCGGAAGAGCGGGAAGATGAATGACGCCGACGAGCATAGGACTATTCCGTCTTCGCGGGCGGCGCGCCGCCTGCGGGGTTAAAATTGAGTTTTCCGAGTGGCCCTGCGGCCCGAAATGCGAGCGATCCATCGGGATTCTTCGCCTTCTTGACCTTCGGGTCGAGCCAAACTGCGCCGATCTTGGGGTCAAGAAGTCCCTTTGTGAGACTGTCCTTCTGAACCCATGTGTCGCTGACTTTCAACGTAAGCGACAGCTCTACGAGGGAGTCATTCGCGAGCTCTTTCATGACGATCGAGCCCCCCCCATCAAGCGTCAGATCTTGACCGCTTGCCGAGAGCTTCTTGATGAAGAGCTTTCCGTCCTTCGCCTCGCCCTCGACGGTAA
Source organism: Sorangium cellulosum (assembly GCA_020720045.1). Classification (GTDB taxonomy): domain Bacteria; phylum Myxococcota_A; class Polyangia; order Polyangiales; family Polyangiaceae; genus JAAFHJ01. The sequence continues at coordinate 14,791 of DYPH01000065.1, read as the reverse complement.
GAGTGCCGATTGTCAACTTCGGCAAAGCGGGAATAAATGCGTTGCAATCAGGCTTTGTTTTGCCATCCCCAATTGCCATATTCCGAATTTCGAGCGCCACCGTTCCGTTCCCCTTCGACGCCTTCCCTTGAGGAAAACGGAAGGAAATCGTTCCAAAGACATTTCCTTTAAGAGGAACTCCACAAACCGCCTGCTTGAGCGGGTCGAGCGCGCCAGCGTCCACTCCATCAAAGGTTAACTCAACGGTTCGCTCGGAACCGTGATCCCCGAACTTTCCCTCAACGGTCCCCCCCATGGTGTCCAGTTCGAAGGAGATATCCTTATTGAAAATGAGCAATGGCAGGAGCTGTAGCCGGGCACGAGCTTCATCGATTGCGATCACCGCCGGCCCCTTTCCGGACGACCCGTTCGCCGCAAGGAGACGTACCCCCGATGCACGAACTCCGCTCAAGCGCCAGCCCTCAAGCTCATCGATCTGAAGCTCTTGACGGGCAGAAGTATTCTTCTGACTTGCGTTGAACTGCCCGACGATACGGTCTTTAAGCTTCTCGTAAGGGAACGTGAGAAGAAAGAATAGAAGGGTCAGAACTACGAAACCTACGACGGCACCGACGACCTTCGCTGAAGAACGAACGCGCTCGTTCATTTCGACCCCTTGGGGTCTTTGGAATCCTTCGTGTCCTTGACGTCCTTTTTCACTTCCGGCTCTTTTCGGTCGTAGGCGGAGATGCCAAGCTCGAGGTCGTAGGAATCATTTTCGCCAGCGCGCTTGCGCAGCAGGAGCCGATTGATCGTCACCGGGTGCCCGCTCGATTCAATCGCTTCCGTGAATCGCGCGATCGGAAGAAGCGAGGTCTTCTTGACGTGAACCACGGTGGAACGTTCGGTGTAGAGCCCGCCCGCCGGAACGTCGGCTCGAGGTTGCGAATCGGTGAGCTCGAGCTTCTTCTCTTTCGCCAACCGCTCCAAGAAACTCCCAAGTTCCGGAGCCTTATTCGCGTACCGGGAAGCCATCGCGTCCTTCTTCGAGCGGTACTCGGCGATCTTTCCGCGCGACGACTGCACCTGGTCCAACGAAGCGCGAATTTCTTGGTTCGTTGCCGTTCGTGACCAGGCCCAAACCTGCAAGAGGAGCGGAAGACCGAGCAGCACAAGACCCGTGGAGACAAGCGCTCCGGTCACTGCTTTACGGTTCTCTGAGAACCGAGCGAGCGAATCCCAGATCATCATTTCTCGCTCTCCTTGCCCGAGTCCTTTGCAGGCTCTTTCGTCGTATCGACCTTCTTCTTGGCGTCCTTTTTTGCATCTTCAGGACAGCGAAGCTCGAACTCCATGACGTATTTCTGCCGATCCTGCCCCACAACTTGATTGGTCCCCGTGACCTTCACGTTTTGAAAGCACGGCTCCGCATCGGCGAGGTTCTTCGCAATAGCTTGCGCGTCACTTACCGTTGGTACCATCCCACTCAATCGAACATGCCCCTTCGCCAGGTCGACCGACTCAATGTCGTGTTTCACCGAACTCGGGACGACCTCTGCGAAGCGGACGAGGACGTCAAAGCCGTCGATATGTGGGAGAGGGTCTGTGTCTCCGGCGCCCGTTTGCTTGCCAAGGAGTTCGGTCACGCGATCTGGGCTCGTCGTCTCCTCACCGAGGACGTCTCTTGACACGGTCCCGAGCGCCGCTTCAAGGGCGTCACGTTCTTTGTAGGTTGCAAGCAACTGGACCGTCGACGAGAGGAGGAATGCGAGGCCGAGGATGCCGACGAGGCCGCTGAGAACTGGCAAGCGCTCGGAAAGCCAACCAAATCCGCGCTCGAATGCCAACGCCCCCCGTCGAAGGTCTAGATCGACCGGCTTGCTCGCGAGCGAGAGGGCGGAGCCGATCGCTTTCGCAAATACGGGGAACTGGGAGCGCTGTTCGGCGGTGACCGTCGGCGCGACGTCGAGAGCAAGCTCCGGGAGCGGCGTAACGGGAATCTCGAGTTCGCGAGCGAGGAAACTCTCAGCGCCCGCCACAAATACGCCACCGCCCGCAAGGAACATGCGCACGGGCGCCGTTCCCCCCTGCGCGCGAAACGCCGAGAGCGACGTGCGAAGCTCCCGCGCAAGCCGCGAGGCGCTTTGCGGAAGACCCTTGGTACCGCAATCGATGCTTCTGGAGAAGGCGAGCTCATTCCCCTGAAAAATAAGGAGTTCGCTCCCTGCGCCGCCCAAATCCAGGATCGCCACGACCTCGTTGGTACGCGGACTTGCCGCTACGATGTTTGCCAACGGGAACGCGCCGACCGACACACGCTCCGGCTCTTGCGTCGTTGCGTCACGCACGGCGGCAATGCGGGCAGCGATGAGGGCGCGCGGCGCAACCGCCACGAGCATCGCAAGTTCATCCGGGCCGTCACCGGGCAAGCGGCCAGCCTGAAGAATCCGGTAGTCCCAAACACATTCATCGAGGTCAAAGGGGACCTGCGACTCAAGCTCAAATGGAAGAACTTCCGCAATCTGCTTCTGAACACTGAGCGGAAGCTTCATTCGCCGCGTTGCGACCTTCGTCCCCGGAACGGCAACGGCCAAGCCGTCCGCCTTCCCGAGCTTCCCGCCGGAAGCTTCAGAGACCGCAGCAATAAGCGCAATCTTCTGGGCCTCTTGGACATCCTTCGGACCGTCAACCGCCCCATCGGAACCGAGCGGCACGATCGCGGGAAGGGCCACGGAGACAAGCTTTTCAAGCGTTGTTTTCCGGTAGGCGACACGCAAAGCAGCCACTTTGACTGCATGCGCTCCAATGTCGATACCAAGATAGAGGGGCATGATTCACTCAACGCGAAAATGGACGGTCTGGCCGCCGGTGGCAGGGCGAACGGCGGCAGCGAACCCGTCGGTCGTGAGACCGGCGGTCGTACCACTGGGAGCGGTCGTCGGAGAAGTCCCCGACGTAGGAACCGTACCGGGAACCCCCGAGCCCGGCGTCGTGGCGCCGAGGGCGGGCGCGGCGCGGAAGTCGACAACGGTGTGGACCTTCACACGGGTCTCCCGGCGATAGCCCTTCTTCACGCCGACCGCGTAAATCGAGAACATCTTGCTCTCGGTGGTGATCGTCTTCGCAAACTCGGTTTCCGATTGAAACTTCACCGGCTTCATCCCGAGGGCGGCGAAAAGAGGCCCGATCTGCCCCTTCCCAGTCATCATCTGAACGAAGTCATTGGGACCACCGAAGATGGGTGCGCCCATGCTCACGCCGCGCGCCATCGTGATTCCCATTAGAAACATCTGCGTTTGTGTCGGGTCGGTACAAATCTCCGCCGTCGGCGCACCGGAACAGACGAGCGCGAGCAATGTTGCCGCATTTGCCGTGTTCACGTTGACCGCCCCCTGGCCCCACACCGTCATCACGCGCTTTCGGGGATCGAGAGGAGCAGGGTCGACGAATGTGGCCCAAAAATCTTGGGAAACCCCTCGAACCATATGAAGCTCTTCGAGACTATCGAACGGAGCATTCTTCCGCTTGTACGGTTTGAGCAGCGACGCATAGAACGCATCTTCCGTGCCGCTATTGGCGCCACCTGTGGCGGAAACGTCGCAGCTGTAGCCGTTCTCGTCATTGTCGGCCCAGTCGATCATCGCCTGACAGATCGTAAGGCGATCGTGGACGCTGCCCGAAGGGTCACGGGCCTCAAAGAGCGGATTGTACTGCGCACCAACCATCGTACCCATCAGTTGACGTGCGAGCCGGATATGGGCAATTTCATTCGCGGCGCCAAGGTTGACATTGATCTTTGAATCTTCGTCAACGACGGAAATCTCGAAGTGCCCCTTCTCGAGTCCGAGGTTCTTCCCCTCCCCGTCGGGAGTTTTGAAGGTGGAAGAAAAATCGGCTGATTCTTCTTTGCCGTTGAACGCGCCAAGAAAACGATCGGTAAATTCCCAAACGGGAAGCTGCGGCGGCTTGCGTTTGAGCATCATGAATAGCGGGAGAATCGCGTTCCGAATCGTCGGCTCTGAAGCAATAAGCAGTCGCGAAAGATTGATCGCCGAGCGGGCGTGAAATTCTGCCTCAACAGCATCGCGGGCCGCTGTGGCTGCGGCGACCTCTGACGAGGTCTCCTCTTGAAACTCCGCCAACATGATCGTGAGAACGACAATTGCCGAAGTGACCATGAAGAGCGCAACCCCACCCTGCGTTCGTCGCCGCGCAGCCATCCGAAGGGCGCGCGAGGAACGGCCGGCACCAGACAGAGTTGTCGGGGCTGTCGGGGCACTCATCGCGCGTTCCCGAAGGTAAGTGGCTCGCGCATGGGGAGCACCAATTTAGTTTCAAACTTGAGGGGATCGGCGTCTTTCGCGTTCTTCAGCGTTAGCTTGATGGAAACCTCCAGCGGAAGACGATTTGGCTGGCCAGAAATCTGAGTGGTATCCCAACGATCGGTCCAGAGACCGGTGAGTGGGTCGAGGTACCGAAGCTCGAAGCTCTCGATATCTTCGGCGAGAACAGCGGTCGTACCGCCGCGACGGGGCTCCATATCAATCGGCGTCTGCTCCCGCCTGATCAAATCCTTTTTCCCCTCGACGGCGGGATCATCCACGACCGCATAGCCCACCTCAGCCTGATCCGATTCCTTCGCATCACGATCGAGACGACGATGGGCAAATGACGCAAAATCGACACGGTCAAACTGGGTAGAATCCTCCCCAACGAACGCCGTAATGCGCGTCTGCTGGGACACTACGAGCGGCTGATGACCGGTCAAGAATGCTGAAGAAAACTCGCGAACCATCCGGGCGATCGCTTGGCGCCCCTGGCGAGCACGATCGGCACGTAACGCCTCGCCCCGCCGCCCGCGAGCGAGCGAATCGAAGGCGCCATAGATGAGAAGCGCCATCATTGCGACGATCGCTACGGAAACAATTACCTCGAGGAGCGTCATCGCACGCTGGCCGCGGCGGTACGGCAATCGAAAAGACGAATTCATCTTCCCCCCAAGGGGCTCGGTGAGACGCCATTGAGCGGGCTGGCGTTCGTTCCCCCGGTGCCAGTTGCCGCGCCATTTGCGCCGGGGAGGCCAGGGAAACCGCCGTCAGGATCGAGGGCCCCGGCAGCCAGTCCGGCGCGCTGTGGATTCGTCACGAACTGGGTGAGCTCAAACTCGCGAGCGAGCGCCCCTTCCTTCCACCGAACTGTAACGGTCACACGTCGAATACTCGCTTCGAACACCGGCTTCAAACCGGGATAAACGAGGCCGAAAACCATATCGAGCATGCCGGTCATTCCGGCGCCCCCCTGCTGCCCCTGAAGCGCAGCGCCAAGCCCAGCGATGCCGGCGTCGGGATTCAAGTCGAGTGGACCGGAACCGACACCTGGAGCGCCACCATCACCACCGAAAAGCGGGCCGCCGAGGTTCAGGCTGCCGCCATCGGGGGACGAAAGCGGCGGATTGGGGAGCTCGACGCGCAGGACCTTCCAATCACAGGTAAAGTCATCGCGGTCGGCGCCGTCGCAGCACGGCCGCCCCTCCTCATTCACATCAGTCTCCGAATAGCCGCGTTTGAGAAGGTCTTCCTCGACCTCGGTCATTTTGCACCGTCCGAGCGCCGTAGCGATGGCCGTGTGACGCCCGGTCCGATTCGATGCTGCGAGCCCCCCTTGCGCGGAGAGAATGACCGTCAGCGCGAGGCCGAGGATCGCAATCGCGATCATGACTTCAAGCAGCGAAAATGCCGCCTTCCCCGCGCGGCGCTGGCGCGTGGGGGTCATAGCCCCCCCGGAGCGGTGCGCTCGGAGGCTTCTTCGTCGGACTTCGGGCGCGTAAGTGCGATCTCCCCCTTCTTGACGGAAACTGCGCCGGTCAATGGCGCTACCCCCAAGGAGAGAACGTCGGTTTCATTCTCGGTATCTGCGTCCCCCAAACGGAGCTGAATTTGTGCGCGCTCGGTTTGTCCCCCCGGCCAAAAGTACAGATAGGCGCGCCCCTGGGCGACTGGGGCGTCGTCGTGATCGGTCTCGACACGCCGAAAATGAATATTTCTCGGCAACTTGCGCGGCCCCTTGCCGCTTCCGCCAGTGACGGCAAAACCGGTTTCCGTCACCATCTTGAACGTCGGTCGAGCGATTTTTGGCCCCGAAGAATAGCGCTGAGCCTCTGCAAGCGCGCTCGCCTCGACATTCGTGGCTGCGGCGGCACCGCCCGTCGAGTCCTTCGATTGAACGAGCATCGGGGCGTCCCCCTCTTCCAACCAGAAGGCGCTCTCCTCCAAATCAAAAACCAGGCGAACCGGCTTTGAAGTCGCCGAGGCGCGAGCGAACGCGACGCGGACCGCCCCAGCGATCATCGTCGTCCCCTGCTTGAGACGCGCCGACCCGGCCTGCCCCGACCCACCGACCATGACCCCAAGAAGGAGAGCGATGATGATCATCACCACCATAATCTCAATCAGTGTCATCCCCCGCTCACGCCGCCGACGCAGCGCGAACACACGCGCCCGTTCCCCCGTTTGGAGGAGCGGAACACGTGGTCGCGGGGAGACTATTTTGGTCATGGAAGTATCAGCAGCTCTCTTGGAATATCCGTGATCACTTCTTTGCCGGTTCTGCGTCCTCGGCCTCCGGGATCATGATGTCGTCCCCGCCGCCTTCTTTGCCATCGGGACCGGTGCTCGACGCAGTCAACTCACCGTTGTCACACTTGATCTTGTACGGCTGGCCCCAAGGGTCCTTGTTGTCGCCGGTAAACTGCTTGCTCGCCTTTAGCGACTGTACGGTCGGGCAGTCGCCGGAGTGTTCCGCGAAATAGGCGTCAGCAATTGGGTGGAGCGCCTGAAGGCTCGCCTTCGCAGTCCTTTTCTGAGCTTCCTTGAACTTCGGAATTGCCACAACAGCAACGCCACCGGCGATCAGCCCGATGATCGTAAGAACGATCATGATTTCAATCAACGTAACGGCTCGTACCAACGCACGCGGCGCCGACTTCTTGGCGAGGAAACGAGCAGCGAAGGGGTGAGTAAGCGTAGCGGTGAGCATCGTGGGGTTCCTTCCAGAAACGAGTACAGGTGCTTGGTGGGAGAACAGTTTCACGAATTGTTTATTCCACGCGATCAAGGCCGTAGGGGAGACCATCCGGACCATCGCTTGCGACTTCAAAACCGGCGGGATCCCGGCGACCGGGGCACGTGACGCGCAGTGGCCGTCCCCAGGCATCGACGGGAACCGCATGCAAGTAGCCACCGCTCGCCAGGTCTCCGAGTTGTTTGGGACAACCGCCACCATGGTCGGCCCGATAGGACGAGATTGCCCGGTAGGTATCGAGAATGCTTGCCCGGGTGGCGCGTACAGCTGCAGCGCGTTCTTCGCGCGAACGAAGTCCGATAAGGGCAAAGAACAGTAGGACGGCGGCGAAGCCTAGTAGGGCACGAGGAATCGCCCCGCCGCGGAGCAACATGCTTCGACGTTCCCAGGGGAAAAAGACGGTTCGTGTGCGTTTGGAAGCCATGGCGATGATCCGTTCAGAATGCGTCGTTCATCTGAATAAGCGGCATCAAGATCGCAAATGTAATGAAGCCAACTCCGAGCCCCATGGTCACCATGATGAGCGGCTCAAGGAGGGAAGTCATCGTTTGAATTCGGGTTTCGACCTGACGATCGTACTCCTTGGCTACGTTGTCCAACATCGCTTCAAGTTCACCGGAACGCTCCCCAACGGCGATCATGTGGACGCTCATCGTTGGAAACGCCGCGCTCGCCTTCAAGGGGACGCTCAGAGCCTTCCCTTCGCGCACCTGTATCGCGGCCTCCTCAACGACTTTCTGAAGAACAGCGTTATCGAGAACGTTCCGCGTGATCTCGAGCGCCTTCAAAAGAGAAACCCCGCTCGTTAGGAGGGTCCCAAGCGTCCGGGAGAAGCGGGCCACCGCGACGAGTTGAAGGAGCTTTCCAAAGAGCGGGAGTTTGAGAACAAACCCATCTTTCCAGAGGGTTCCCTTCGGCGTTGCGACGAAACCCTGGTAGCGCCCGATACCGATCCCGAGGAGCGTCCCGCAGACGAGTCCGACAAAAAAGAGCCCCGGTGCCGACGAAAGCGCCAACGAAGCCAACGCAAGGGCGCTAGCCGCGAAGCCAAATATCCTGAAAATCTTAGGGCTGGGCTCCCCTTGCTTCCGCGCACGAAAGCCGGCGCGAAGAAGAAGGTAGCCTGCAAGGCCCGGCAGCGCTCCAAGCGTGACCGACGACGTCAAGGCGTCGGACACCGTAATGAGGAGACTCGTGTACCAGGGGAGAGCGCGGTCCAAGCTGGCGAAGATGCTGGTCACCTTGGGCACGATTACCGTCATCATGATGACGAGAAGGCCGCCGCCCAGGCACGCCATCAGGATCGGGTAGGCAAGCGCCGCACTGACTTTGCCACGCAGACGTGCTTGGTCCTCAAGGAATTCGGCAAGACGATCGAGGACCTTCTCAAGAGTCCCGGAAGCTTCGCCTGCCGCCACCATATTCACATAAAGTGCCGGGAAGACTTTCGGATGCTCCTCAAGCGCCTTGGCGAAAGAAGTCCCCTCATTAATCCGGTCTCTCACCGCTGTCAGAACACGAAGAAGCTCCATCTTCTCAGACTGTTCGGAGAGCGCGTTCATCGATTCGACGAGGGGGATACCTGCTCCGACCAACGTCGCGAGCTGCCGCGTCATCGAAGCAACATCTGCAACAGAAACGCTTCGAAAAACCGCGAACAAATCGCTAGAGCCGCTGCCGCCTTTTACAGCGGCAGCTTTCGACTCGCTGGCGTCGGTTAGAAGAATCCCTTCCCGCTTCAGCGCCGCGCGGAGCGCCTTGGCGTTGTCGGCATCACGAACGCCTTTAACGCTCTTCCCCGAAGCAGCGACGAGCCCACGGTATTCGAAAACGGCCATGATTTAGGCCTCCTGACCGAACGACGCATCGGGTCGCCCGCGGAGCGACTCCGGTTCAGCCGCTAGGTCCTCCTGCGTGGCAGCGAGTACTTCCTCGACAGACGTCATTCCTCGAAGGACCTTCCGAGCGCCGTCATCACGCATCGTGTCCATGCCGTATTCAATCGCGCGACGCTTGATCGTTTGCGCGTCCGCGGCCTTGAGCACGAGAGGCGCAATCGCCTCATCCATCAACATAAGCTCGTAAATACCGCGACGCCCAGTAAAGCCGATGTTTGCGCACTTCTCGCAGCCTCGAGGCTTGTAGAAAATCGGCCGCGCCTCGCAGGTCTCGAGGATGTCGACCTCACTAACGGTGCGCGGAAAGTAGCGACTCTGAAGGTTTTGGGAGCGTAGCGCACGGGTGCGGCGCCGGTCGTCGGTCAATCCCAACTCTTCCAGCTCGAAGGGCGTCGCCTCGTAGGGAACTTTGCACGCTGGGCAGAGCACCCGTACGAGGCGCTGAGCAAGAATGCCCACAATGGACGACCGGAGAAGAAACGGCTCCACGCCCATATCGAGCATTCGCGTGATCGCCCCCGGGGCATCGTTCGTGTGGATCGTCGAGAGTACGAGGTGGCCGGTCAGCGATGCATTTACGGCGATCTCTACCGTTTCCTTGTCGCGAATTTCGCCGACCATGACGACATCCGGATCCTGTCGGAGAAACGCTCGGAGGGCGCTCGCAAAGGTCAGCCCAATCTTCGCCTGGACATGCACTTGGTGGATCCCCGCGAGTTCGTACTCGACGGGATCCTCAGCTGTCAGGATGTTGATATCGGGTTTGTTAATCCGATTGAGGCAGGCATACAGCGTCGTCGTCTTCCCGGATCCGGTCGGCCCGGTCACGAGGATGATACCGTCCGGCTTGTGGATGAGTTGGTCCATCAACGCATAGTCGCGCGGCGAAAATCCGAGATCGGGCAGATCGAGCAGAACACTCGACTTATTGAGCAAACGCATGACGACTCGCTCGTAGCCGCGACTCGTCGGGATCGTGCTCACACGAATGTCGAAACTTCGGCCCGCGATCTTCTTCGCGATGCGGCCATCTTGCGGGAGGCGCTTTTCGGCGATGTTGAGATCCGATTCGATCTTGATGCGGGAGATAATGCTGCCCATAAAGGCGCGCGGCGCGCGGCGCTTTACGTGAAGGTCGCCGTCAATGCGAAAGCGTACGAGAACTTCGCGCTCCTCCGGCTCGATATGAATATCGGAAGCGCGCTCTTTCATCGCTTGGAGGAAGAGCGAATTGACCCACCGAATAACCGGTGCATCATCGTCGGAATCGAGGATGTCGGAAGCGACAACATCGTCCGTCGCCTCCTCCTCGCTCTCGAGCTCGCCCCCGCCCGCCTCGCGTTCGTAGACGCGATTGATTGCGTCGACGATCTTGTCACCGGGAGCGACGACGGGGTCGATCGATTTATCAAAAAGAACGCGTAGATCGTCGATCGCCGTCACTTCAAACGGATCGGCAACGGCGACCTGAACGGAATCGTCGTTCTCGGCGAGAACGATGACCCGACGCGCCTTTGCGAAGGCGATCGGAACACGCATCGCGAGTGCGGTAGCGATCCGGTCGGGCTCAACAGTCGGTAGAAATGGAAGTCCCGCTTCCATCGCCAAGGCCTCCGCGACTTTCCCGTCTTCGGCGATGTCCTGCGACACGATCAAATCGAGCAATCGCGCGCCGCGTTCGCGGGCGACCGCGTAGAGCGGCTCGAGCCGCGCATCGGCAATTCCGAGCCGTCGAACAAGAATCTCTCCGAGGAAGCGGTCGTCACTCATGGGTCACTTCTCCACGCGCTCAACCGACTTCGGCGGGGCCGCAAGATTGAGATTCGCCGGCTTCCCCGATTCACCGCCACCTTTTGCTCGAGACGCTCCCGCCGGCATCTCAAGCGGGGTCTGCGGCGGATGCCCTCGAAGCTCCTTCGGCTTCGTGATCTCCTCAAGGCGCTTCTTTTCGTCGACGCTCGCGTACGCCTGACGAATCTCCTCAAGCAGTCCGTTCGTGCGCGAGTAATCGGTTGGCGGAACGTACTTTTGGCTCTCGTTAAACACGAAGTAGCGATCGAGGAACTCCTGCCGTTCCTGCATCTTCCGCTCGAAAACCCGGCGTAGGTCGCTCTGATCTCGAATGATATACGGCGTAAGAATCAAGACGAGATTCGTCTTCTGCATCTCCGTCGTCGTCTGCCGGAAGAGTGCGCCAAGAAGCGGAATATCCCCCAGAAGCGGAATCTTCGTCGTCCCATGGGCGACGCGATTGCGCATCAAACCGCCGATGACGACCGTCTGCTGGTCCTTTACGGTCAGCGTCGTATTCGCCGTGCGACGCGTGATTGGTACAACCTGGGAAACCCCCTCCGGCTTTCGAGCTTCGCTGATTTCCTCGGTAATTTCGAGACGGGCCTCGTTCGACTCATTCAAGTGAGGAATGATCTTAATTTTAGTACCGACATCGGCTCGGGCCGCGGTGCCGCCACCGAGACCACCGAGGCCACCCAAGGCCGAAAGCGAGCCGAGCGCACCCGCTGCTCCAGATCCGGCGGCCCCGGCAAGGGACGAGAGCGAACCGAGACCCACGTTCTGCTGGATCGGTACGTTCTCGCCGATGCTGATTTCGGCAGGGATATTGTCAGTCGCGAGGATGTGGGGCGTGGAAAGTACGTCGGTGTCACTCGTCGTCGTGAGTGCGGTGAGCGTCGCTCCGAAGGCAGGAATCGACAATCCCAAACCGGGAATCAAGTTCTGACTGCCCTCAATGCCAGGTCCGCGAATGCCGAGTGCGGCCCCCTGGAGCACAGTCGGATCGAGGGCAATCGTCTTCCCCATGTCCAAGCCGCCGAACAAGAGGGTGTCATTCGCCGATTCAAGGCCGAAAGCGGAGCCACCATGAAAGCGCATGCCGAAGGAATCGGTTCGGCTGACCGCAAGGTCCATGATCACCGCATCGATGAACACCTGGCGACGCGCCTGGTCGAGCCGGTCGACGACAGCGCGGAGAGAACCGTAGTCGCGTAGCGACGAAGTTACGACGATGGAGTTCGTCGATTTGTCGGCACTCAGACGGATGGTGCCTTCAAAGACCGAGGTATTAACGGCGGGGGCTCCGCCCGGTTTCGCACCGCCTCCGCCGCCTCCGCCGGTGCCGACAATGTCGTTCAGCGTCTTTACAAGGTCGACGGCGTCCGCGTGCTGAAGCGGGAGCACGTGGATCTCCCCTTCGCCGGTTTGAGGGACATCCAAGCGCTTGATCAGCTCGAGCATCCGCAAATACGCGCGCTCCGTTGCGACGATGACGAGCGAGTTCGAGCGTTCGTCGGGCAAAATCTTCGCGACGTGGAGGTCGCCCGCCCCCGCCCCTTTTCCGCCGTCCTTTCCGCCGCCGGCTTTTACGTCGAAGAGGTCATTGACCCGGCTCGCGATATCGGAAGCCGACGCATAGTGAATAGGCTCGATCCAAATCTGATCCCCCGCTGAACCGACGTCGATCTGGTCGACGATTTGCATCATCCGGCGAATGTTGGTCCCCGAATCGGTCATGATGAGCATGTTGCCGGCGGCGTAGGCCGTCACTTGCGCATCCTTTGATTTGAACTTGTCGAGAACGCCGACGGCTTCCTCCGCGGAAACGTTCTTCAAGCGGTGAAGCCGGGTGACATAGCGCGACTCAGCCGGCACGGCCTGGCCGGGGCCGTACGTCGGCGTAGCTTGCCCCTGAATTCCACCCGTCTCGACGATCTTCAAGAACCGCCCGTGGGGAACGACCGTCAGCCCGTTTGCGTCAAGAATCGCGAGGAACGCCTGATAGGCCTCGGCAACCGTGACCTGCTGCGGCGAATATACAGTTGCTTTGATTTCGCGAAGCTTTCCACCAAAGATGAACCGCTTCCCGGTCAACTGACCGATCACCTTAACGAGCTCTGAGAGGCTCGCATCTTCAAGTGAAAACGAGACCTTCGCGTTCGGGCTGCGTGGTTCGTACTCCATCGCATGCTCAAACTGCGGGAGGTTCGTCGTGTCACCCTGCGCTTTTCCATTGGCACCAACCACGGGCTTTGCGGCCCCCGAAGTGCCGTTTGCAGCGCCGGTCGCGGGGATGCCAGGCGTCGCAGGTGGAGGCGTAGAGCCTGCCGCGGGTGGGGAGCTCCCCGTCAGCGCTCCACCGGCAACCCGCTGAATTCGGTCACCAGTGAGGAGCAGTGGCTTCCGCGCAAGCGGCGCAGCACCACTCGGAGCTTTCGGGTCCCCTTCAGGCGTCGATTGCGCGAACGCAGTGGAGGTCGACGAGGCCAAGAGAAACAAGGGGAGCGAAAGAGCAAAGAGGCGTTTCATAGTGGTCTTCGCGCGCAAGTCGTTCGTCGGGTTCAGGGGGGACACGAGGATTTTCATTTGGTGGAGTCCTTCGCATCTTTCGGTGCGGCTACAGAGGTCTTTGGCTTCTCGTCCGTCTTCTTCGGTGACGACGGCGACGAATTTCCGCCCAGGAAAACCACCATCAATAGGAGGGCTCCGACAACGAATCCCCAAGTCCCAATCATGGCCCCGGCAACAATGACCGTCTTCTTCAGATGTTCTTTGTCCATCGAACCAGCCACTTTCACTTGATATTGTAATCGAGGTTGGTGAGCTGGCCGCGACGGGTAACCTGCACGGTCAGCTTGTCGGCCGTGCGTAGCCGGGCGTAGGCTTCAAGCGCCTTTTCGGGACTCGTCATGTCGAAACCGTTAATCTGCTGGAGGCGGTCGCCGTTCTCCATCCCGAGTGTTCCGAGGAGCGTATCGGGTCGAATGTTCAACAGCTTGATACCGACGACCTTCCCGTTTTCCTGCTCCGGTTGAATCCGGGCGGAACGCATCAACTCAGATTGATTTTCCAAGATCTTGTCGACAACGCCACGATCAATCTCAAACTCCGTGGCGCCCAAGCGGCGGATACCTTTTGCCAAATCGGCGGAGAGCGTCGGCGGCCCTTTTCCAGGCATCGCGGCCGGTGTCACCTCCGCCATCGCTGGAGCCTTCGGAGCGTCGGGCGACGCGAAAAGGCTGGCTTGACACAGCTGCGATCCGTTTTGCAGCCAGACGCGATCCCATCCGACGAAGATCAGCTTCTTGCCGCCGATTTCTTGACCACGGCGGGCGAGCGTCGTCTTCCCGGGCCCGCCGTCGGAGAACGCTGCGAACGACCAATCGGGGTCACTTGCTGCAGTAATTACGAGAACCTTCACGCCATCGCACGCCGGTGCGCTTCGCGGATCGCTGTAGTCGATCTCCGCACCGGCGGCGACGGGGACCGGGGGCGCTTCCCGGAGCGGTCCCGTGATCGAGTCGAACGGATTGCTCGCCAGAATGGCCTCGGCAGACGTCGAATGCCGGCTCGGCGTAGCGGCAGATCCGGTCGGCGGAATGACGAGCGGCGCTGCGGAGAGCTGCTTTTCGTCGGCCGCGAGCGCAAGCCCCAGTCCCTGGGAAAGCGCGCGCGCCGTAAAGAACGCGCCGCAAAGGCCGAGCCCAGCGAGGACGACGGTGAAGTTCTTGCGAAGAACGGTTTCGAGAGCCATGCGATCCTTTTTGGGGCGGACGTCAAGTGCCCCGCACTGGCGGAGGCCGCTACTGAATATGCGAACCCTGTGCCAGCGAAAACTAGCAGCAGATCGGCCCGTTTCACCCCTTCCGAGCCATCAAGGGCGCCACGTTGGCACGCCGCGCACGAAGGGGCGCATTACGGTGACAAAGTGGCAGCCGCTTCGCGCCCTGCCGTACAGCCTTCTGTCGGAACGCGTCCGTCCGCAAAGCGGGAGACGGCGCGGAGTTCTTTGCTGACGCGTCCGTCCGCGAAGCGGGAGA
>DYPH01000064.1:13188-34168 GCA_020720045.1 Sorangium cellulosum | reverse complement strand
TTTCGCGAGGACGTGTCGCACTCCGAAAAGGAGATTCCGAGCAGCTACCTAGAGGTGGTCGAGGCGACGGACGGGGCCGATGCGCTCCGAAAGCTCGCCGGTAGTCACTTCGATCTCGTCGTGACCGATCTGAATATGCCGATTTTGGACGGTCTCAAGCTCGTCCATCGCCTTCGCCACGACCCGATGCACCGCGCGGTGCCGATTGTGGTCGTGACGACGGAAGCGGGCGACGAGGACCGCCGCCGGGCTTTGGAACTCGGCGCCAACGCGTACATCACCAAGCCGATCCAGGCTTCGAAGATGCTCGCCGCCGCCAACGAACTTCTTGGGCGGACGGTGCCGACGAAGGTCGTGCGCGAGTAACTATCGAAATATGTTGGTGAATTAGGCGTGGTTCGGACGCGTGTGCCATGCCGCGAGCTCGCCGACCACGATCTTTTCGGCGCCTCGCAAGGCGGCGAGGTCCCGCGAGCCGGTGAGGAGCATGACCGCGCGAAGCTCAGCCTCGACCTGGTCGAGGAACGCTTCTGCGCCGGCGCGGCCCCCCTGCTGGAGCGCCATCAGGACCGGTCGCGCAAGGCCTGCGGCGGTCGCCCCGAGGAGGAGTGCCTTGGCGACGTCGACGCCGTTCATGACGCCGCCCGTCGCAATAATTGTTTCAAATCCGACGCTTGCAACGTCCATGACGCTTGCTGCCGTCGGCACGCCCCAATCCCAAAGGAGCGCACCCAGCGCCGCCGACGGCTGATCGCCGACCTCTTCGGCGCGCTTCGTCTCGACGCCGACCCAGGACGTGCCCCCAGCGCCGGAGACGTCGACGTGGGAAACGCCAACATTTTTAAGGCGTTTCGCGACGCTCCGTGACAGGCCGCAGCCGGTCTCTTTCGCGATAACCGGCACGCCGAGCGACGCGACGAGCGCCTCGAAGAGGGCGAGCCCGCCGCGGAAGTCGCGGTCGCCGCCCGGTTGAACGAGTTCCATCGCGGGATTCAGGTGGATGCAAAGCGCATCTGCTTCGACGCGGTCGACGAGGGCGCGAATGCCATCGACGCCGAGCTCGACCGCTTGAACCATCCCCAAATTACCAAGCAAAAGCAGGTTCTTTGCGTTCGCTGAGCCGTTCGTCGTTCGGACGTCGAAGGTCGGCGCGACGGCGGGATCTCGAAGGATCGGCCGTTGGCTCCCGAGGCCGAAGCCGTAGCCGCGATCGGCGGCGATTGCCGAGAGTTCGCGGTTGATCCGCGACGCGTGTTCGGTCCCGCCGGTCATCGCGGCGATGAAAATCGGGGCGCGTAGGCGCCGCCCGAAGAGCGAAATCGACGGATCAACCTCGTCTGCCGACAGCTCCGGAAGCGCGTTGTGGACGATGCGTACCGCCTCGAACAGAGTGCTTTTGCTCTTGAATGCGACGGCATCCGTCGAGCAGAGGGCGATGTGGTCCGCTTTTCGATCCCCGATGGTGCTCACGGGCTGGCCCTTTAGCTTGTTGTCCTTGGCCGGCGAGCCCAAATCTTCCTTCCGCTCAGAACCGCGCGCCGTTTGCGCGCATCGACCTACGCGCGGAGACACCGAGAATGACAAGGTGCGCCATCTCCCCAGCATCCGGCGATGCCGGAACCTTCGAAACTTTCAATAATTTTTGAAAGCACCTGATTCTTCACGAAATTTGTAGCTGGAACGGTCGTTGACATGGCCACGCTCCCCCCCTACCGTCCTGCCAAATCTGTGCGCCCTACCGAAATGGCTCGTCGCGTTGACATGGCCACGCCCCCCAACGCTCCCCCCTCGTTTGCTGCCTACGCGCAGCATGTCCGCTTTGTGGTGGATGCCGCGCTGCCGGCCTTCCTCCAGGAGCGCCGCGATGCGTTCGGCGTGGCGGTCGGCGGCGGGGCGCTGGTCGCCGATGCGTTCGCAGCGCTTGCCGTTCGCGGCGGAAAGCGGCTCCGCGCCGTTCTTGTCGCACTTTCCTACGAGGCATCCGGCGGGGTCGGCGGGGCATCCCGGATCGCGCCGGCGCTGGTCGCGATCGAGCTTTTGCAGAGTTATTTGCTCGCCCACGACGATTGGATGGACCAGGACGACGTCCGTCGTGGAGGTCCAAGCTGCCACGCGTCGCTGCGCGCGCACACGGCGACCGAGCATGACGCTGCCATCGGAGCGATTTTGGCCGGCGATCTCGGGGTTGCCGTCGCCCAGCGGGCCCTCCTCGCCGTCGACCTCCCCGCCGAGGCCCGCCTCGCCGCCGCCGTTATCTTCGCGGAAATGCAGGAAAAAGTCGTGCAGGGGCAGGCGCTTGACGTGTTTTCCCAGGGGGACGCCTCCCTCGGTTCCCGCATCCGCGACCTGAAGACCTCAAGCTACACCGTCGAAGGTCCGCTGCTCCTCGGCGCGGCGCTCGCTCGCGGGATGGATATGCCCTATTTTGCGCAAATTCAAGAGTTTGCGCGGCCTGTTGGCGACGCATTTCAGCTGCGCGACGACCTCCTTTCCCTGTTCGGCGACCCGGCGAAGACCGGCAAGCCCCGCGGGAACGACCTTCGAGAGGGGAAGCGGACCGACGTAATCCGGGAGGTCTCCGGAGATCCGGAAGCGACCCGCCTCCTCGACGCGGTCTTCGGCGTTGCGACCCCCGACGAGACGCAGGTTGAGGCGCTTCTCGCGCGGATCGTCGCTTCGGGGGCGCGCGACCGCGTCGAAGCGCGCTTGGAAGCGTGCGTTGCTGCGGCCACACGGGCCCTCGATGAGCTGCCTATTTCCGCCCCTAGCCGGGACCTTTTTGCCGGGGCCGTAGGTGCCCTCGTCTTCCGAGAGGCTTGAAAGTTATGCAAAATACTGCATCGGGGAAAGTGATTCTCGCCGGCGAGCATGCGGTCGTTTACGGCGTCCCGGCCCTCGCGGTCGGCATCGATCGCGGCGCGCGTGCCACGGCGCGACCCCTCCTCCCGCGCGAGCGCGCGCGCCTCGCCGTGCCGACCTGGGGCATCGAAGTGACCGAAGATGGCGACGAAATGCTCTCGCGGGCCTTTCGTAGCCTTCTCAATGAGCACCGCCAGTCGGCAAGTTCCCGGAAAGAGAGCGCATTTTCCGTCGAAGCGTTTGCCGACTTGCCCCCCGGTGGCGGTCTTGGCTGCTCGGCCGCGGTCGGCGTCGCGATCGCGCGAGCGGTCGACCCGACGGCCGATGTCGAGGGAATTCAGCGACTTGCAATGGCTTGGGAGCGCGTCTTCCACGGGAACCCCTCGGGAATTGACGCCGCGTGTTCCGCCCGCGGCGGCGCGATTTGGTTTCGAAAGGGGGAACAGCCGCGGCCCGTTCGCGTCGCCCGCGAGCTTCACCTCTGCATCGGCCACTCGGGCATCGCGTCGAGCACGAAATCGATGGTCGAGTCGGTCGCGAAGCAGCGCGAAAAACGCCCGGAAGTGGTCGAAAAGGCCTTTTCCGGCATCGCCGCCGTCGTTGAGAATGCCCGACTGGCCCTCGAAGCCGGGGACGTGGTCGCGCTAGGCAAGCTCCTCGACATGAACCAGATGCTCCTCGGCGGCCTCCTCCTCTCGACGGAAGAGGTGGAAACCCTTTGCCGAGTCGCCCGCGAAGCGGGGGCGCTGGGCGCAAAGCTCACCGGCGCTGGCGGAGGCGGCTGCGTGGTCGCCCTCGTGGCCGACGAAGCTCGCGGGAACGCTATCGTTCAAGCATGGGATAAAGCAGGATATTTCGGCTTTCATACCCGCGTTGCCGCCACGGTGCACAGCACCTTCGTGCGGGAGCGGGCCGCCTACGACACCGCTGAGGCCGAACGGTGACCGTCGTCGCGATTGCCCACCCGAATATCGCGCTCGCCAAGTACTGGGGAAAGCGACCAGGCGCTGGAAATATTCCAGCAGTTCCGAGCCTTTCGGTGACGCTAGCCGGTCTGACGACGCGGACGGAGGTCGACCTGCTCCCCGGGACTGCCGAAGATCGCTTAACGATCAACGGGCGCACGATTTCCTGCGAGCCCGGCGGGAAAACCGGAAATGTTTTCCAGGAACTTCGAGAGCTTGCGAAGAGCGAGGCTCGCTTTGACGTGCGGTCGACGAACGATTTCCCTACGGCGAGCGGGCTCGCATCGAGCGCCTCCGGCTTCGCAGCGCTTGTCGTCGGTTGTGCAGCGGCGCTTGGACTTGACGCCTCGACGGAACAGCTCGCCCTTGTGGGCATGCGCGGCTCGGCATCGGCAGCGCGCAGTTTTTTTCCTGATTTCGCTGAGTTGGTCCCCGGTGACGATGCCGTTCGCGTCGGTCCGGTGCCCGTTGCGGCAGGGGTCGACCTCCGCGTCGTCGTCGCCGTGACCGACGAGGGGCCGAAGGCGCTGTCGTCGTCGGAAGGCATGAAGCTCGTCGCGCGCACGAGCATGTTTCACGAAGCATGGCTCGCCGGTGCGCCGCGTATTTACGCCGCCGTTCGAGAGGCTTTAGGTGCTGGAGATTTCGAACGTTTGGGGCCGCTCGTCGAAGAGAGCGCGCTCGCGATGCATGCATCCTGCATTGCCGCCGGGGTCGTCTATTTTCAGCCGGCAACGCTTGCCGCCTACGCGACCGTCCGTCGTCTCCGCGACCAGGGAATTTCCGCCTGGGCAACGATGGACGCTGGGCCCCACGTGAAGGTCGTGACCCGCGCCGGCGACGTCGCCGCAGTGGTCGCAGCCCTCGAGGCGACGCCCGGCGTCCTCCGTACGCTCGTTGCCGCACCGGGACTGGGGGCCCGCGTCGAAGCGTGAACACGCTCGCCATCACCCGCGCGCCTGGAAAATTGCTGCTCACCGGCGCCT
Organism: Sorangium cellulosum; assembly: GCA_020720045.1. Taxonomy (GTDB): domain Bacteria; phylum Myxococcota_A; class Polyangia; order Polyangiales; family Polyangiaceae; genus JAAFHJ01. The sequence continues at coordinate 29,358 of DYPH01000064.1, read as the reverse complement.
ATGCGGTCCTTGAGGGGGCGCCGGCGATTGTCGTTGCCGTCGATCGGTACGCGGTCGCGCGGAGCGAGCCGGTCGACCCGACCCCCGCCCGGGAGATCGCCGCCGCCTTTCCGAGGGGCGGTGCGCCAACCGTAGATACTTCTTCGCTTTATCACGGTGACGCGAAGCTGGGCCTTGGCTCGAGCGCCGCCGCCCTCGTGGCTGCACTCGCGGCCGCAGATCTCCGCGGAGGCGCGGAAGTCCTCGATAAGAAAGCGATTTTCTTGCGCGCACGCGAGGCCCACCAACGCGCGCAAGGGGGCGGGAGCGGCGTCGACGTTGCGGCTAGCACCTTCGGCGGCGTCCTTCGCTACCAGGACGGGACCCCGACCGCAGCGGCGCTACCGCCCGGCATCGTCTTGGAAGTGTGGTGGAGCGGAACTCCCGCGCGGACGTCGTCGCTGCTGGGGCAGGTTCGCGCGCTCGCCGCGCGCGACGCAAGCGCCTATCGCGCATGCATGGGCGCCCTCGTGGCCGCTTCCGAAAATGCCGCAGATTCAGTCGATTCAAGTTCGTTCTTGGCCGCTTCGCGTGCCTTCGCCGGTGCCCTCCGCGCGCTCGGGGACGCCGCCGCCGCGCCGATCGTTCCGCCAGGGTTTTCCGCCCTCGGCGACGTCGCCGCCGAAGAGGGGGGCGCCTTCTTCGGTTCCGGGGCCGGCGGTGGAGATGTGGCTGTTTTTCTAGGAAATTCTCCGTCGAGTCCCCGCTTTCGCGCGAAAGCGGCCGAACACGCGATCGTTGCGCTCGCGCTCGCTATCGATTTTTCCGGCGTTTCTGCCGTGAAAGCTTGAAGATCATGAAGAAAAGTTCTCGCATTCCCGGGTTCTACAAAGTCACCGTCGACGAACGCCGCGCCCTCGTCGAGGATGCTGCCGGCGTCCCCAGCGGCACGATCGCCGCCTCGGTGGCAGGCGGTGGCCTCGACGCGGTAACGGCCGATAAGTTTGTAGAAAATGTCGTCGGAACCTACGCGCTCCCCTACGGCATCACCCTCAACGTCCGCATCAACGACCGCGATTTTCTCGTGCCGATGGTTGTCGAGGAGCCGAGTGTCGTCGCGGCCGCATCCAACGCTTCGCGGATGATTCGGGACGGCGGTGGGTTCACCGCCGAGGTCGACGAACCGCTCATGATCAGCCAGGTCCAGCTCTTCGGCGTCCCAGACCGCGAGCGGGCCAAGCGCTTGATTCTCGAGGCAAAACAGGAGCTTCTCGCGCTGGCCGACGTCGCGATCCCCGGCCTCCTTAGCCGCGGCGGTGGCACCCGTGACCTCGAGGTTCGCCTGATTGGTGGGGACGACGAGGGGATGGTCGTCGTCCATTTCATCGTCGACTGCCGCGACGCCATGGGGGCAAACCTCGTCAACAGCGTCGCGGAAGCGGTCGCCGACCGCATCGCCGCGCTTGCGAATGGTCAGGTAGGTCTCCGGATTCTTTCTAATTTGTGCGATCGTCGCTGCGTGCGCGCCACCGTGAGCGTCCCGATCGCGAGCCTCGTCACCGAGACGATGGATGGTGGCGCCGTCGCCGATGGCATCGTCAACGCGTCCCGCTTCGCCGAACTCGATCCCTACCGCGCGGCGACGCACAACAAGGGGATCATGAATGGCATCGACTCCGTCGTGATCGCGACCGGGAACGATTGGCGCGCTGTTGAGGCGGGGGCCCACGCCTACGCAGCGCGAAACGGCCGCTACGAGCCTCTCGCAACTTGGCGTAGAGATGGCGAATTTTTGCTCGGGCGCATCGAAGTCCCGATGGCACTTGGCACCGTCGGCGGGACGCTCCGCGTGCACCCTGGCGCCCGCTTGTCGCTCGCGCTCCTCGGCATTGAAGCGGCGTCCGACCTCTCCATGGTCGCGGCCGCGGTCGGCCTCGCCTCCAACCTAGCCGCCGTTCGCGCCCTCGCGACCGACGGCATTCAGCGCGGTCACATGGCGCTTCACGCGCGGAGCGTCGCTGTGGCGGCGGGGGCGACCGGCGATTTTGTGGAAAAAGTCGCCGCGTCGATCGTGGAAGCCCGCGATATTACAGTAGGAGGAGCTCGCCGAGCCCTCGCGAATCTGCGCGGGGAGAGCCTGCCGCCCCCCGCCAGCGATCCGGTGCCGAGCGGGCCTGCGCGGTAAATCGTCGTCGCCGTTGTGTTTCCTGGTTGACGACCGGCCCCTCTCATGAGAAAAACCGCCCACCTCAGACGCGCGAAGGTGGCGGAATGGCAGACGCACTAGCTTGAGGTGCTAGCGGGTAACACCGTGCGGGTTCAAGTCCCGCTCTTCGCACTCCGAAAAAGCTGACTCTCACGAGTCAGCTTTTTCGTTTTTTGTCCTTCGCAATTGCGCGCTTCGCCTCGCGGAGACAATTGTGAATCTTGCGATTCCCTTCGTCGATTCTTGTTGACGGTACAGGCCACTCATGAGAAAAGACGCCCACCTCAGACGCGCGAAGGTGGCGGAATGGCAGACGCACTAGCTTGAGGTGCTAGCGGGTAACACCGTGCGGGTTCAAGTCCCGCTCTTCGCACTCCGGAAAGACCGACTCTCACGAGTCGGTCTTTTCGTTTTTGTGGCGTACTCCCCATGAAAAACGCCGCCTCCGAAGAAGCGGCGTGGTCTGCGAGGTCAGTGGGGGAGCGTCGCTGCGATGACGACGTGCGGGTAGGGGAGGAGGTCGGGGACACGGACCATGCGGACCTTGAATCCCAAACCGGTAAGAATTTCGCCCCATTCCCGGTGGTGTCGGTAGCAGAGCGGCTCGTTCCAGCCGACCATGACGCGGTCGAGGAACTCCGTGAAGAGGAGCTGGGCCGGCGGGTCGGTGGTGATGTCCTTCATGACGAAGATGCCGCCAGGGGCCAACAGCGACTTGATGTGCGCAAGCAGCGCAACCTGCTGATCTTCCGGGACGTGGTGCATCACGTCGAGGCAATAGACAGCGTCGAAGGGCCCCTGGACGCGCGGGTCGTTTGCGTCGGCGGCGAGGAAGGTGTGTTGGGTTAACCCAAGCTTTTTCGCGACGTTGGTCGCCGTAACGACGCGCTTTGCGTCGGGATCGACGCCGAGGATGGCGCGGTCGGGCTGGGTCTGGCCGAAGTAGGCGGCGAAGAGACCAAAGCCGCAGCCGACGTCGAGGATCCGCCCTTCGCTGGGAAGGAGGAGGTCCATGACGCTCAAGAGCTTCGGGCGCATGATCGCGAAGCGGATGTTCGCGTAGGCCCGCTCCACCGGCGGCAACGCGCGCGCGATGCGAGCGAGGGCACGTTGCCCAAACATTTCAGGGGCTTCCAGTCGGGGGCGCTTTTGGAAAATCCGGCGCAGGCTCATCGGCGCATTTTCCGACGGGGGCTGCGACGGGCGCGGCGCGCGTTCCGAGGGGGCTGATGACGCCGTGCTCGCGCTGGTGCGACGGAAGTGGAGGGGATCCATGGCGCCTGCGATTAGCTCGGATCGTCGTCGAACGGAAAGGGGGCGCGCAGAATTTCCAGGAGGGGCCATCCTCGGGCACCGTTCCGGTGGGGCATCGCCCCAATTTGCGCTACGCTCCCCCTCGGCCATGCGCGTACTTTTCCCTGCTTTGCTCGCCGTCCCCTTCCTCGCCTTCGGGTGTTCGAATTCGTCGAAGTCCTCGACTTCGCTCGATTCCATTCCCGATCCCGTCGGCAACTACACGCCGCTCGCGCCGACGGAAGGCGATCCGCTTCCCGAGGGCGATCCCTACGACCCCTTCCCGGATGCAGGGGTTGAGGTTGATGCCGCCATCGTCGACGCGACCGCCCCGGACGCGGCCCGCGTCGACGCGGGGGGGCCGCTTGACAGCGGAATCGGCGTTCGCGACTCGGGCACCGTCGATGCGGGCGCGCCGCGTGATGCCGGGCCGGTCGTCGGCCCCGATTGCGCGAATGGCTCCGGCTACTACTGCGGCGGAAATGGTGTCACGGGCGACCCCAATACGCTGTTTTATTGTTACAAAACAGGCAAGGTCGTCGTTTCGGAGAAGTGCGCCGTTCGCTGCGTGCGAAGCGTGGACGACGTTGACGATTACTGCGCAGCGAACTGAGCTGCGTGTGACGTGGAGCCAGGATTTGCCCCGAAAAGATGGGTCTCAGGAGGGCGTGCGCCTGCCGGAAGCGGTGCGCGAACCCTTTTTACGGGGGCGCGCGCGCGCGCTTCGTGCGGGCGATGCGCTCTTCGTCGAGGGGGACGTCGTCGAACAGGTCTTCTTCCTCGATGAAGGCCGAATTCGCTTAACAAAACGGGTGCGCAGCATGACCCGCACCCTCACCCTTCTTCGCGGCGGTGCGCTTGTCGGCGAAGGTGCGCTGGCGGGTGAGCTCCGTCGTCAGGCCACGGCAACGGCCCTGACCGACGCCGTCGTCTTTCCCTTCGATCCTGAGGAATTTCGGCAGCTTCTTCTGGCGTATCCCGTTCTTGCGAGCGGCTTCTTCGAGCAGATTGCGCGGCGCGTTCGCGCTGCGGAAGACCAGATCGAGCTCATGATGCTCGCCGACCCGCCGTCGAAGGTCGTCGGTGCGCTCCTTAAGCTCGCTCGTGATGCGCTCGGGCCGGACCACCCGAGCTTCCAGCGGACCGAGCCGCGTCGCGGCTCGTCGAGCCCGAGCGACCCCCGCACGAGCGACGCTTCGGTGCTCCCGGTGGCGGTGACGCTTGCCGTGTCGCCCGTCGACCTCTCGTCGCGCATCGGCCTCGAAATTGATGCCGTGAAGCGAGCAGTGCTGCGGTTGCGCGAACAGGACTACTTACGCGTTCAGGGGGATGCCATTCAGATCCTCGACGTCGACGCCCTCGAACGCCTGTTTGCACTTTTGGGCTCTCGGGAAGACCTGCGCGCCGAAGGGGTTACGCGGTAGGCTCCGTCGCGGTCTGCCTCGAAATCGTTGAGGTTTCGCCTCGAAGGTGGGGCACTCTGGTAGCGCAGCATGACAGCGGTGTCATGCCCCCTCGCCGTTTCTCCGTTGACCCCCCGGACGAGCACTGCTATCCACGGGCTTCGCTCGGGGACCGCCGGGCAAGGAGTCAAGTTTTCGGCGTACGTTTTTCGAGTACGCCACCGCGAACTGCCCGACCGCCATGACCACCCCTGGAACCGAAAGCACGGCGTGCCTGTGGAGTGTCCTCGCGACACGAACGGCACTCCCGTCCATCGTCCTCCTTGCGGCGCTGGTCGGCTGCGGAGCGCCGCGCACGGCCAACTCGGAGCGTCGCGCCGACACGGAAGTCGATGTCGCCACCGACCTCTTCTCCAAAGGCCGGACCCGTGAGGCGCTTGATCACGTTCAACAAGCGGTCGCCCTCGACGACGAGAATGGCAAAGCGCTTTACCTTGGCGCCGCCATTTATATGAGTTTTTGTGCCGGCCCCCTCGGGGAGGAGTCTCCCGACTGCCACCCGGAAAAGGCCGAAGAGTTTGCCCGTCGCGCCGCGAAGGCTGACGAAAACTACCGCGACGCAAAGAACTTGCTCGGCCAAGCCCTCATCAATCGAGGAAAATTTGGCGAAGCGATTTCGGTCCTCGCGCCGCTGACGCGCGACCCTGCCTATTCGTCTTCCCACCTCGCCTGGGCGAACCTCGGTTGGGCCCAGGTGAAGGCGGGCAAGGTCGACGAAGGGATTCTCTCGCTCCAGAACTCGGTCGTGGAACCTCGATTTTGCGTCGGTTTTTACCGGCTCGGCGAGGCCTACCGGACGAAGAAGGATGCAAAAAGGGCCGAGCAAGCGTTTACCAGCGCTCTCTCGGTAGACAGCCTCGAATGCCAGGGCCTCGTCGATGCCTGGCGCGGGCGTGCAGAAGCACGTCGCGACCTGGGTCGCATCGACGACGCCAAGAGCGATTTCCAGCGCTGCGAGGAAATCGGCCGCGAAACCAAGACCGGTGCCGCTTGCGCGCAGGCTCGTAAGGGCTTGGGGGCGGTGGCACCGTGACCGGAGGACGAGTGACGACAACGGACACGATCGGAAAGCTTCTCAAGGGGGAGCGCGAAAAGCGCCGCATGAGCCTTGCGGAAGTTGCGCGCATCACCCGGGTGCCGGTTTCTTCCCTGGAAGCGATCGAGAGCGATCACTTTGATGACCTCCCCGGCGATGTGTTTGTACGCGGATTCCTGAAGTCTTTCGCCACCGCCGTCGGTCTTCCGCCCGCCGACGTCGTCGCTCGCTACACAGCGAGCCGTCGGACGGTTGTCGTCACGCCGATTTCGCCGGCGGCGCCGGTTCGCGTGACGCGGGAAGGGGGGCGCCGGTTCGGTGTCGCCATCGCGTGCGTGCTTTTGTTGATTCTTTTCACGCTCGCCATGTCGATCGTCCTCAAGCCGCGCGGCCACGATATGCCGCCGGAGCTCTCGCAGCGGCCGTCGGCGTTGGAGTTGGCGATTGGGTGAACGACATCGCCGCGAAGACCCGCACGCGGGGCCGGAGCTCGGGGAGCGCATTTGCGACCCGGGCTCTTCTCCTTCGTGCCGTCCCCTTCGGCGAACGCGACATCGTCGCGACGTTTTTTACCGAGGAAGCGGGCGTGGTTGCCGCGATGGTCCGAAACGGCCGCGCTGGCGGAAAGCAGGCGGGCGGTGCCGTCGAGCCGTTTCATGAACTCCAGGTCACCTTCGTCGACACAGGCCGCGACGGATCGGGATCGGGGCGTGAATTCATGAAGTTCCGCGAGGGGACCTTTGGGCGCCTTCGGACCGGCCTCGTCGGCGACCTGAACGCCATGGACGCGGCGGGGCGCCTCCTGCGGCTCGTTCGCGCGCTCGCCCCCGAGCGGACGCCGGAACCGCGCGTCTGGGCGGTCCTCGGTGAGGCGCTCGACGCCCTCGACGGAGGGCCCGTTGACTCGGGCGCGCCGCTCGCGGCAACGGACGCCACCCATCCGCAAATTCTAGGGGAAATCGCGAGCGTACGGCTTCTTGCGGTCCTCGGGTACGCGCTCCGCTGCGAGGCCTGCGTGCGCTGCGACACCGCGCGCCCCACCGGGCGAGGCGCCTATTTTTCCGTGGAAGCGGGCGGGGTTGTGTGTACGAGTTGCGGCGGCGCCGGCATCGGCGTCCCGATTTCGTCGGCGCTCCTTGCCCTCGTCGATGCCGCCCAGGGGGAGATCCCGCTCGGTCGCCTCGCCGCTCTTGAGGGCGCGGCCGAGGCGGCGGGGCCGCTGGCCCGGCTCGTCGATGCGTCGGTCGCCCGCGCGAAGCCTTCGTCGACGGAACGAAGCAACGAGCACGCACGTCGCTAAACTCGCCGGAAAATTCAGAAATAACTATGCGAACTGTGCTCTGTTTTGGCGAAGTCCTGTGGGACCTTTTTGAGATCGCCCCCGACGTCTACCGGCGTGAAATCGGCGGGGCCCCGGCGAACGTCGCCGTGGTGCTTGCCCGGCTCGGAATCGCCTCCCGCCTGTGTGGTGCCGTCGGGATCGATCGTTTCGGCTCCGAACTTTGCGCGCGAATTGCTCAAACGGGGGTCGATGTTTCCGCGGTTGCGCGCCGAAAGGAGCGAACTGGCCTCACCTTCGTCGCGCGGGACGATACCGGCGAACCGACGTTCCTCTTTTATCGGCATGATTCCGCCGACATGACGCACGCCCCGACCGATGTGCCCGACGACGTCGCGCGCGGCTGTTCCTTTGCCGTCCTCGGAACAAGTACGTTTGTTCCAGGGCCGGTTCAGGCGACCTCCGAGCGCGTTCTTGCTGCGATCGGTGCCGAAAAATCGTGCGCACTGGTCGTCGACTTGAATGTGCGTGCCCATCTGTGGGCCGACAAACATGCGCTCGTTTCGGTGGCAAAACGGCTCCTTCGCGATGCGACCTATGTCAAGGCTTCCTCGGCCGATCTTGCCGCACTGACGGCGATCGACGGACGCAGCGAAACCGCCTGGCTCGCAGAGGCGCCTCGCGCGACCTGGTTCGTGACGCGTGGCGGTGCCCGGGAAGGGGCATCGATCGTGGTGGGGGGGGCCTTCGTCGCCACCGTCCCGACGGAACCGGCGGTCGCCGTCGATGCCACCGGCGCCGGTGACGCCTTCCTTGCTGGGGTCCTGGCGACGCTCGCCGCTTCGGAAGTTCCTGATTTTGTTGCGGCATGCGCGTTTGGCCATCGCGTCGCTGCCGCCGTCATCCAAGGGCTCGGCGGTACGAGCGCCCTCGACGATCCGGCGGTCGTCGCCCGGTTGCGTGCAACTTGACCCGATCGCCGAGATCGGAAACAAGCGCGCCATGACCGAGCCTGCCCCCCGTCCGAAAGCGCTCCGTTCCCCCCGCGGCGGTCGCACCACGGAAATTGACTGGTCCGATGGTCACAAGGGGGTCTATCCCCACATGATTCTGCGCGGTTACTGCCCCTGCGCCGGCTGCCAGGGGCACGAGGGGACGATCGCGTTCATCGAGCCGTCGGACGCCCAGCTGCAGCTCGACGACATCGAAAAAGTCGGCAATTACGCGCTCGCGCTCCGCTGGTTCGACGGTCACGACACCGGAATTTACAGCTACCGCTACCTGCGCGCGCTCTGCCACTGCGAGGCGTGCGTCCCCGAGGGGACCGCCTCCCGCGCCCCGCGCCAGCGCCTGTGAGTGGGCCGGAAGCGGTCTCCGGGGCCGCCGAGCGGGGGGCGCTTGTTCGTCGTGCCGGCATCGTCGGCTTGGGGACGCTCGCTTCGCGATTGCTCGGTCTTTTCCGAGACATGGCCCTCGCGGCGACCCTCGGCCGCGAGGCGACCGACGCCTTCTTCGTCGCCTTCACGATCCCGAACGCCCTCCGCCAAATCCTCGGCGAGGGGGCCGTCTCCAGCGCCGTTGTGCCGGTCCTCGCCAAGCGCCTCGCCGAGGGGGGGGACGACGCAGGTCGTGATTTTTACAAAAAAATTCGCGGTCTGAGCCTCGCGGCACTCGTCGTCGTGTGTGGGCTCGGTATCCTCGCCGCCGAGCCGCTCACCGCGCTCTTTGCCGGCGGCTACGCCGATCGCCCCGCCCAGTTTGCGCGGACCGTGCAGCTTACACGGATCGTCTTCCCTTACCTCTTTTTTATGGGGAGCGCCGCCCTCGGCATGGCCGCGCTCAACGCGAAGAAGAAGTTCGCGGTAACAGCATTCGCGCCTGCGCTGCTCAACGTCGCGTTTTTGCTTGCCTGTTTTGTACTGGTCCCGATCTTCAAGCGGGCCGGTCTCGACGAAGCACACGCCATCGGTTGGGGGGCGATCCTCGGCGGGTTCCTGCAGATGATTGCCCAGTGGCCGAGCCTCCGCGCGATCGGTTACGGCGGGCGCCCCGCGTTGCCGAGCGCCGACGTCCTCCGGGATCCCCACGTCCGCACGGCGCTCGCGCGTCTCGTGCCGATGATGGTCGGTATCGGCGTGTATTATATCGATTTGGTGCTCTCGCGGCGCTTCCTCTCCGGCCTCGGGCCTGGTGCCCAGAGCTGGTTCTCCTGGGCGTCACGCCTCTGCGATTTCCCCCAGGGGATCTTCGTCATGGCGCTCTCGGCGGCGGCGCTCCCGTCGCTGGCGGCGCTCGCCGCGCGCGGCGAAAAGCTTGAAGTTGCAAAGACGTGGGCCTACGGGCTCCGCCTCGCGCTGTTCGTGGCCCTGCCGTGCAGCGTCGCCCTCGTCGCGCTGGCCGAACCGATCGTCGTCGCCCTCTTTCAGCGCGGCGCCTTCGCCCCGGAAGATGCCCACCAGACGGCGATCGCCCTCGCTTGGCAAGGGGGCGCACTCTTTACAGTTTCCGTCGTCCGGCAGACGATCCCCGTCTACCACGCGCTCGGTGACACCCGCACGCCGGTCGTCGTCAGCATCCTCGATTTGCTAGCCTTTCTCGGCCTCGCCTTCGGCCTCGTCGGCCCCTTCGGCCACGTTGGGGTGAGCATCGCCGTCGCCGGTTCGAGCTTCGTCCAGATGGTGCTGCTGATCGTCGGTTTACGTAGCAAACTCGAAGATTTGCGCGCCGGCGAGCTTGTGAGCTCCGCGCTGCGGACCGGCGGCGCCTCCCTCGTCGCCGGCATCGCCGCCTGGGGGGCCGCCCACGTGATCCCCCATGAGGGGGTCGTCCTTCGGGCGCTGCCCGGAATCGGCGGCGGCATCGTGTTTCTCGGCGTATTCGTCCTCGCTGCCTGGGGGCTCAAGAGCCCCGAGCTCGAGGCGCTGCTGGGCGGGGTCCTTCGCCGTCGCCGCTGACGCCGATTTTCCTGCGTCTTGGCTTCGCCGCGATGCTACCCCGCGGCCCATGGCAGCGAAAAAGCAGAGCCCGATGACCGCCCCCGCCAAAAAAGCGAGCGCCCCGAAGACGGCCCCGAAGGGGGTCGTGATTCCGCCGGCGAAAAAGGGGAAATCGGCAGCAACATCGGCCCCTTCCACCTACATGCATGCAGGCGCGAAGGACGCATTGGCCTACCGCGTGATCGCCGCCGATTTCACGGCGGGGGCGACGGTGGCGACCGGCCTCCCGGCACCGGCGCTCGCCGAAGTCGCCTTTGCCGGCCGCTCAAACGTGGGGAAATCGACGCTCCTCAACATGCTCATGCAGCGGAAAAACCTCGTCCGCACGAGCAACACCCCCGGCGCGACCCGTCAGATCAACTTCTTCGGCTGCAAAGTCCAGCTCCCCCGCCCGAAGGTCGCGCCGGTCGCAGCGGCCGCCGAGACCGCCGAGACCGTTGCAAGCGACGCTGTGGTCAGCGAACCGGTTGCGATGCCGGTTGCGACGGAAAGTGCCGCCCCGACCGAGCAGCCGGTGCTGGACCTCATCCTCGTCGACCTCCCCGGCTACGGATTTGCGAAGGTTTCCAAGAGCGAAGCCCGCAGCTGGGGGCCGATGATGGAGGGGTACCTCACCACGCGCATCGCGCTTCGGGCGGTGTTTGTTCTGGTGGACGCTCGCCGCGGTCCCGAAGACGACGACTTCCAGCTCGTCGAGTTCATGAAGGGGCCGCGGGCCGCCCAATCGGCGCGGCCCGTCGAGGTGATCATCGTCGCCACAAAGCTCGATAAGCTTCCGAAGAACCAGCAGAAACCGGCGCTCGAAGCCATCAGCAAGAAGGCGGGCGTTCGCGTCATCGGTGCCAGCGGCGAGACGGCGGCCGGGCGCGAAGATCTTTGGCGAAAAATCGTCGGTTCTGTCCTCTGAACATGAGGTTGAGTTTCGCGGGTGACCGCAGCGCTCGCTTTCTGTAGCGTCGCGCCCATGCGTCGAATTGCACTTTCCGCCGTAACTCTCTCTACCCTTATCGCCTGCGGGGGTGGTGCCTCCCAGAAGGGGGCGGAGCCGCCGACGGTCGCTGTCGCGAAATCGACGACGCCTTCGACCGGCGTGGTCGACCCGGGCCCGGTCCGGTTTCCGGAAGGCCTCGTCGCTTGGGGGCGGATCGCCCGCCCGAGCGCCCTCGTAAAAGGGGGGGCTGCGTGGATTCACAAGTCCGAGCAGGAGGTCGCCAAGGAGCTCTCGGCCTCCGGTAAGGAGGTCGGTGCCGACCTCGTCGCCCTCGACCAGCCGATCGACGGCGCGTTGGTCCTGACCGGCGCGAGCTACGAGGGGGTCAAGGGGGCGGTTTCGTTCACGGTGAATAACGTCCCCGCGGCGAAGGATACCCTCGGAAAGAAAGCCGAATTGGAGGTCCTCTCCGACGGCACGATCCACGCGAAACTGAAGAAGGGCGGCGGCGACGAGCCCGACGAAGACAGCGCCGCTTCGAAGCGGGCGTTTGGCTGCATGGTCCACGCCGACGGCCACACCGTGTGCGGCGATGAGTCGGTCCTCGGCGTCCTCGATTCCTTCCTCCTCCGCGACGTCCCGCGCCTCGGCGCCAAGGCCGACGTCCACGTCGAAGTCCGGATGCAGCCGATCCGCGACGTCGCCGGTCCGGCCCTCGCGGCACTCGCCGAGCTTGGAAAAGCGGCTGCGGCGGGGGAAGGCGGCGAAGCGGGCGACGCGTCCAAAGAGGCGGAAAAGAAGTCGAAAGAGGAGGCGAAAGCCTTCCTCGATGACATCGACTCCATCCACTACGACGGCGCCTTCAACGAAAACCAGCTCCGGACCGAAATCTCCGTCGACCTTCGCTCGAAGAAATCGCTGTTTTCCCAGTGGGTTGCCGAGCCGGGGAACGCGCCGGCCCTCTCGCCCGCCTTCGGCGCCATCGCCGCGCAAGCCGACATCTCGCTCTGGGCCGCTGGGGGGCGCTCACTCCTTGCCCAGCAGGGGAAGGTGCTCCTCCAAAAGGCGATGAAGGACGAGCTCAAGAACGTCAAAGAGGCCGATCGGCCGAAGGCGGAGGCGCTCCTCGGGCAGCTCTACGACACGCTCTTCACCTTCCGTACCGCCGCGCTTGGCCGTGACGACGGCGCCCTCGCCAAGCTGGCTGACGCGGCGACCGGCCCGAAGGCCTCCGCCGCTGCCAAGAAGCGCCTCACGCTGGCCGCGACCGGCGAGGAGCAGCTCTGGATGACCGCCTCGTTTGCGACCCCGTTTGCAAGCGCCCGCGATCTCATCCTCGCCGTCGACAAGATGCCCGACATCAAGGACCCGAAGAAGAAGAAGACCGACGAAAAGAAGTACCCGTCGAAGATCACGGCGCTCCCCAAGGGGTCTGCGTTCCCGGCGAACTCGGTCTATTTCCTCAGCAAAAAAGACGTGAAGGCCAAGAACCCGCCGGCGCCGGCCCTCGACAAGAGCGGCAAGCCGGTCAAGGGGCCGGAAGTCCTCGGGACCCTCGACACGATGGTCGTCCTTGCGCCGATTGGCGACGAGACCTGGGTCTTTGTCGGCGATAGCCTGCCGATGCTCGAGGGGGTCTACAAGCAGGCCCTCGCCTCCAAGCCGGCCGCGCACCCCCAGGCGGGGACCCTCGGAGGCGCCTCCATCGCGCCGAAGCTCTGGCCGGCCGACAAGATTGACGACAACGCCCGCGCTCCGGAAGTGATCTCCGCGCTCCTCGCCGAGCGCGCGAAGATCGCGTCGGCGCCGAGCATGACCGGGGAGACGATCCTCGGAAATAGCGGAAATCTCTCGCGTATTACCTTCCGCTTCGATGTGCCGCGGACCGCGTTCGAGGCCTACAAGGCCTTCGACGACAAGGGCATCGGCAAGAAGCCGTGACCGGAGACTTTTTCCTTGCACGAGGGGCGGCGCGGAAGTAGTTCTTCGCGTCGTTCGAGAGCGCTCTACGCGCTCTCTGACGGGCGCATAACTCAGCGGTAGAGTGCCACCTTCACACGGTGGAGGCCACAGGTTCAAATCCTGTTGCGCCCACAGACAAACGTAGCAACTAGGCTTCCTCGCTTTCGCGACGGGAGCCTTTTTTTGGCAGGTTTGCCAGCCGTCGCTGCGAGATTTGCTGGATACCGTTTCGACTGCCGCTAAGATGGAGCGAATGTCCGACCGTTTGACCGCGCTTTCGCTATCCGCTCGTCTCCGCCCGGCGAGAAGCCGGATCGGGAAACGCCTCGCCCCCGTTTTCGCCGCTGCGGCGCTCGCCCTGCTTCCGTCCTGCGCGACGATCGTGACCGGGACCCGGGAAAATGTGTCGGTCACCTCGACGCCGGAGGGGGCGACGGTCCACATCACGACGGCGGGCGGCTTCGCGATCTTTGAGGGGCGGACGCCGGCCTACCTCCAGATGGCGAAGGATAAAGACTACACGGTGACGGTGTCGGTCCCCGGCTACCAGGATGCACGTGTTGGAATCACTCGTGATTTCGAGGCGTGGACGCTCGCCAATATCTTTTGCGGCTTGTGGCCGGCATTGATCGACATCGCCTCGGGCGCCTACAAGCACCTCACTCCGAACGAAATCGTCGTCTCGTTGACGCCGCTCCCGACCGGCTACGCGGAAGGTACCAAGAACCGCGATGGCGTCGGCGAGGGGTTGTCGATGCTGCTCGTCGCGCGGGACGACGCTGGCGACCTCCGCGTGCTCAACGTCCCGCTCACGCCCATCGAGACGGTTGCGACGCGGGCGACCGCTCCCGCCGTCCATTGATGCGTCCGTCCGCGAAGCGGGAGACGGCGCGGAGTTCTTTGCAGATGCGTGCCCTGGCGGCGGGGGCGGTTTTGCGCCTCCTCGGCCAAGCGGCCGCCGATGAGCCCTGGGAAGCAGAGGATCTTGCGTCCGCGCGCGCGGAAGCGGTCGAAAAACCGCCGGTTCCGCCGGTGGAAGGCGCCTTCGTGGCGCTGATCGGTCGCTACCAGGAGTCCCGTTCGGCCAATTCCTCGCACCGGTGCCTCTTTCGGGTTTCGTGCTCCCATTTTGCGGCGGAAGCTCTCGTGAGTTATGGGCTTTTTGGTCTCGTGCCCTTCGTGGATCGTTTCTTTTTTCGCGAGAACGGCGCCGCCTACGGCCGCTACCCGGCGCGCCTGGACGGAGCGGGGATCCTCCTCCTCGACGACGATGGGCCCTAGCCATCGCTCTCCCTGGGCGCGCGCCTTGGCACTCGGCGTGGCCCTCTTCGCGGCGCCTGCCCTCGCGGCGGCGGAAGAACCGCCGGTTGCGCCGTCGGCCTTTGGTCACGACCCTCGCTTTGCGGCGTCGCTCTTTCGGGAACACGATTATTTTCGCGCGATTGGCGAATACAAGGCGCTCGCCTTTTACGCCTCCGACGCCGACCGACCGAACTTCACCTTCGCGATCGCGGAGGGCTACCGGCGCTCGGATCGCCCGCGATCGAGCCTTCCCGTGGCGGCGCGGCTCCTTGGCCATCCGGAGGGGGCGGTCCGCGACCGGGCGAGCCTCTTTTTGGCGGCGAATTTCTTCGCGCTCCGCAGCCGCGCGCTCGCCGATCCCTACCTGGCTGCCGCGCGCCGCGCCGACCCGTTCGTGACCGCCTCCTACGAGTTTCTCGGCGCTCTCGATGCGGGGAAGCTCGACGCTGCCCAAGAGCACCTCAAAACTGCAGCCGTCCACGCCCCCGCCGGGCGAAAAGCGCAGGTGGCCGGCTGGGCGGCGACGGTGGCCCAGGTCGACGGAACGGCCTCGCGGAGTCCGGTCCTTGCCGGCATTTTTTCTGCGATTTTGCCCGGTTCCGGCCAGTTTTATACGGGGCATCCCGTCGACGGCGCCCAGGCGCTCCTCTTTGTTGGCGCGTTTGCGACGGCGACCTTCGCCTCCTACCGCTACGAGCACGACCGCCAAGGGCCGTACCCGCTCACGATCACCACGGCGACGATCGCCGGGATCTTTTACGCGGCCAACGTCTACGGCGCCGTTCGTTCCGCAGGATTTTACAACAAAAACGCACGAGAAGCGCGCCTTGTGCCGCTCCGGCAGGCGATCCTCGATGTGCCGCTTTGGGAGCCTCCGGCGCCGGAAGCGCCCCGCGACGCCGTCCCGCCCGCCGAAAGGTAAGAGAGCGCCCCACAAAGTTGATCGTCGGTCGCTCGATCGTGCGAAGATCCCGTTGCGTCGGCGCGAATTTCGCGCAAAGTGCGCGTCAAGTTTTTGGGGTCGTTTTTGTGACGGCCCTGCGACGAAACCGGGAGACGTTCTCGGATCCGGCACTCCGCCGGGACGGAACAAAGAGGTTGTGGCTCCGATGGCCAAGGACGAATCGCCCCTTCCGCGCTTTGCGCTCCTCAGCGACCTTGTCGGTGACATTGTCGTCCGCCCCTATCCGCGCTGCATCATTGCGGAAGGGAAGGGGGACTCCGTCGCGCCGACCGCGATCGTCATGGAGCCGGTGACCGAAGCGGCCCTCTCCCTCGACCCGTTTGATGCGGCCCGCACGAAGCGGCCGCTCGGCATCGAAGGGGTGCGGATCAACGCCGACGGCACGATGGAAGTCGACGCCTCGGACGTGCTCTCCGCCCTCGAAATCGTCTCCCGGGAGCCAGCGCCGGTCGCCGAGATCCCGCCGCCGCAGCCTTCTTCGGCCGATCTCCGCCAGCAGACGGCGGCGCTTGTCTTCGACGACGACGAATCGGACGTCTCCAAGGGGGCTTACGAGCCCGACTCCTTCCGGAGCCCCCAGGGGAGCCTCGTGAACGTGCAGAAGCGCCGGAGCCCCGCCTTCGTCGTCGCGCTCGCCGCTGCTGCCGTGTTGATCGCCGGTGGTCTCTGGCTCGGCCTCGGAAGCGGCAAGTCGGCCTCCGCGGAGACCGCGGTGAATGCGCCGGCAAAAGCGGCCGGTGGCGCCGATCGGAAGGCGCC
>DYPH01000064.1:0-13088 GCA_020720045.1 Sorangium cellulosum | reverse complement strand
CAGCACCGATGTCGGTCGACGCGCTCCCCGTCGCCAAATAGGCGCGCTAAGAGCGCCGCAACTCCCCGAAGCTTCTTCCTATTTCACCGGGAAGAGGCTTCGCTGTTTCCAGGCGTCGAGCTCGCGGAGCTCCGCCCAGACTTCACGGGCGGAGCCGAACCGGTAGGCCTCCCGGCGGCGGAGCATCTTGGCAACGACGTGGCCAAGCGGCGTTCGGATCGCTTCGGCGCGCATCCGGGGCGTCCCCTCGGCGATTTGCCGGGCGAGCTCTTCGTAGGGGGCCGAGGTGTCGAGGGCGGGGCTGCCGACGAGCATGTGGAACATCACGAGGCCCGTTTGGTAGAGGTCCGACTGGCGGGACGTGTAGCCGCTCGCGAGGATCTCGGGGGCCATGATCGCGTGATGGACGACGTTTGGCCGTACGGCGGCCATGCCGTAAAGCTCGGTACTGATTCCGAAATCGGCGATCTTTACCTGGGGGCGATCGGTGTGCGTGATGAGGACGTTCCCCGCGTGGATGTCGTCGTGGACGACGTCGTTGTCGTGGAGGAACTGGACGGCGGCGAGCGTCTGCCGGGCGAGCTCAATAATCAGCCCCTCCTGCATCGGCGTGCCGAGCATCGCCGCGAGGGGGTGGTCGCACCGTTCGAGGGCGAGGTAGAAGAGGCCGCCGTCTTCGAAGGCGTCGTAGATGTAGACGACGTTCGGGTGGCGGAGCGACTGCAACCGCTGAACTTCTTTGGCCCATTCCGCCTGCACCTCCGCGTAGGGGCGGTTTGCCGGGCGGACCATCTTCACGGCGTAGGTCTGGTCGAAGGGGCCGATGCACTCGTAGACGGCGCCGAAGTTCCCGGAGCCGAGCGTCCGAAGGACCTGGTAGCTGCCGCGGGCGCTCGTGAGCGTGGCGCCCGGTTCGGGGAATTTCACCGGGCGCGGCCCGTAGCCCTGTTGCGGTGCCGGGTAGGCGGCGGAGTTGAGCGTGGCGCGGCCATCGATGCCCCGCGGCCCGAGCGGAGCGTTCAAAGGGGCGTTCAGCGTGGTGCGCCCGCCGCCGGGGAGCGGTGCCGTCGCGCCGAGGGAATTCATCGTGGTTGCCTGGGGATGCATGCGCGGCGGCCCCGGATTCGCGGGACCTCCGACAGGGACGCGCAGCGACGGCGGCGGGTAGGCGCCTTGCTGCGCCGTGCCTTGCTGAACCGGGCCTTGTTTCACGGGCGACTGGCTAGCCGGCGTCCCGAGGGGCGGCGTTCCGGTGCGTCCATGAGGTCCTCGCGTCACGGGGGCGACTTTAGCTCACGAAGTCGCGAGCGACGCCGCAATTCGGGAGGATCGCGGCGCGGGTCGGTGGGCGCTACCGGCAACTTGCGCTATCGCGCGACCGGAACACTTTGGAGGAGCGGCATGCGCGGATCGCGGGACGAGGAAGGCACGGGCGACGCCCGATTTGGCAAGAGCTACTACGACCGCTTTTACGAGTCGCCGAAGACCCGCGTCCACGGCGCCGCCGAAATCGCCCACCTCGGCATGGGGATCCTCGGATTTGCCCGCTGGTTCGGCGTCCCCGTCACGAGCGTGCTCGAGGTCGGCGCGGGGACCGGCCTCCTCCGCGATTGGTTCGTCGCCCAGGCGCCCGGCGTCCATTACCGGAGCGTGGAAGTCAGCGAATACGCGTGTGAAAAGTACCGTCACGAGCAGAAAGACATCCGCCGCTGGCGCTCCGACGAAACCTACGACCTGGTCATCTGCCAGGGGGTGCTCCCCTACCTCCCGCAAGCTGACGCGGCGGCGGCGCTCGCCAACCTCGCGTCGATGACCGGCGCGTTTTTGTACCTGGAGGCGGTCACCGACAAGGACCTCCGCGAGGTCTGCGACAACGACCGGACCGACCTCACCATGTACGGCCACTCGGCGAGATTCTATCGGGATATCCTCAAGATGGCCTTCCGCGAGCTCGGCCTGGGCCTCTTCGCGAAAAGGGACGCGGAGATTCCGTTCTACGAGCTTGAAGCGAAGAAGTAGCGACCGCGTTTCCGCGCATCGCCACTGGTGTGGGCGGCTGGCCATGAAGTCATTGAAATCGAGTGGGAGAAAGCCGGCATCGTCCTGAAGAAAAGTCGTATTGAGGCACAAAATGAGTGACGCGGAAGTGCGCCAAGCAATCGCCATTGAGCTTGAGTACATCCTCCCAAAGGGATGGTCACTTTCTGAGTCCGCGAGTGGATTCTTCGTTGTCGGTCCCGACTCGTCAGAATTTCGCTCTCGTGTCTGGCGAATCGCGGAGTTCATCGCCTACGACTCGTACTTGAGTATCGAGCGAACGCAGGAAGAACCGAGGCAATACACGATCGTCTCGCGGTCGAAAGGTGACCTGAAATTTCAGATCGTTGTCCGAGCGGAGCAGAGACCCAACGTTGCTCCGGAAGTCGTCGCTGTGCGAAAGAAGAAAAGAAGTCCGCACGCGCGACGGGCATGACCGCTGAGCTTCTCAAATCGGCTTCCCGTCGGCGCCTCGACTTTCTCCTCGGCGGCTTTAGGGGCAAAATGCCCGACCACGAGCAGGCGGAGCCGAACCGGCCGTTGTCGGTCTACGCCGCCCACGTCCGCGACAAACCCCTCGGCCTCGGTGGGCGCTGGCTCCTCGACGACTTGCGTAAACGCTTATCGAAGTGAGCGCCGCCAGCGCCTCCCGGCGAAGCGCTGGAATCGTTTAGGCGGTCTTCCAGCGGGCGGCGTTTTCCTTGGCGAAGTCCTCGAAGCTGCGCGCCGGCGTGCCGGTGATCTTCTCGACTTCGTCGTTCACGAGCGCGGCGTAGCCAGCCTTGTCGATGGCGTGGAGCTCCATCATCGCGTCGACCATCCACTCGGGCATGCCGGCGCCGAGCATTCCGCCCCTTGCCGCCGCTTCCGGCACGTCGACGTAGGTGACGCTGCGACCCGACACGTTGCCGATGGTGGCGGCCGCCTCGCCGATGGTGAACGCTGCGGGGCCGGTGAGCGTGTAGGCCTTTCCTGCGTGCCCCGGCGCAGTGAGCGCGACGGCGGCGACGCGTCCGACATCGCGCCCGTCGATGAACGAGCAGGCGCCGTTGCCCCACGGCAGGTACATCACCCCCTCGGCGTTCGGCGGGTAGTAAGACGTGAAATTCTGCATGAAATTGTTCGGGCGGAGGATCGTGAAGTCCGCGAAGCGCCGCAACGACGAGTTCGATGCGTGTATTGGTCGCCGATCGCGCCTCCGCCCGCGGCTTGGTGCCGCCGAAGCCGACGGGGAGCAGACGCTTGCAGTCTACACCTTGTGCGACGAGCGCCTTCGCCACCAGGAGTGCGCGCGCCTCGGAAGCGGTCTGCTCCTCGGCCCCTTTTCCGCCGACGTGCCCCTCAATGCGGATGGTGGTCATCGACGTCTTGTCGGCGAGGAGCGCGGCGACCGAGGCGATCCCGGGGGCCGAAGCGGCGGTGAGGCCGTCGCCAGAGAACTCAAGTGGCACCGAAGGGACGATCGAAAAGTTGGGACCGAGGGTCGCCGGGGCGGTCGGCGCTTGGGGCGTCGCGCCTGCGGTCGCCGTCGGCGCTTGGGTGGCGACCGGTTTCGCGGGGACCGCCGCCGTCTCCTCACGGCCTTCTGCGGTTCCCGCCGGACGCGCAACGGATTCTGCCTCTTGTTGCGGGCCCCCCGCAGGCAAATACAAACGCGGTAACGAGGCTACTCACTCCCAAAAGCTTCTTCATCAGCCCCCCTCTTCCTCTTCGACGTATTCCCCTTCGGCGAGGTCTTCAAAGCGCGTATATTGCTTTTCAAAGCGCACTTTCGCCGTACCGGTGGGGCCGTTTCGCTGCTTGGCCAGGATCAATTCCGCCAGGTTCTGAACCGACGGATCGTCCTTGTTGTAATAATCATCACGATAAATGAAGACGATGTTGTCGGCGTCCTGCTCGATCGCGCCCGACTCACGCAAGTCGGAGATCTGGGGGCGCTTGTTCTTTTCGCGCTGCTCGACGCTTCGATTGAGCTGGGAGAGCGCGATGACCGGGAGCTGGAGCTCTTTGGCGAGCCCCTTCAATCCTCGAGAGATTTCGCTAATTTCCTGCTCGCGGGAGGCGGCGCCGTCGCGCCCCTTCATGAGCTGGAGGTAGTCGATGATGACCAGGCCGACGCGCTGGGTCTTCCGCCCGTTTTCGTCTTTGCGGTCGTACTCGGCCTGGAGACGGCGCACTTTGGCGCGGAGTTCCAGCAAAGAGAGGCCGGAAGAGTCGTCAATCCAGACGGGGAGCGACGAGAGAAAGCTCGCCCCTTTGGTGAGTTTGTTCCAGTCGTCTTTCCCCAAGTGACCGGAACGGAGCTTCGAGACATCGACGCGCGCTTCCGAGCAGAGCATACGATTGGCGAGCTGCTCGCGCGGCATTTCGAGGGAGAAGACGGCGACGCCGATCCCCGGCTCGTCCCAGCGCTCTTGGCCGTCGGTGACGCGCCCCTTGGGTTGGGCGACGTTGACCGCCATGTTCAAGACGAAGGAGGTCTTGCCCATACCGGGACGGGCGGCGACGATGGTGAGGTCGCCTTCGTGGAGGCCGGCGGTGAGGTTGTCGTAGCGTTTGAAGCCGGAGGAGACGCCGGTGATCGCCTCGCCGCGCTTCGCCGCTTCGGTGATGCGGGTAAACGATTTGATGAGCACGCTGCGGAGCGGCTCAATGTTCGTCGACTCCGAGGTTCGCGCGAGGTTGTAAATCGCCTGCTCGGTGCCGTCGATGAACTCCTGGGCGTCGCCATAGTCGACGTAGCCCTGGGCGGTGACGCGCTGGCAGGTCAAAATCAATTGGCGAACCCGCCACTTTTCGTGGATCGTTTTCGCGTAGGCGACGACGTTCGCCAGTTCGGGGGCGGTGTTGAGGATTTCGGTCAGGTAGGCCATCCCGCCGACCTGCTGAATGCGATCGCGATCCTTCAGCCAGGTGCCGACCTGGATCATGTCGATCGGCTGCCCACGCCCCTTAAGCTCGCGACAGGCCTCGTAAATACGGCGGTGCGCTTCCGAATAGAAGTGCTCCGGCTTGAGGAACTCGCCGATCTTGTCGAAGGCGCCGTCGTCGACGAGGACCGCCGACAGGACCGCCGCCTCGGCGTCGAGGTCGTGGGGCGGCACGCGACCGTCGACGGTCGGAGGGGTTTCCGGCTCCCGGGGGCCGAACTTCTTCCACGGCTTCTCCAAACAAGGCTCCCTGAGCGGCGCTGCTGCACCGGCGACAAATAGACGAGACCCCGAACCGCCGAGGCGGAACGGGGCCTTGTAGCACGCCTCGCGGCGCGCTGGCTCTCAGCTCACTTGGCGTGAACTTCGACCTTGAGGGTCGCCGTGACGTCCGTGAAGAGCTTGACCGGGATCTCGACGATGCCGAGCGCCTTGATCGCTTCCTTGAGGCCGAGCTTCTTCTTGTCGAGCTCGACGCCGGCTGCCTTGACAGCGGCTTCGATTTCCTTGGAAGAAACGGCGCCGAAGAGCTTGCCGTCTTCGCCGACCGAGCGGGCGATCTTGATGTGGAGGCCACCGATCTTCGCGGCGGTCGCCTGAGCTTCCTTCTTCGCCTTCTCGTGCTGAGCGATGGCGACTGCCTTCTTGTGCTCGAGCTGGTTGATGGCGGCGGCGGTCGCCGAAACGGCGAGGCCACGGGGGACGAGGAAGTTGCGCGCGAAGCCCGGGCGGACCTTCACGAGCTCGCCGGACTGGCCGAGCTTGGCGACGTCCGTCGTGAGAATGACATTCAGAGTTGCGGGCATGACATCACCTCAGTTCGTGACGGTGAAGGGGAGAAGGGCGATGTTGCGCGCGCGCTTGACCGCGAGCGTCACCTTGCGCTGGTGGAGAGCGCAGTTGCCGCTGATGCGGCGCGGAACCACCTTGCCACGCTCGGACACGAAATACTTCAGTGCCTGCGGGTCTTTGTAGTCGATCACGGCCGCTTTATCCGCGCAGAACTTGCATACGCGCTTCTTGCCGCCACGACGGCGCCCGAGGGCGTCGCCATTGAGGTCGGGGGTCCGGCCGAAATCCTTATCGTCGTCGATCATCGCCATGATGTTTCATCCGTGGCGCAGTCCCGGAGCGCATTCTGGCTGCGGGCTGCGCAAAAAAAGTTTCTGTTCCAACGAAGCGGGGCCTGTCTCTGCGCGCCGCCCGCGTTCTTCCGCGGAGCGTCGTCGCGAGGGGCCTCTCAGGCTTCGTCGTCCTTCTTGTCGTCGCCGTCGGCGTCGAACTCTTCCGGCTCTTCGCGGCGGCTGCGGGGCGCGTCCGGTCCGAGGTCGACGAGACCAAGGGCCTTCTCGCGGGACTCGGCCTCTTCCGGCTCCGAGGGGAGCTCGAGGCGCTGGAACTTCGCTTCTTCCGGATCGATCGAAACGGTGGCGAGGTCGACGTTGTCGCGGAGCTGAACCGTCTGGAACTTGACGACGTCGTCGGCGATCTTGAGGTTACGCTCGAGCTCGGCGACGAGGTTGCCGCGGCCGAGGTACTTGACGTAGATGTAGACGCCCTTCTTCTGCTTCGCGACCGGGTAGGCGAGCTTGCGGCGGCCCCAGGCCTCCACCTTCATCACCTGGCCGGCTTCGCGCGCGATGACTTCGGCGACTCGGGTCTGAACCTTTTCGGCGGCGTCGGCGTCGACATCCGAGCGGAGGATGTAGATCGTCTCGTACTCCCGCATCTTCACAATTTGCGTCGTGGTCATATCCGTTTCTTTCCTCTCGGGCTCCCCGAGCAGGCTCGGGGATTGGCCCGCGACTGCACCATGCGTCGCGAGCGAGGGGGGACGCCAGAGGCGCCCGATTCCAAAGCTGCTGAGCAGAGCCCGGCAACTACGGAGTCGCGCGAGCTAGCAGCTTTTCCGTCGACAATGGAGGGAAAATGCATCGAACCGCGCACTTTGTTCCTCGATCCGCGCGAGCGGGCGAGGACGAACGTATTCCTCGATTGGCGCCAGTCGGCTCAGCCGGTCGGTGTCGGGGGCTTCGGCTCCTTCTTCGGGCCGTTCCGGACCGGCGCCTTCGCGTTCGTCGCCGTCATCGCCGCCTTCGCCCCTTCCGTAAAGAGGCGCTCGACGGCCGCTTCGATGCGCGCGTAGACGTCCGGCAGGCTCGCGTGCTCGACGCCGTCAAAGTCGCTCAGCACGTAGTCGGCGACCTCGCCGCGGAACGTCGCCGGCGGGCGGCCGATCCCGACGCGAACCCGAAGAAAATCGGGCGTCCCGAGGCGGGCGATCATCGAGCGTAGGCCGTTGTGGCCGGCATGGCCGCCGCCAAACTTGAGCCGGACCTCGCCGAACGGGAGATCGAGCTCGTCGTGGACGACGACGACATGATCGGGCGCGACCTTCAGGAAGGCGGCCGCCGGCTGGACCGAGTCGCCGGAGAGGTTCATGAAGGTCTGCGGCTTGAGGAGAACGGCATCGTCGCCAAACAGGCGCCCCTTCCCCTGAAGGGCCGACCACTTGTCGCGGAAATCGGTAATTCCGTGTTTGTCGGCGAGCTTGTCGATCGCCAAGAAACCGATGTTGTGCCGATTGCGTTCGTACTTTTTCCCCGGGTTTCCGAGGCCTACGAGAAGGTGCATCGCCGTTCCTTGTTAGGCGCAACACGAAGAAACGGCGAGAGCCCGAAGGTCCCTCGCCGTTCTTGGAAGCGCAGCGTCTGGGGGATCCCAGACGGCCGAAATCACTTCTTCTTCGCGCCCTTGACGTCCTTGAGGGCGGCGGCGGCCTTCTCGGCTTCTGCGACCGGATCGCGCTCGGGGGCGACGACGTTGACGAGGGTCTGCTCGGCCGGGAGCCGAACGCTGACGCCTTCCGTGAGGACGAGGTCCTTCGTGGCGACCGCTTCGTTGACGTCGATTTCGGTGACGTCGACGACGATGTTCGTCGGGATTTTGCCCGGGACGCAGAAGACCGGGAGGGTGCGGTAGACCTGGCGGAGGATGCCGCCAGCAGCGAGGCCCTTCGCCTTGCCGGTGGTGACGAGCGGCACCTGGACTTCGATCTCGCGGTCGAGCTTCACTTCGAGGAAGTCGACGTGCTGGAGCTTCCGCGTGACCGGGTGGTACGAGAAGTCCTTGATGAGGGCGAGGAAGCCTTCGCCGCCGGTGACGTCGATCTTGACGAGGGTGTTCTTGCCGCGCTCCGCCTTGAGGACGGCGAGGACGTCCTTCGGGGCGACGGTGAGGCCGATGGCCTTGATTTCGCGGCCGTAGGCCACGGCGGGGATGTGCCCTTCCGCGCGGAGGCGGGCGGCTTCCGACTTGCCGGTGGTGGTGCGGGTCGCTGCGGCGATGGCGGGCATTTCGTTCGTCGACATGATCGAAAATCTCCAGGAAAAACGCTTATGAACGGGGGCAAGCCAACGGGCTGGTACCGTTCGACGGGGCGCGTGACGCGGCTCCGTGAGGCACTTCGGTCCCCCTCCGAACGGAGCGAAAGGGGCTGCCAAAGCGAGCGTGTACGGCGCGCGCGTCTATCAGAGCGGCGCCGCCAACGGAACTGGTTTCTCAGGCGAAGAGGGACGAAACCGAGTCGCTGTTGTGGATGCGGCGGATCGCCTCGCCGAGGAGCCGGGCGATGCTGACCTGTTTGATCTTCGGGCACGCCTTCGCCGCCGGGGAGAGCGGGATGCTATCGGTGACGACGACCTCGTGGAGGGGCGACTCGGCGATGCGCTGGGCGGCCGGCCCCGAGAAGACGCCATGGGTCGCGACGGCGACGACCTTCGTCGCTCCGTTATCGGCGAGGGCACGGGCGGCGCCGCAGAGGGTGCCGGCGGTGTCGATCATGTCGTCGATGATGATGCATTCCTTGCCGCGGACGTCGCCGATCAAGTGCATGACTTCGCTCACGTTTGCCCGCTCACGACGCTTGTCGATGATGGCGAGCGACGCGTTCAGCCGCTTCGAGTAGGCACGCGCCCGCTCGACGCCGCCAGCATCGGGGCTGACGAAGACTGACTGCGCATCGAAGTGCTTACGCAAGTAGTCTTCGAGCATGACCGGCATCGCGAAGAGGTGATCGAAGGGGATGTTGAAGAACCCCTGGATCTGGCTCGCGTGGAGCTCGACCGACACGACGCGGTCGACGCCGGCCGCCTGGATCAGGTCGGCGACGAGCTTCGACGTGATCGGCGTGCGCGGCGCGACCTTCCGGTCCTGGCGGGCGTAGCCGTAATAGGGGATGACGGCGGTGATCGAGCCGGCCGAGGCGCGACGGAGGGTGTCTGCCCAGATGAGCAGCTCCATCACGTGGTCGTTCGTCGGCGCGCAGGTCGGCTGGATGACGAAGGTCTCCACGCCGCGCACGTTCTCGTAGATTTCGCAGAAGGACTCGCCGTCGGAGAAGCGGGTCATCTTCGCTTTGCCGAGCGGCATCTCGAGGTAGGAGGCGATCGCCTGCGCGAGTTCCGGGTTCGCGCTCCCGGCGAAGAGGGTTACCTTCTTATTCACGGGCGGCTCCTAACGGTCGTAGCACCGGTGAAGCTCCGTCGGGCAGAACGGCGCCACCGGTTTTCCTGCAGGTTCGCTGGGAAAATCCTCAGCGAAGCCGCGCTCTATCGCCGCGGGTCGCCCCTGTCAATCGTGACGGTCGCGTCTATCGATCAGCGCGCGAATGCCGCGCACTCCCCCTTCGGGCCGGTCGTCGCGAGCTTCACGCACTCCCGGTAGGCGGTCTTCGCGCCGGGTCGATCCCCCTTCGCGTCGTGGGCGGCCCCCAGGAGGAGCCAGCCTTGCGCGTGGGTCGGGTCGAGACGCGTCGCCTCTTCGCCGGCGGCGATGGCGTCGGCGTATTTGCCCGAATCGATGAGGCGTTCCGCCTTGCCGCGGGCCGCCTTGGCCGCCTTCTTGTCGTCCTCGCTCGGCGGTGCCCCCTCGGCGGGGGCGGCGCTGGCGCTCGCCGACGGAGCCGCGCTCGCGCTGGCACTCGCGAAAGGGGTCGCCGTTGCTTGCGTTTCCGCCGGCTTCGCCGTCTCGACCGGCTTTGCGGTTTCGGCCGGCTTTGCCGTCTCGGTCGGTTTCGCCGCCTCGGCCGACGGCGTCGGGAGGCTCTCGACCTGCGGCTTGGTGGCAAACTTGTAGAGGGCAAACGCGACGAGCACCGCGCAGACGGCGAGGCCGATCTGCACGTATTTACGGACTTCGGCGCGGCGCTGCTCAGCCACTTCCGAGGCGAGTGCACGGGCGCGAACGGCCGCCGGGAGGTGGTCGTCGAAGTCGTCCTCGTGGTCGCCGTCGTCGTGGAGGTGCGGGAGCGACGGCTTCGAGAAGAACTCTTCCGAGTGGTCGTCGAGGCGGTGATCGCTCACGTCGGCGATCGGGACGTCTTTGCTCTCGTTTCCGTCGGGCTTGCTCGCCGGAGGGGCCTTGGAGTCGCGCTTGTTCTTCTTGCCTTTGCCCGACTTCGGGGCGGTCGAATCGCGGCGCTCCGGGGAGCTCTCGGCCGCCTTCGGGGGCTCAGACTTCCGCTCCGCGGTGCTGTCGGCTGCCTTCGGGGGCTCAGACTTCCGCTCCGGCGCGCTGTCTGCAGCCTTCGGCGGCTCGGATTTGCGCTCCGCGGTGCTGTCGGCGGCCTTCGACGCCGGTGCATCGGCCTCTTTCGCGTCCGTCGATGACTCTTTCGCGTCCGTCGATGACTCTTTCGCGTCCGTCGATGACTCTTTCGGCGCGTCGATGACTGCTTTCGGCGCGTCGATGACCTCTTTGGGAGCGTCGATGGCTGCTTTCGGCGCTTCTTCCGGCTTCGCAGCGACGGTTGCGGCTGGCGCGACCGACGGCGGGGCTGGCGTCTCGGAGACGCGCCCGTCCGTGAGCTTCGGGCCCGACGGCGGCACGCTCTTCTGATCACGCTCAAGTTGGGCGGAGGACGGCGGCGCCTCCGAGCGTCGGTTGCCGCGAGACTTCTTGCTCATTCCCGAGAGGCCTTTCGTTCCACGTCCACGCTCGTTCTTACGTCGCCCTCGTGGCGGGATGATCAAAAAATCGATCAACCCGCCAGCCGATTTCGACGGCGGACATTGCCGCTCACAGCACGCCGCGTCAACGGCAACCGGCCGCATTCGTTACTCCCGCTGTCCGAAGTTGCAAGGGGCCCCGCGATCGCCGACGCCGACGCCGGATTCCCTTGACCGTTTGAGGCCCGCGCCGGAAGACGGCGCCCGTGAACGATCGTCGACGCCAAGGTCCCCCGCCCCGCCCGCACGCAGGTCCCCGCGCAGGAACTTTCCCCGCAGGTCGCCCGGAATCCTCGGGCAAATTCGGGGGAGTCCGCGAGGCCGCCCCGCGGGAACGCACCGGGAACGCACGTGTTCTCCGATCCGGCGACTCGCCGGGCGGAGACAGACGCGTAGCCGCACCGATGCGCCGCGGTCACCCCTGGCTCTTCCGGGAGGCGTTCCCCCGCCCGCTCGCCGAAACGACCGGTACGCCGGTGACGGTCGCCGTCGAAGGGGCCCCGCCCCAGCTCGGCCTGTGGGACAGCGTCTCCCCGATCGCGGTGCGCCTGTGGGGGCCGGTCCGCCCCTTCGATGAGGCCCTCCTGGAAGAGCGTTTTCGCCAAGCCTTTCGGCTACGTGAGCTCTTTATCGGGGAGTCGACGACCGCCTACCGGCTCGTCAATGGCGAGGGGGATCGGATGCCCGGCGTCGTCCTCGATCGCTACGCCGATGTCGCCGTCCTCCGCCTCGATGGCGCCGCCATCGGAAGCCACCGGAAGCTCCTCGCCCGCGTCCTCGAGCGCCTCCTGCCGCCCCTCGGCGTGCGGACGCTCCTTTCGAGGGTCGCCGAAAAGGATCGCAGCGAAGAGGCGGTCGATCGCGCCCTTTTGTGGGGGCCGGAGGCGCCGACGCGCATCGCCGTCGCCGAGCACGGGATGCCCTTCTACGTCGATCTCGCGAGCGGCCAGAAGACGGGAGCCTTCCTCGATCAGCGAGAAAACCGCAAACGAATCGGCGACATGACCGCCCTCCTCGCCGCAAAGCTCGGCCGCGCACCAAAGGTCTTGAACCTCTTCTCTTACGCGGGGGGCTTCTCCCTCGCCGCCGCCCGGGCTGGCGCCACGACAACGAGCGTCGACATCGCCGCCGCCGCCCACGCCACCGCGCAAGCGAGCTTCAAGCTGGCCGGCCTCGATCCGAGCGCCCACAGCTTCCGAACGGCCGACGTCTTCGTCTTCCTCGAAGGGGCCGTCGCCCGCGGGGAGCGCTTCGACATCGTCATCTGCGATCCGCCGAGCTTCGCGCCGAGCGAAAAGACCAAAGAACGCGGCCTAGGCGCCTACCGAAAGCTCCACCGAGCCGCCGTCTCCGTGCTCGCCGAAAACGGCTCGGTCCGTCCGAGCGGAGCGAGGGGGACGGACGAGCCCACATTCAACGGCATCTTCTGCGCCGCCTCCTGTTCGAGCCACGTCAGCCTCGACGAGTTCCACGAGACCCTCGACGACGACACGCTAGGCCGGAGCGATCTCCGCGTCTTCGCCGCCTACGGCCCCCCGGAAGACCACCCCACCCTCGCAAGCTTCCCCGAGGGGCGCTATTTGAAGTTCGTCGCGATGCGGTAGAGACGAAAAGGGATTTGGCGGAAGAACAGGCTCTCGAAAGAGGGTCTGTTTTTTTGTGTTTGGTGGGATGTGGAAGCTCCTAAAGTTCCGTCCAGCGGAGCGAACGAGGGAGCGAGCCAAGGCGAAAAAACTCCTGGGCGGCGGCACGTGCCCGATCGATGGGGACCACGGCGTGAGAGGAAACCTCCATGATCTCCGTCGGCGTGTTCGTAAAGAAGATCGCGGCCCGGTCCGTTGTGTCTTCCCCACGTGACGCGAACCCGGGATGATCGGCCTGCGGAAAGAAGTGAAGATAGGCGGAGGATCCCCGCACGCAAATCGCAAGGCAAGGAAACTCTGCTTCGCCGTCCAACCAGTATTCATTGGCGTCGTCGCCGTACCGTGCGTCGAGCACGCCATCCAAGGCGGCAACGTCCGCGATTTCTACGGCCCCGCCAAAGTGTTCAATCTTCATAGCTAGACCGCTCTCAGTTAAAGCTGAGCCTGTACCCGGCGAAGCGAACCCAGCC
>DYPH01000198.1 GCA_020720045.1 Sorangium cellulosum | reverse complement strand
GCTTTTTCCAACGTACTTTTTCCAACGATTGGAAAATCGTCTAAAAAAAGTTCCAACGTACTTTTTCCAACGATTGGAAGTTCCCATCGTTGGAATATTCCCCTTGGAACTTTCCCTTTGGATCAGTGGCGGAAGTGGCGCATGCCGGTGAAGGCCATGGCGATGCCGAACTGGTCGCAGGTGGCGATGACGTCTTCGTCTTTCTTAGATCCGCCGGGCTGGACGATGTAGCGCATGCTGGCGGCGGCGGCGTATTCGATGTTGTCGGCGAAGGGGAAGAAGGCGTCGGAGACGAGCACGCATTCGCGCAGGATCTTCTCGCGGAAGTCGGTGGGGTTGGTGCCGTAGGTCCCGCACTTTTCGAACATGAGGCGGATGTTTTCCTCGGCGCGGGGGACGGCGAGCTTGCGCAGGGAGTCGACGCGGTTGGGCTGGCCGGCGCCCATGCCGAGCAGCATGTACTGGCCGGGATGGCACTCGTAGACGATGACGATGGCGTTGGATTTGACGTGCTTGCAGACCTTGATGCCGAATTCGGCCAGCGCCTTCTTCTCCTCCGGGAACGAGGCGGCGGTCGGGGTCATCCACTGGCCGGCGAGGCCGAGGTCGCGGTCCTGTACGAGCAGCCCGCCGTTGACCTGCCGCAGGACCGGGCCGGGGCGCAGGGGCTCCAGCGGGCGGTGCAGCTTGAGGATGCGCAGCTGTTTGCTCTTGGCGCGCAGGTAGTCGAGCGCGGCGGGTTCGTAGTCCGGCGCGATGAGGACCTCGATGAAGCGGCTGGCGGTCAGCTGGGCCGTGGCGAGGTCCACGGGGACGGTGACAGCGATGACGCTGCCGAAGGCGGAGACGGGGTCGCCGGCCCACGCGGCCTCGAAGGCGTCGGCGAGGGTGGGGGCGGTGGCGTAGCCGCAGGGGTTGCTGTGCTTGATGATCGCTACGCCCGGCGCGCCGGCGAGCTCGCGCACGGCCTCGAGCGCCGCGTCGGCGTCGAGGTAGTTGTTGTAGGACATTTCCTTGCCGTGGAGGATGTCCGCGTGGGCGATGCACGCCTCGCGGGCGGCGGGGTCGCGGTAGAACACGGCGTCCTGGTGCGGGTTCTCGCCGTAGCGCAGGCGTTCGCCGCCGCCGAGCGCGCAGACGAACGGGGCGGGGGTGCCAGCGGCGCCCTGCGCGGCAAGGTAGGCTGCGATGGCACCGTCGTAGCGGGCCTGCTGGGCGAAGACCTTGAACGCGAGCTCGCGGCGGAGCGCATCCGACGTGGCCGCCTCGCCGGCGTCCATCTCGGCGAGCACGCGGGCGTAGTCGGCCGGGTCGGTGACGACGGTGACGAACGCGTGGTTCTTCGCCGCCGAGCGCAGCATGGTGGGGCCGCCGATGTCGATGTTCTCGATGGCTTCCTCGAACGAGACGCCCTCCTTCGCGACGGTCGCTTCGAAGGGGTAGAGGTTGACGCAGACGAGGTCGATGCCTTCGAGCTGGTGCTGCTGCATGACGCCCTCGTGGGCCGGGTTGCCGCGGAGGTAGAGGAGGCCCGCGTGGACCTTCGGGTGCAGGGTTTTCACGCGGCCGTCGAGCATTTCGGGGAAGCCGGTGAAGGCGGAGACATCCTTGACCGCGAGGCCGGCGGCGGCGAGGGCCTTGGCGGTTCCGCCGGTGGAGAGCAGTTCGACGCCGTGGCGGGCGAGCCCGCGGGCGAAGTCCACGAGGCCTGACTTGTCCGAGACGCTGAGGAGGGCGCGGCGAATCTTCATGGGGGTATTCCTTGGACCTTATACGACGCGGCAGCGGCCCTTGCCGGCGGTGATCTGGCCGATGACGACGGGTTTCTCGCCGGCCTTTCGCAGGGCGGTCAGGGCGCGCGTGGCGTCGTCCGGGCGGACGGCGAGGACGAAGCCGATGCCCATGTTGAAGACGCGGTACATCTCATCGTCCGCGACGCCGCCGGTCTCGCGGATGAACTGGAAGACGGGCAGCGGGTTCCAGGTGGACGACTCCACGATGGCGTCGACGTTTTTCGGCAGGATGCGGGGCAGGTTGTCGGGGAAGCCGCCGCCGGTGATGTGGGCCATGCCGCGGATGGCGACGGCCTTGCGGAGGGCCAGCACGGGCTTGAGGTAGCTGCGGTGGACCGCGAGGAGCACGTCGGCGACGGTTTGCCTGGTGCCGGGGAAGAGATCGTCGACCTCAAGCTGCGCCTTGCGGAACACGACGGCGCGGGCGAGGGAGTAGCCGTTGGTGTGGAGGCCGGAGGAGGGGAGGCCGATGAGCAGATCGCCCGCGCGGATGGCCGCGCCGGTTACGACGTCCTTCTTGGCCACCGCGCCGACGATGGTGCCGACGAGGTCGTATTCGCCGGAGGGGTAGAGGTCGGGCAATTCGGCGGTTTCGCCGCCGATCAGGGCGCAGGCGTTCTCGCGGCAGGCCTTGCAGAGGCCGGCGATGAGCTGGGCCATGACGCCCTGGTCGATGCGGCCCATGCCGATGTAGTCGAGGAAGAAGAGCGGGTGGGCTCCCTGGACGAGGATGTCGTTGACGCCGTGGTTGACGATATCCTGGCCGACGGTGTCGTGGCGGCCGGCGCGGACGGCGACCTTGAGTTTGGTGCCGACGCCGTCGGTGCTGCTGACGAGGAGGTGGTCCTTGCCGGGGGCCTGGAAGAGGCCGCCGAAGGAGCCCCAGGCCCCGGCGACGCCGGGGGTGTGGGTGCGGGCGATCTGGCGTTTGGCGTGGGCGAGGGCCGTCATTTTGGCGTCGATATCGACGCCGCTGGCCCCGTAGGCGGAGGCGGGTTTCATGGAGGTTCCTCGTTTCACAGGCCGACGGCCTTGAAGGTGCGGTTCACATCGCGGAAGTGGGTGCTGACATCGAAGACGCGGTCGAGGTCGGCGGGGGTGACGTGCTGCATGACCTCGGCGTCCTTCTGGAGCAGGTCGCGGAGCTGTTCGCCGGTCTCCCACGCGCGCATGGCGTTGTGCTGGACGAGGCGGTAGCCGTCCTCGCGGCTGACGCCTTTTTCGGTGAGCAGCAGCAGGACCTGCTGCGAGTGGATGAGGCCGCGGGTGAGGTTGAGGTTGCGCAGCATGCCGGCCTTGTCGACGCGGAGGGTGCGGACGACGAACGCGAGCTTATCGAGCATGTAGTCGAGGGCGATGGTGGCATCGGGCAGCACGACGCGTTCGGCGGACGAGTGGGAGATGTCGCGTTCGTGCCAGAGGGCGACATTTTCCATGCCGACCAGCGCGTAGCCGCGGATCAGGCGGGCCATGCCGCAGAGGCGTTCCCCGAGGATGGGGTTGCGTTTGTGGGGCATCGCGGACGAGCCCTTCTGGCCCTTGCCGAAGTGCTCCTCGACCTCGCGGACCTCGGTGCGCTGGAGGTGGCGGAATTCGGTGGCCCAGCGCTCGATGGAACAGGCGACCAGCGCGAGGGCGTTGAGGTACTCCGCGTGCAAGTCGCGCTGGAGGATCTGGGTGGAGATGGGGGCGGGGAGCAGGCCGAGCTTGCGGCAGACATAGGTTTCGACGCGCGGGTCGAGGTGGGCGTGCGTGCCGACGGCCCCGGAGAGCTGGCCGACGCGGACCGCTTCGCGCGCCGCCTTGAGGCGGGCCTCGGCGCGGGTGAACTCGTCGAACATGAGGGCCATCTTGAGGCCGAACGTGATGGGTTCGGCGTGGATGCCGTGCGAGCGGCCGATCATCGGGGTGAACTTGTGTTTGCGCGCGAGCGCGGCGGCGGCCTTGCGGACCGCGCGGACGCCGTCGAGCAGGAGGTCGGCCGCCTGTACGAGCTGGACCGCGAGGGCGGTGTCGAGCACGTCGGAGCTGGTGAGGCCCTTGTGGATGTAGCGGGAGGATGGGCCGACGTATTCCGCGACGTTGGTGAGGAAGGCGATGACGTCGTGGTTGACCTCGCGCTCGATCGCGTCGATGCGCTTCACGTCGAAGCGGGCGCGCTGTTGGATGCGTTTGAGGTCGGCGGCGGGCACATCGCCGAGGCGGTGCAGGGCCTCGCAGGCCAGCACCTCGATTTTGAGCCAGATGCCGAACTTGTTCTCGTCCGTCCAGATGGCCGCCATTGCTGGGCGGCTGTAACGCGGTATCATCGTCGCACGTCCTCCGGGGAAAGGGGCGAAGCTAGCAGATGGCGGCGGGTGGGGCGAAGCGGAAAAACTAGAGGTCGTCCATGCGGCCTGGCAGGAAGCGGCCGCCCGGCACGAGGGGGACGCGCGAGCGGGTCACGGGTGTAGGCGGGCGCGGGCGGGAGGAGCGGAGTTCGGCCTGTAGCCGTGCGAGCTGTTGTTGCTGCTGGTCGAGCCGTGCTGCCAGTTCCTGGAGGAGGTCTTTCATGCCGGCCAGTTCCTCGGCTTGGGCGGCCGTGAGGTCGGTTGCGGGATATTCCGGGGAGACCGGCGCGGAGGGAGGTGCGTTCGGAATGGGCGGTGGGGCTTTGGGAGACCGCTTGGAAACCATGCCCGCGCTGGGCAGGTAGTGGAGGTCGATGGGGATGTAGAAGTGGGGGTCTAACTTGCCGGAGTCGTCGCCCGTGCGCCGGTGCCTGTGCGCGCGAAATGCGGGCTCGATGCCCGCCGCTGCGCGCTGGGCGCGCCGCCGTTCGACAAGGGCGGGCACCAGTACAGCGGTCAGAAGAATGGCGATGGCGAGGCCGGCCACGAGGAGCACGATCTGCGAATCGGGCATTTCCACCGTGCGATTTGCCCCAGTTGATCCGGCGCGCTCATGCAGTTCCGAGACCCCATCGAGAAGGGCGAGGACGGGCGCGCAGCATATGGAGGACAGGGTATTCATCCGACAAGACAGCCAGACTCACACTAGGACCGGGTTGGCTGGTAGTAAAGGGGGAACGGTCCGGGCTAGAAGCGCTGCCACTCGGGCTTGCCGTCGTACACCCAGCGGTAGTAGCTGGTATTTTGCAGCATCGCGGCGGCGGCCTCATCGACGATCACCTTGGCGACCTGATGGAGCTGGAGCGCGGAGGCTGGGGTCATGGAGGAGATAGGCCCTTCCACTGCGCGCGCGATGGCCAGCGCCTTGGCCTTGCCGAAGGCGAGCAGGATGCACTGCCGCGCCTCCAGGATCGTGCCGATGCCCATGGTGAGGACGTGGCGCGGCACCCGATCTTCCGAGCCGAATTGCGCGGCGCAATCCCGGCGCGTGGCCGGGGTGAGGGTCTTGAGGCGGGTGCGGGAGGCCAGCGACGACGTCGGCTCGTTGTGGCCGATGTGGCCCTCCGTGCCGAGCCCCAGAATTTGCAGGTCGATCCCGCCTGCTTCGCGGATGAGGCGTTCGTAGTCCTCGCAGCAGGCGGGGATGTCCTGGGCGCAGCCGTCGGGGAGGTGGATGTTTTCCCGCAGCAAATTGATGTGGTCGAAGAGGTGATGGTGCATGAACGCGCGATAGGAGCCGGGGTGCGCGGGCGGGATCCCCACGTATTCATCGAGATTGAACGTCGAGGCCCGGCTGAAATCGATATAGCCGTCGCGGTGTTTCTGCACGAGCTGACGATAGAGCGGAATGGATGTCTGGCCGGTCGCCAGCCCGAGCACGCTGCGGGGTTTCTCCCGGAGCTGGTGGGAGATCAGGCGGGCGGCGACGGCACACGCGGACTCCGGATCGGGCTGGATGATGACTTCCATGAGGATTGTATTAAGACGCCGCGCATCCGCGTGTCAATGTGGAACATGCGTGCCGGGGGGTCAGGGCTTTGGCGCGAATTTCTTCACGGCACCGCCCAGCATAAGCACCATCGTTCCGTTCTGGGAAAATGCACTGGCGTAGTTGCCGCCGCCATGCATTTGAACATCGCTGCCGGAGGCGAAGGGATTGGCCGTGCCGCTGGCGTAGAGCACATCGCTCATCAGCACTGTGCTGGCAGGATTTGTGAAGCCGCCGACTGCGCGCCAGGCGTAGTTGGTGGTGCTGGTCGCGGTGTCGAGCGTGCCGTATGTGGCACCATTTCGTGTCCAAGCCCAGTAGGCATAGCCGATGCGCTGGGCGGTCAATTCGGATTTCCAATCGAGCTTGCTGCCGCGGTTATAGCGCTTGCAGAACCAGACGGGGGAGGCGGCGGTGTCGAGGTAGTCCGCCATTTCGTTGAGCAGCGTGGCTTGTGCTGTGCTGCTGACCGCTGAAGTTGGGAAGGACCCGTCGCGCGAGGTGGCGTATTGGTAGAGGGCGGCCCCGATTTGGCGCAGGTTGCTGGAGCAGTCCGCCTCGTAGCCCCGGTTTCGCGTGCCGTTGATGGCGGGGAGCAGGATGCCCATCAGGATTGCGATGATGGCGATGACCACGAGCAGTTCGATGAGGGTGAAGGCCCGGCAGCGGGGGCGGAGGAGTGTGTTCATGGGATCACCGTAGCCAACGCGGGCGCTGCGGGCAAGCGCGCGGGCGCGTTGAACCAAGGATGGGGAGAGCCCGCGAAAGGGCGCGAAACTACGCGGACGGGGAAGGTTCCTTTGTCGTCAGCCTTTGTCAAAGGCCTCGCGTAGGAGACTGCCAGCGGATCACGCGGATTGCGCGGATGGGGGAAAGCGGAGCTGTGGGAGGCCCACACCGTGGGCCGATTCCGGATGCATCGGCCGACGGTGTCGGCCTCCCACAAAATCTGCGGATTCCACGCCCTTTGTCG
>DYPH01000197.1 GCA_020720045.1 Sorangium cellulosum | reverse complement strand
ATTGCTTTGATCACATCCCGTGTAAATTGCAATTCCGAGCAGCTACCTAGGCTGCGCGCGCGGAGCGGCGAATCGGGGAGCGACGCTGAAACGGAAAACCGAATCGCGAGGTCGATCCCTTCGCCGACGAAATCGACGACCCGGTTGGAGACGTGAAGATCGACCTCTACGGCCGGGTGGTTTCCAAGAAAGCGGGTGAGCGCCACCGGGAGCGCGCTCGCCGCGAAATCGACGGTCGTCGTCACTCGTACAACACCTCGCGGTTCCTGGTCTTTTTCGGCGAGAGAGAGCGCGTTCCGGAGCGTGCCAAGGGCCACCGCCGCCCGGCTGTGGAGCTCGGCGCCCGCCGTCGCGCCGCATTCCCCTTTCGTGAAGGAGTTCCGAATCATGGCACGCACGCTTCTCGTCACCGGCGCCTCCGGTCAGCTTGGCCACCTCGTCCTCGAAGACCTTCTCGCGCGCACGAGCGAAGACACGATCATCGCCCTCACCCGCTCGCCCGAGCGCCTCCGCGCCGCATTTCCTTCTGCGAAGCGCCTCGAAATTCGCGAAGCCGATTTCGATCGCGAAGACGGCCTCGCTGCCGCATTTTCCGGGGCCGATCGCGTACTCCTGATCAGCACCGATGCCCTCGATCGCCCGGGCCGGCGCCTCGAACAACACAAACGCGCCATCGCGGCCGCGGCGGCGGCGGGCGCCACCCATCTTGTCTACACGTCGATCACAAACCCGGTCGCCGATTCACCGCTCCCGCTTGCCGACGACCATCGACGCACCGAAGAGGCGCTCGCAGCATCCTCGCTCGGACACACGATTTTGCGCGTCGGTTGGTGGCTCGACAACTACCTCGGCGCGCTCCCGTCTGCCCTTGAAAGCGGCGCGCTTGTTGCAGCGGCATCCACAGGAAAAGCCAATTTTATCAGCCGTGAAGACACGGCACGTGCCGCAGCGGCGGCCCTCGCAGCCCCTTTTGAAGGGCGACGAACGCTCAACATCGTCGGGCCGACCCCGATTGACCATAGCTCCCTCGCGGCGGCGGCCAGCAAAGCCTTCGGGAAGCCGATGGCCTACGTGGCCGTGGCCGGTAGCGACAAACAAAAAGCGCTTGAGGCGTTCTTACCGCCGCCGGTGGTGTCGCTCCTTGTCGGCTTTGATCTTGCCGTCGCGCGAGGAGACTTTGAAGTTTCTTCGAGCGATTTTTGGGAGCTGACAGGCCGCGCTCCGCTCAGCGCCGAGGCTTTCTTCGCGAAGAGCGCGGGCTGAGTCGGCCGGCCTACAAAAAAACGAAGAGAGCGCCCTTCACGGAGCGCTCTTTGTCGTTTGGCCCAAAGGTCTGAAGCGGTTACTCGGCGGCGCTCGCGTACTCGGCGCCGACGACGCGCGCTTCTGCACGGGCTTCCGCACCGACCGGCGTCGCATCGAGGAGGGCCCGGAGGCGGCTCCGGGCGCGATGAAGGCGCGACCGAACGGCGCTCTCCGTCATCGAGAAGCGGTCCGCAATCTCCTGGAGGCCGAGATCAACGTGGTAGTGAGCCACGACAACATCCCGATAATCCTCAGGGAGTTCCGCGAGGGCCCGACGAACACGGGCGTCGCGCGCGTTGGTGGCGGCCGCTTCGTCGGGGGCGACGAAGCCGTCATCGTTCGCGGCAGGCACGGCGGCGAGCTCTTCGTACTCGAGACCACCGACAAGGCGGGCCCGGTGGCGCCGCTGGGAGCGCATCAACATGAGCGCTTCGTTCGCGGTGACGCGGAAGAGCCAGGTCGAGAAGCTCGACTCACCGCGGAAGCTCCCAAGGCGGCGGACGACCTGCATCAGCGTCGTCTGAAGCAGGTCGCGGCGATCCTCGGGCGTCACTGGGTAGCGAACGAGCTGGCGCTCAATCTGCGGAGCGAGTTCAGCGACGAGCTCCGCGAGGGCGGACGGCTCGCCACGAGTGGCGCGGGCAAGGAGGTCGGTGTCAATCGGCTGGGCCATGCTTCCGCATCCGCAACCGTCGTGCCAAGTGAGCGTCGTGAGCGATTTCAGCGAAAATCGCTCATAACCCATCAAATCGCCTGTCGTCGTTCTTTACAGATCGTCGTAGCTCCGACAGCGGGACCGTGGCGAGATCCGACAGACCGTCTAGCGCTCGCGAAAGCGCAGAATCGGCTCGGCAAGCAGCGCAACCACAACGCCGAGCAGAATCACCGGCGCGACGTGCCCAAGCAGCAGGTGGGGGACGACCGCGTAGACGCAGCGAAGGGTGATCAATAGTGCGCCGAAACAGCCTGCAATCGCGCCAAACGCGGCCCCGTGGAGCGCGACGTCGCGCATCACCGTGCCCCCGCGGGCGACGATAAATGCAAGTAAAATTGGGGCCGAAAAGAGGCACGAATAGAAGAAGCAACGACCGCTGTGGTTGTTCGGCCCGTCGCAGCTCGCGGTCGCCGGCCAGAGGAGGCGACCGACGACGACCAACACCGTGAGCGCCAGCGGCGCGCCGACGACAATGGCGGCAAGCGTCGCGCGGCGTGGGCCGAGCGCGGCGCCCGGCGGCGGCACGAGGAGGCGCGACAGGAGCACGAACAACGCCCCCCACGCGATCGCCATCGCTGCCACATAGCCGGCCGGCCGTTCCCCCACGGAAACGCCCCCAACGATTGTAAAAATGGTGATGCTCGCGAGAAAACCACCGAGGCGAATCGCGGCGTCCCAACGACGCTGGATCGGTCGCACCGGAGCCGACTCCGCAGCGATTTTCGCAAACAGCGCCGCCCGCAACGCCGGATTCGGCAGCGGCACCGAGAACTTCGCCGTCTCCCCCCTCGCTCCGCGCGAATCGTTCAAATCGCTCATCGGTCGGCCTTCCCCCCGTTGTCGGCATTTTCCGGCGCTTCCCCCCGAAGCTGGCCGTCGAGAAGTCCGAGCGCCTTGTACGCGCGGTGGCACCGGACCTTCGTCGCAGAGACGCTCGCGCCCAGAAAATCGGCCGCTTCGGCCATGGAAAGCCCGTCGATGCGTACGAGCTCGAAGGCGATCCGCTGATTTTCAGGCAACAATTCTAAGCGTTTAAGAAAGTGTGCCGCCTCCTCGCGGGCCGAGGCGACCGCTTCCGGGTCGCTCCCCCCAGTCAAGAATTCGAGGCCGTCGTCGTCCCGTTCGCCAAGCCGGCGGCGTTCGGTGCCGCGGTCACGGACGTGATCGAGGAACAGGCGACGACCGATCGCAAACGCCCACGGCGCGACCGCCGCCCCCCGAAGGAAGTTTGCGCGATGGCGGTGAATCTGAAGAAACGTGCGCTGCAGGAGGTCTTCGGCGACCTCACGGCTCCGGGCGCGACGCAAGAAAAAGCCAAAGAGTCTCGGTGCTAACGCATCGTAGACCACGTTCAATGCACGATCGTCGCCATCGGCATAGGCGTTCATGGCGACATCCTCCGGGGACGTGCCGATCGCGTCGTCGCCGGAGGACGCCTGCAGGTCGTCCGCTGAGAGCGGTGAAGCGGAACGCGCCGGAGCGGGTGGGCGGTGCGGATCGACGTCCAACAGAGGGGGCATACGCGGCGCGGCGGCGAAGGTTACCGTTCATGCCGCAACAGAAAAATTCGGGTCAGCCGCGACCAAGCTTCCGAAAGTCGACAAGCGGGATCGGCGTCGGATGACGGGAAAATTCCAGGCTTGTTCGCTCGCCGCCCAGGTCGCCGCCGACCTCGAAGGGGACCGGGCGGTCGAACTCAAAGCGGCATTTTTCCACGAAGAAATGATGATCGTTGGCGAGCGGATGCGCTTCGCCGCGCCAGAGTTTCCGCATGGCCAGCGTCGCTTCCCACGTCGGTGCAGCATACACGCGAACGCAGATCCGCCCCGGTACCGCGTGCGCAAACGGAAATGCGCGGAAGCCAAGCCCGAGCTCTTCGGTCGTCGCCGCGCCCCCCACGCTGAGCGGCCCTTCGTAGAGGACTGTCCCCGGGCCCGCGTTCGGAATGCGGGTCGGCACACCGCCCGGTCCAGCGACCCAAGCATCTTCGCCGAGGTTCACGACGCGAACGTTCGGACGGGACATCCCGAACAGGTGCCTCGGCAGGGAGCGCGTAAAGAGGCTATGCAAATACCCTTTGGTTCCGCCGAGGTAGGGGCGCAGGCGCGCCGGGACGTCGGCCATCGCCTTCGCGTAGTCGGAGAGGATATCGGCGTCCCACCCGAAGCCGGCGAACGGCGTTACCTTCCCCTCGACCTCCACCAGGTCGAAGGTGCGGACCGGCGGCAGGCGATGGTTGCGGAGCGCACGCAAACTGCGAACGGCCGCGCGCGTACCGACCGCCCCAGTCGCCCGGGCCCACCCGTTCCCCGTGCCGACGGGGAGCAGGCCAAACGTTGGAATTTTCGCCCCTTGGGCGCGAAGCTCGTTGAGTACCGCTACGGCCGTTCCATCGCCGCCCGCCGAGAGGAGCACATCATCGCCGCGAGCGACCGAGTCGGCGAGGAAAATACGTGCATCTTCCAACGAATGCGTGACGACGACACGTGCCTCCGGGAAGGCCCGCTGGAGGCGCGCCCCGAGCTTCGAAGACCCGTGACGCGAACGCCCATTTACGAGGACGGCAACCGACATGAAGGCGGTCTCTAGCCCCACCGTTTGCCCAGTGTCGTCACCGTTTCGTCATCGATGGCTTCCCAGGGCCGACGCCGCAAGGAGCCAAGAAAAACCACACTATCGCCCAATGTGCGCAAAAAGTGGCGCTTTGGTTGGCCGTTGCCGAAGCGCCCCACTACAGTCACGCGGTGCCTTCCCCTCCCCGACCGCCCGCCCCTCCTCGGCCCGCAAGGCCCGGTCTTGCGAAAGCGCGGCCGCGCCCCTTCCAAGAGCGGACGGCGACGCTGGTTCGTGGCGTCGATGGGGCGATCGCGACAGCGTTGAAGAATGCCGATCCGTGCACGGAAGGGGCTGCCGCAAAGGGACTCGACGGCGAAGACGCGTGGTTCGGTTCGACCAGCTTTTTGCTGCCGGTTAGCGGTTCGACGGAGCACCTGGCGCGCTGGGCTACCTGGGCGGGCGCCGACGTGCACGTTCGTCTCCGGGCTCTTCGCGTGGCGCTCGGGGAGGCATCGGTGCGCGCGCCGGGGCCGCTCGGAACCGCGAAGTGTGAGGTCCGCGTCGCGCCGACGGCGACCGGCCTGCGAATCGATGTCGACGTGGAAGCGCCTCTGCTAGGACCGGGTCGTGCGGGCGTAAAGTCGCGCACAGGCCGTCGGTAACCTTGAGTCACTCGAAATCGGACCACCCTAACCGCTCAAATTCCAACGTGATTCACATCGCGTTCGGTCCTGGCGGTGGTCGTGTGCACGTCCCGGATGAGATCGCAGCTCCGCCGGCGGCAACCGACTTCGTCTCGGAAACGGGCGCCGCTGCGCGCGAGCACTCCCCGTCCCTCGACCGCGCCCGCATCGAGCCCTCTGCAGACGTCTATTCGCTCAAGGAAGTTGAGAAGCTTCTCGGGCTCCCAAGCAACCGCCTCCGATCCCTCGATCGGGCGAAGATCGTGTCGCCCTCGGCCGTCAAATCGGGGCGGCGTGCCTACACCTTTCCCGATTTGATTGCGCTACGGGCCGCCCGAGAGCTCCTCGCTCAAGACGTCGCACTTCGCGACGTTGCGAAGGCGATTCTCGCATTGAGAAAGAGCCTCCCGAAGGTCACAAGACCGCTCGCAGAGCTCCGCATCACGAGCGATGGGCAGAAAATCGTCGTTCGTGGCAAGCATGGCCCCTTCGAGCCAGTCTCCGGTCAGTTGCTCTTCGACTTCGACGTTCAGAAGCTCGAAGACGACGTTGTTCGCGTGCTCCGGCCGGAAACGGCCGACGGAAAACGGCGCAGCGCCTTCGAACTCTATCGCCACGCGAGCGCTATCGACGACGACCCGTCGCGCTTCGACGAAGCGGAAGGCATCTACCGAGAGGCGCTTGTCCTCGACCCGTCGCTGGCGATCGCCTGGACGAACGTCGGCAACCTGCGCTTCCGTAGAGGCGACGACGCAGGTGCTGAAGAACACTATCGAAAAGCACTTACCCTCGACGAGACGCAGCCGGAAGCCCATTACAACCTCGGCTACGTGATGCTTGAGCGGGGGCGCTACGCACAGGCGGTCGACCACTTCCAGCGGGCGCTCGCGAGCGACGCCACGTTTTCCGACGCCCACTTCAACCTCGCGATGGCCTACGAGGCCCTCGACGATCGCGGACGCGCGCGTCGCCATTGGAAGCGGTACCTCGATCTTGAGCCCCACGGGACCTGGAGCGAGATCGCCCGGGAGCACCTGTGAAATCAAGCCTTTGGCTCGTCATGGTCGCAGCGCTCCCGCTTGCCGGTTGCGCGCAACTCCTCGCCATCGCCGCAGCGAGCGCCTCTTCATCGAGCGGTGAGTCGGAGCCTCCCGCGGAAGACGCAACCGCTTCGAGCGCTCCAGCGACCTGCGGCACGCTCTGCGCGAAGGCGCTCGCGTGCGCAAACGTGACCGGCGAGCAAGATTTCAACGACTGCACAGCGACCTGCCGTGACGGAAATATTGAGCAAGATCAGCTCGATGGCCTCCAAGCGCTCGACTGTACCGAGCTGTTGAAGACGCTAGGTAGCTGCTCGGAATTGCAATTTACACGGGATGTGATCAAAGCA
Organism: Sorangium cellulosum; assembly: GCA_020720045.1. Taxonomy (GTDB): domain Bacteria; phylum Myxococcota_A; class Polyangia; order Polyangiales; family Polyangiaceae; genus JAAFHJ01. The sequence continues at coordinate 3 of DYPH01000197.1, read as the reverse complement.
ATG
>DYPH01000196.1 GCA_020720045.1 Sorangium cellulosum | reverse complement strand
GGGGATTCGCGAGCGTCTTCGCGTCCTTGAGGGCGGCGAGCTGCTCGGGGGTGAGCGCCGAGTCGGCCTCCCCTTCGGCACCTTTGCTCCCCTTCGGCGCATCCGCCTTCCGAGCAGCCGCCTCCGCGGCACGGGCGGCGGCCTCGTCGGCAGCCTCTTTCCCTTCGGCAGGGGCCTCCTTCCCAGCGGCCGTCGCCTCCCCTTCCGCCTGGGCGGCGGCGCGGGAGGAGATGCCCAGAGACAAGGCAACAGAACAGAACAACGCGAACGAGCGCGAGCGAATCAACATCGGAACAACTCCGTGAAGGAGGCAAAAACAGTCCGAGAAGAGGCCCCACCGGAGTGGGGCCCCTTTCGGGGTGGGCCCGCCCGCTCTCGCGGCAGGCCCGGGCAGTACGTCACGCTCTTTCGATCAGAAGGAGCTCGGCGAGTCGACGCGCGACCAGTACCGGGTGTGCAGGAGGAGCTGGATATCTTCCAGCTTTTCCCAGCGGAGCGCCGGGTTGTCATACACGCGGAGCGTGTACCGTCCGTCGATGGGGCGGCCGCGCAGTTCGGTCTTGAGGACCCCCTGCTGGGACACCAGGGACGCGTCGGCGCCGGAGAGCGGGAGCGTCAGGTAGCGTTCGGTCGCGAGCGCTTTTCCGCTCGAAATCCGGCCGGTTCCGAAGTCGAAGACCCGCGGCGCTGCGTCGTAGGCGACGATGCCGATGCCGTTCGCTTCGTGGAGGAGGTCGTAATCGACGGTGCCCGACGCGTAGCAAGCCGGGGTCGGGTTCGCGTCGCAGCTCCGGAGCCCGGTGCCGACGAGGTTCACCGCGATGTCGATATGACGGTAGTTGAAGTTCGCCGCGGCGAGCTTGTTCTGGAGCGGGTTCCCGTTGACGGTGAACGCAGCGCTGTCGATGGAGATCGGCGTATTGAGTTCGTAGAAGCAGCGATTGTCTTCGCACTTCCGCGTGAAGTTCCCGCGGAGCTGGGCCGGCGTGGAGGGGCAGTCGCTGGCGGGCGTCATGCGCTCGGAGTCGGTCGGCTCGTAGGCGGTCGGCCCTTCGGCCCGCTCGTCGCGCTGGAGCTGGGGCTGAACGAGCCCGATGCTCCCGACGCCGCCGGGCTGGGCGCTCGGCGCGAAGCCGATGCGGTAGAGGCCGCGGTTTGCGACGCTGATGGCGAGGGTGCGGCGCTGGGACAGGGACACGCTCGTCGCGCCATTGGCACTGGTGCCCGGCTCGGCCTGGTAGACCCCAGTGGCCACGAACGCTCCGTCCTCGGAGAGGGCGGCAACCCGGTAGTTCGCGGGGGTGGTGCTGGGGGCGCCCGCCGCGTCGAGGCTGGCGGCGTAGAACGAGAGCACGTAGCTGCCGGGGTCGAGGAAGACCGACTGGGAGACGAAGTTACCGGGGGCGGTGATCCCGACCTCGTCGCGGCCGCTCGTCTCTGAGTCGAGACGCGCTTCCGTACGGAGCCACGCGATGTTCGCGGTCCCGCCGAGGAGGTCGATGGGCGAGTGCTGGGAGATCCGGCTGCAGAGGGCCTGGCCGGGCGGGCAGAGGTGGACCTGCCATTGCCCGAGCTGATCCCCGAGGGCGTTCGCGGCGCGGAAGGCCTCATCGCTAGAGGCGAGGAGATTATTGGGGGCCGGTACCGCGCATGCTGCGGTGTTGCGGAGTGCGTCTTCCCGGAACGACAAGACGGTGGTGTCGTCGCCGTCGTGGGAGGGGAAGGCGATCGGGTAGTAGTCGACGAACCGTTGAAGGCGGTCGACGTAGTCGGTGACGTTGGCCTTCGCGAGCCGCTGGACCTGGCCGTCATTCCAGGCCTGCACTTCGGGCTCGGTGAGCTTTTTGCCGTTGGCGCCGGTGAGCGTCTCCTTGCGTAGGCTCTCGTAGTCGATCCCTTGCAACGAGCAGACGCTGTCGGCCCACGACGACGGGGCCTCAAGGGGCCCGATCGGGGACCGGACTTGGTCCAGCCGCTGGCCGAACCGTTGCTCGATCGCCCGGCGGGCGATGTAGGCGAGGGTACGTGCGTCGCGGAGGGCACCCTCGTAACGAATCTTCGTCGCCGCAAAGCGCCGGTTCAGCACGGTGTTGACCGGGCTCGTGCACTCGGCAGTCTGGCCGGTGGTCGTTTTGCACTCCCACACGCCGGCCCCCGAGGCGCGGGCAGCTAGGTCGAGGGACTTGGCGCGCTCCGTCTTGATCCGGAGGAGCGCCGTCTGAAAGTCGATGGCCGCCTGGCGCGTCGTGGAGAGCGCCTGGTCCTTGCCTTCGCTGGCAACCCGGAGTTGCTCGGCGAAGTCGATAAAGAGCTCGCGGCGTCCGGCGTCAGCGAGCTTGTCTTCGGCGTTTCGAAGGTCGCCGGTCGCCGACTGTACGAGGGCTACCATCGTGGCGTTAGCCGCGAGCCCGACGAGGCTCCCAACGTTCGGCGGCCCAGAGAGCGAGGACATCACGCTGGTGACACCGTCCTGAATCGCCTTGTAGTCTTGGATGCGCCGCTGGGCGTCGTTGATCGCCTTGGCCTGGTCCGCCTTATCGAGTGAATTTCGGAGCTTGCTGATGGCGCCGTCGACCACGTCAATCTGACCCAACGCAGTGCGGTACGCGGCGGCGGTCCGTTCGAGGGCACCACTCGCGCCCAAAGCTGCTTCGCCCGCGCGCCCGCCGAGCGCGGTCGCCCCGACGCTGCGAGCCTTGAAGGACTGGACGACGGCGAGTGGAACATCCTCGGCGACAAGGAGTTCGAGGCGTTGCGCCGCCATCCGGCGCTGCCCGCGGAGCCAGGATTGCAGAATGACGAGGTCATCCGCCGACGAGACCGAGGGCGGGGCGTCGGACGCAAGCAGTGCCCCCGCCGCGCCGCCAACGCAGGTCAGCACCTGCGACTGGACGAACTGGCGCCGGGCGTCGACATCGGTCCGCGGTGCACCGCTGTTCACGAAGAAGCGGGCGCGCTGCGAAAGACTTTGTGACGTCACGTGGGTCTCGCCCGGGTTTCCGAGGCACTTGCCCCAGAGGTCTCGGTCGTCCCCGTGCTCGGTGCACGGCCACCAGGTGGTGGTTCCGTACAGCGGGTCGTTCCCGCGGCCGTGCCAGTCAAACACCGCTGGAAGGTCATCAACGGAGTAGAAGGAGGGGAGATATCCACACCGGCGAGTTCCCGGGCTGCACCAGGACCAGGGCTTTGCAAGGCGATCCGCATACACGAAGGAGCGGAACGGCTCGCCGACCGACCCGTCGTTGTAGACAGACGCCTCCCAGGCCTCAGGATGCCGGGATTGGAGCCCGTAGTGGTCCTCCACCCGATTCCCGTAGCGCCCGTCGTCGAAGTTGCCTTTTAGCTGGCCGAGGAAGCCGGCGAAGTGGTTCGGCCCGTCCTTCCACCGAGCGAGGGCGACGCGTGCTGAGCCGATGAGTCCGGGCCCGATCTCAGCGATTGCGATGCCGGTGTTGTCCGCCAAGACCCGAGACATGCCGAGCCGACCGCCGAGACGGTCGTCCGCGCGGTCCTTCATCCAACGGCCTGCTTCAGTCCGGGTGGCGATGTGGAGGTATTGCAAGGAGCCGCCCGGCCGCGGGGTCCCCGCGGCAAAGCACAGGCCGGCAGTCGCCGCCGACGGCGCATAGATGGCCTGGTACCACGCAGGGAGCGTGTCGACGGACGGCATGTGGTGAAAAGCATCTCCGATCGGCACGACGCCGCCCGCGTCAGAGAGGAGCCGGACGTCCTCGCTCGGCAGCGTCGAGAGCCAAGCGGCGCTCGCAGGGAGCGTGAGGTTGCCGACCTGCTCCCAGCGCCCCGTACCCACGGTCGAAATCACGGGGGCACAGGCATGGTTCGCCGCAGGGCCCTCCGACCCGCCCGGACCGAAGTCGGCGACGGGGATCGGCGTCGTGATCGCTCCTGCCGGAATCCGTCCGGCCATGCTGTGGGCGAGCCAAGTCGCCCCTTCAAGGTCCCAACGGATCCCGGTGAGCGCCGCCTGGACGTCCCCACCGCAGCCGATCGCTCCATTGTAGGCGCAGCGGCTGAACGCCTTCGCGAGCGTGGTGTTGCGGGGGGCGTTGACGTTGGTGGCGGCAAAGCAGCTCGCAGCGTTGTTCGGCGAACGCGCGCAGCCTGGCCACATCAAGTTCGGTCCCTCGGGTCGGGTCACCCGACTGTCCAGGAACGTGCCACCACTGATGCTCGCGCGGAACTCGCCGTCGAGATCTACCTCAACGCGGAGGCCGGACGTGGCGACCCCCGCGCCGTCCGTGTCGTCGAGCTTAGCCTCCGCGAGGGCCGGTTCGAGGTCGTCGGAGTAGGTACCCGGCGCATGCTCGGCGACCGCGGTGCAGGTCTCAATCGGGGCTCCGGACGTCGCCGGTGCGCCCGGGAGACCGAGCGCCGCGTAGTAGAAGCGCGTTTGCCCCGCCTCTTCCGGGAGGATTTTGGGGTTCGACGCGTCGACGAGTGTGGGGATGACCGACGGCGTCAGCTTCGCGCACGCCGCCGACGGAATCGCCCCGGGCACGTCGCACCGGAGGACCTCGCGGAGCTTCGCGCGGTCGTCCGCGGGCTTCTTGTTGCTCTTGATCGGGTCGCTCGTGAGGAAGACGGCGTCGACCGTGCGTTCGTTGAGGAAGGAGTCGATCGGAGGGGGGCACTTGGAGGCGTCGACCTTCCCGTTTACGACCTTTATGCAATCGTTGGGGACGCCGCCGCTGGAGTCCTGAAGCTGCATCGCGAAGCCCTCCTTCCGCGTGTCGGTGTCGAAGCCGACCTGGAGGAGTTCACGACCGAGGCCGTCTGCCTTGTCGGCGGCCTGGCGCGCGAGGGTGAGATAATGCTTCCAGGACGACTCGTAGGCGTCGCCGTCGCTGGTCGTCTCACTCTCCATGGGGACGTAGAGGTCGCGCGGGACGTTCGGGATGCACATGTCCCGCGTGTCGCCGAGGCTCCCGCCGAGCGTCGAGCTCGTCTTCGGGTAGGCGAAGACGCGCTCGACCAGCTCGCGGCGGAAGGGGCTGTACGCGAAGGAGGCGGGGACCGTGGTGCCGGCCGGCTCCCGGAGGGCGCCGAGGACGATGCCAGGGCTCCCGGTGGTCCCTTTGCGAACGACGAAGACTGGCTGGTTGAGGAACGCCCCCGCGGGGAGGTCGTTGAAGGTCAGCTGCACGCGCTTTCGGAGGAGCCCCTTGGACGGGGTGTTCTCCGCCACGACGCCGAGCGAGATCGGCGACGCCGGGTACACCGTCCCCGGGAGCGTCCCGGAGCCGTCGGCGGTCCCTGCCACGCGTGCAGCCGCGAGCGCTGCCTTTGCGGGCGTTGACCCTGTGACGAGGACAAAGTCGTCGATAGGAGTCGACGACTTAAAGGCGCTGAGATCGACGTCGAAGAGGTCGATCTGGACGTTGCTGGTCGTCGTCCCCCCTACAATCGACCCGATGACACGGAGGCCACCCGCCCACGTGTCGAGTTCGTTCACCATGCCGTCGCGGGCCGGGGTCCCGGGTGTCTGGGTCGTCGCAGCCCCGCGGAGCACAATGGCACGGGCACGGATGAGCTGGGCGACGGAGAATGCGTCTTGCATCGCGAACGCGAGGTGGCGCGGCTGCCAGCGTGCGTCGGCGGCGCTGGCGATGCGCTCTCCGAACACGGTCTGCGAGCCGACGAACTCCTTGCAGGTAGAGGCCCCCTGCAACATGCCAAACGCGGCGGCTGCATCCGGCGCCCCAACGTCACGCGTGAAAAGGTTCGGCGCCACGAGGAGCTTCCCGCGAATATTCACACCCGCGCCGGCGCCGAGGGCGTCGAGGGCCTGCGTGGCGCTCATCGTCCGCGGATCGCCGTTCAGGCGGACGCCCGCGGCGGCCCCCTGACGGGCGAGCGCGTTCGTGAGCGCGCCATCCGAGACCAGGTTCAGCTGCGCGCGGAGTTGGCTGCGCGTCCCGCTGCCCGAGGCGAGGTCGCCGAGCGCGTCATTCAAGGTCGATCGGACCGTCGCGAGGTCGTCGATCTCCGCGGCAGGTGCAAACAGGCCGGCAGCAGACACGAGCCGGTCGGCCTCCAGGTCGTCGCGCGTCTGGAGGGCGCGGTCCGTCCCGCGAGCCAGGAACGCGGGGGGCGCGTAGAAGGTCCAGAGTTTGTCCGGCGTCAGCCAGTTTGTGGAGGTCGGCTCCGGGGTACACCCAGAACGGAGCGTGGCGTCGTCCTCAAAGCCCAAGGTCGCTTGGCGCCCGTAGAGGATCCGGGCCGCGTGGGCCATCGAGTTGAACGTGTCGGTCGGGGCGATCCAGAGGGAGCTGAGGCGCTCGTCTGCAGACTGGGCGGCGATTTTGTCGGCGGCAGCCGCCAGGTCGCTGTCGACGCTCCGCTCGATAAGCTGTTTGGTGAGCTGGCCCGCGCCGCGGAGGATCTGCGTCAGGTGGTCGAGGCGCTTGTTCGTCGGCGGCCACGTTTCGATGGGCGGGTAGAAGTCCCCCCCATCCGTGGGCGCCGGAGCTACGACCGGGTCGGCTGAGGCGGGGTAGTTGTAGAGCTTCTTGAACGCGGCGTTCTTCGTCGCAAGATCGGCGATCGTCGGCGCCGTCGCATACAGTTCAGAGCACGTGTAGAGGGACGTGCCGATAGCGTGCGACCGGGCGTCCAGAAGCGGGATGTACGCAAGCGCCTGCAA
>DYPH01000063.1 GCA_020720045.1 Sorangium cellulosum | reverse complement strand
CTCTTCGTCCCCCCGGCGAACTGAGCCCCGCGCACACGCAAACCGCCGCGCTCTTCCCGGGGGCGGCGGTTTTCTTTCGGGAAATGTCCCAACGCTTCTGCCACGGTGTGGACCGCTGAGCGATGGTGTCGTGATTTTCGGAACTCCGAGCGGAGAACTTGGGCTCTAGAGCGGCGAGCAGGGCGATCTAACGCTCGATGGCCAGGCCTACACGGTCCTCCTCGGCGAAGTGCGCGCGCCGCCCGCCACCGGAAACTTTTGTGGAACCGTGATCTTCCGGATCTTCAAGAAAGGCCTCTTCGTCCCCCCCGCGAACTGAGTCTCACGCACGTGCAAACCGCCGCTCTCTTCCCGGGGGCGGCGGTAGTCATTCCGTCGGGTCGCTTTCGGGCTCGGGCTCGTGCTTCCGGCGGGCTTCGGCAGCGATCGCAAGCGCCTCGAGGGCGAGCCGCACGAGGAGCGGGCCGAGGAGGGCGCCGGTCGCCCCGAAAAGGGTGACGCCGCCGGCCATCGCCGCGAGCAAGACCACCGTCGGCAGCTTAAGGGTTCCAAATCGCGCAAAAAACGGGCGCGCCAGGTTGTCGACGACGCCGATCGCACCGACGCCGATGGCGACGACGCCGAGGCCGCGCGCGACGTGATCGGTGAGCACCAGCTCGATGGCGAGCGGCACCCAGACGAGGCCGGTCCCGACGACCGGGATGATCGCGCAGACGGCGGTAAGCGGCCCAAGCAGGAACGGACGCGGGACGCCGAGCGCCCAGTAGGCGATGGTGGCGACGAGCCCCTGAAGGAGCGACGTCCCGACGCCGGCGACGAGGAGCCCACGACCGGTCTCCACGAAGGCGCGCGCGAGGCGGGCGAGCGCTTTTTGCGGGACCGGGAGCGTCTCGGCCATCCAGAGGTAGAGGCGCTCGCCGTCGACGACCAACGTGTAGAGTGCAGTGACAAAGAGGAGGACGTCGAAGGCGACCGAGGCCGACGTCGACGCGACCGTATCGAGGGCCCCCCAGGCATCGGCGCCGTAGCGGCGCGCGAGGGCGGTCCAGTCGACGCTGCCATCGGCGCCGAAGGGGCTCAGGCTCGGGGTGGCGTCGGAGCCGTCCCCGAGGAGGGCCGATGCGAGGGATCCATCCCCCTGAAAAGCGCCACGAATTTGAGAAAATAGCCCACGTACCGCCGGCACGAGCGCGAGGACGACGCCGAGCAACGGAACGAGCACCCCGAGGGCGACGATGACGACAAGCGCCCCTGCGGCACGCCGACGCCCGCCAAGGCGATGCTCGAGGCGGGCGACGATCGGGTGGAGGATCGTCGCGAACCAGGCGGCGAGGACGAGCGGCATCCAGACCGACGCGCACACGGCGAGCGCAGAGAAGCCGAGAAGGGCGGCGACAACGCCGATCCGGAGGCGATCACGGGCGGTTTGTTTCGATTGTTCGTGCAAGAGACACCTCACCAACGGCAGCCGAAAGACGGCCGCGCTCGCCTCCGCTTAGGCGCTCTGGGTGGTGGGCGGGCGTCAATCGTCGGTAGACTTGGGCGATGCCGTCCGCGCCCGCGCCCGTAGATCAGTACCTCGCCCCCTTCCCGCCCGCCGTCCATGAGCGCCTGGAGACGCTCCGCGCAACGATCCGCCAAGCGCTCCTCGATGGCGGTGCTGCCTCCGTGGAAGAGACAATCAGCTACGGAATTCCGACCTTCGACGTCGACGGATCCCACGTCGTCCACATGGCCGGTTTTGCCAAGCACGTTGGCTTTTATCCGGGGCGCGCCCTTGAGGGATTTGCCGCCGACTTCGAAGGCTTCAAACAGGGTCGTGGCTCCGTTCAATTCCCATTTACGAAGCCGATGCCCTTGGACGCGGTCCGCCGGGTGACGCAGAAGCGCCTCGAAGAAGTACGAGAGAAGAAGAAATGAGCCTCCGCCCACTGCCGACCGCCCCCGAGCGGAAGGACGACCCCTCGCCGAAGACGCTCGCGATTGTGATCCCGATCGCGGTGATTGTTTTCCTCAGCTGGTGCGGGTTCCTCTTTTGGCGGGCGACCCACGAATGAGGCATCCCCCCGTTTGATGGCGGGCGCGAAACCGGCTAGGTCGACCGGCGGTGGAAGCGCGCAATTACCGAACGTTAGCGGCGCGCGAACCGGTGATCGTGCCGGCGGTCGACGCCTGGCGACGGAGCGCCCGAAGGCGCGGAGAGGCGCGTAAAGCAATCGCGCTTGTTACGACGGGCCCCTTCGCGGTGATGGGCGTGCTGGCGTTCGCGACCGGCTATTGCGTCGCCCATCCCGATGATTTGCAGGAGAGGAAGCAATGAGCCACCGTAGTTCCGGGCCTTACCGCCAGCCGGCGACGATCGCATTGAGCTGTGACTTTTGCGGCATCCCGACGACGCAGAAGACCGTCGTTTGCGACAACTGAATCTGTGCTCGCCGTTTCCTCACCGCCTTCGGCGGTTCCGGGCGGACGAGCAACAACCACCCTTTCGGGGCGCCCATCGACCTGGCGCGCGTTCGCCGGGAGCAGGAGCAGTGCGTCGCGAACCGCATGCTCGCCGGCTTCTTGGTGGTCGGCTGGATCGTGGTCAACATCCTGTCCGGGCCGGGGATGAGCCTCGCGGTCCTGCTCGCGCCGATCGCGTGGTGTGTCCGTCTCTCGATGCGGCTCACCGTCCTCAACAGCTGCCTCGCGCGGGGGGCGCTCGCGGCGGAAAATCCCGACCCGGGTTTGATAGCGGGCGCGAAACCGACTAACTCGGAGAGCCGTGGAGGCGCCGAATTACCGGACGTTAGCGACGAGTGAACCGGTCGTGGTGCCGGCCGTCGAGGCCTGGCGACGGGAGGTGGCGCGGCGCGAAGCGGGGCGTAAGGTGCGTGTGACCGTAACCGTGGTCCCGGTGGCGCTGTGCGGGGTCCTGGTGGCAGCGTTCGGCGTTTCGCTCGGTGACCCGTTCGCCGCCGGAGTCGGCCTCGTGTTGGCCGCTCTCGGCACCCTGATGAGCATCCATGGGTTTCGGCAGGCGCGCTGGGAGCGGGAGGCGCGGATTGTTCTTCGGTGGGATCGCCCCGGGGTGACGCACTCCGTGGCGGACGGGGGCGCGCTTGCCGCAAGTTGGAAGGAAATCGTGGCCCGCGCGGAAGCGCTGGGGGTCGCGAATCCGGAAGGATTCCTGGCTGTTGCGAGTGAAACTGATCGGTGGTTCTCCGTCCGCGAAGGGCTCGACGTCTTCCGAGCGCTCGCCAACGGCTGCTTGCCCGGTGCCCAAGACCAGGCCGACCTTGCGCGGCTCGTGGATACGCTTTCGACGGCGCCGCCGCCGAGCCCGTCGAGGCGGAAGGGCAAGTCCAACGAACCGCTCCGGTTTCGCCTCGAGTACGTCGATGCAAGCGACGGGCGCAGCGCCAACGAGCTCTTCGCGAGCAGCTATTGCGTCGGCCAGACCCGCGACCTGCGCGCCTGAAACCGACGGTGGAACCACGCGATTACCGGACGTTAGCGACCCATGAGCCGGTCACGGTGGAGCCGGAGGTAGAGGCCTGGCGACGGAAAGCCGGGCGCGACAAACGGTGGCGCAAGGCGCTTGCGGTCCTCATCACGGCGCCTTTCGTGGTGAGCGGCGTGATGACGCTGGCGGTCGCCCTCGCGGTCGCCGAACCGCTTGCCGCCGGAGTCGGCCTCCTGCTGGCCGCTTTTGGCACGCTGCTCACCGTCTATGAACTTCATCAGGCGCGTTGGGAGCGGGAGGTGCGGATCGTTCTTCGCTTCGATCGACCGCGGGCGGTGCCGACGCGCGCCCATTATTTCGGCAGCGCGCTTGCCGCGAGCTGGTCAGAAACCGTGGCCCGCGCGGAGGAGTTCGGGGTCACGAATCCGGAAGTATTTCTTACGGTTGCGAGCGACACCGATCGCTGGTTCCCTGTTCACGAAGGGCTCGCCGTCTTCGGCCCCCTCGCCAACGGATGTTTGCCCGGGGCCCGTCCGTCGGCGTCGACCAGCGAATTTGCTGGCCGCGGCGACGCCGGAGACGGCGGGCCCCTTCACAACGGACCCGCGAGGGGGCCGATCTTGCGCGGATCGTCGCGATCCTCGCGAGCCCGCCCCCGTCCGCTGGCAACGACGCGCCGTCTCCCGCTTCGCGGACGGACGCGTCGACGGAGCCGCTCCGGTTTCGCCTCGAGTACGTCGACGGGCGCGACCCGCGGACCAGCAACGAGCTCTTTGCGAGCGGCTATTGCGTCGCCCTCGCTGGCGAGCGTGGCACGTGAAAGCGACCGATTACAGGACGTTAGCGACCCGTGAGCCGGTCGTGGTGCCGGCGGTCGAGGCGTGGCGGCGGAAGGCCCGCTGGCGCGAACGGTGGAGCCTCGCGCCGTGGCAGCTCGCGATGGCGCTTCCGGTGCTTGGCGTGGTGGCGCTGGCCTTCGTTCAGCCGATCGCCGCCGTGTTCGTGGGGGTAGTGTTCGCGGCGCCGCTCCCTCTTATCGTCAGCGAATACATGCGGTTCCGGCGGGATCGGGCGGTGCGGATCGTCCTCCGCTTTGATCGCGTGTGGGCGGTGCCGAACCGCTCCCACTGGCATGGGCGTGCGTTGGCCGCGTGTTGGAAGGCCCTCGTGGGCCACAGCGAAGCGCTCGGGATCGCGAATCCGGAAACTTTTCTTGCGGTTGCGAGCGACACTGTCACGTGGTTCCCGGTCCGCGAAGGGCTCGACGTCTTCGACGCGATCACGGCCGCGGGCTGCTTGCCGGCCGATGAGCAGGACGAGCTCGCCCTGCTCATGGAAACACTGGCTGCCGCGCCGCCGCCAAGCCCGTCCGTTGTGAACGACGCGCGGCCGGACGATGAACCTCGGGGCGGTACGGAGCGCCGATGGCAAAACCATCGTCTGCGCCCGGCGAAACCCCGCATCGGAGAACAGCTTCGGTCGTAAGCGCGCTCTTGGGGATCGCCATCGGCGTCACCGCGTGTGGGCCCTGGCCGAACGCCCCCGCGTTTGCGACGCGCCCGCTCGCGAAGCCGATCGATGGCGACGCGAAAATTCTCGCAGAGGTCCGTAACTCCTCGCAATACGCCTACCCGAAGGCGAAGATCGCATGGATCGCGGTGCCCGAGTGGAGCCTCGTCCGAAACGCGTACGGGGTCGTGACGGGCCGTCGCACCACGAACACGAATATCGTCTCCGTGATGACGCGGGTGAGCGGCAGCAACGAAGGCTGGCCCGACCTCTGCGAATACCGCGAAGCGACGCTCTCCCAGGAGGCGCTCAACGCGGCGGCGACCGAGTTCGGGAAGGCCAAGATCGCCGGTATCTCAAACCCGGTTCGTATCGAGTGCTCCGTCTACGAGAGCGCGGAGTAAGTCGTCGTCTCGTGCGCGGCGGCGACAACCGTCATCGCGGATGCTGCAAGGAGGCCATGGCCTCGTTGATGCGCGCGGCGAGCGCGTCGCAGGAGGGCCCCGGGTCTCCTCCCCAGCCGAGCTCCAAAGGCTCCTCTTCGCCGTCGAAGGCGAGCTGGAGCGACTCCGGGTCGGAGAAGTCCCCCCAACCATCCACGAACGCCGACGGGGGGCTCGCGTACGAGCGCCAACGCCAGGGGACGACGAACAACACCGTGCGAACCACCGTCGTCCGCGCGGGCGTGGCGTGAACGCGCAGGCGGCACCCGAAGCCGCACAAGACCGCGCCGACAACGACGCCAACCCAAGCGCCCCAGCTTCCGAAAGGGGCGAAAATCGCGGGAAAAATTCCGATCCCAAACGACGAGACCGCGATCGCGGTCGGGTCGATGCCGGAGAGCGAGACACGGGCCCCTGTCGAAGTGGGCCCGCCGTCTCTCGCGACGCCGCTCCCAGCAATTTCGCTGGCGGTCGCGAACGGACGGGCCCCTGTCCTTGCGGGCCCGCCGTCTCCGGCGTCGCCTCTGCCCGCCAAGTCGCGGGTCGACGCCGACGGACGGGCCTTCGCGACGCGGAGACGGAGGCGGCCGGGGGCAAGGAGGAACGGGACGACGATGCCGCCGCCGGAATAGAGGGCGAACACCGTGGTGGCACTGCCGAAGAGCCAGAAGGCTGCTTCGAGGAGGGGGCGTGAACTCATGCGCCGACCTTCGCGGCGATAGATTGGTTAGCCTACCAAGGTATGGGACGACCAAGCCTGCGCGAGGAACGGCGCGCCGAGATCCTGGGTGCCTTCGCGCGGGTGCTTGCGGAGCACGGCTTCGCCGGGGCGACGATCGCCGCCGTCGCCGCCGAAGCGGACGTAGCTCCGGGCCTCGTGCACCACTATTTCGCCAGCAAAGACGAACTGCTGGAGTCTCTTCTGAAGGATCTTATCGCGCGGTTCCGGAAGCGCACCCGCGCCATCGAGCAGGAACCTGGCCGCTCCCACGATGCCGGTCACGAACCGAGCCCCCTCCGCGCCTACGGCGCCGCCGCCGTTCGCCTCGACAGAACCGCAGACACGGTCGCCGCGCGCTGCTGGGTCGGCATTCTTGCGGAAGCCGTCCGTAATCCCACGTTATTTTCCCACGTTCGGCGACTCGTCGACGGCGAGATCGAGACGATCCACCAGCGATCCTCCGGCCGTCTCTCCCACGACGGGGCGAGCGCGGTGTTGGCCTTCATCCTCGGCGCCCTCGTGCTCGGGGCCTTCGCCCCGCAAAAGACTGCCGGATTCGCCGGCCCCGCCCTGGAAAAGCTCCTCAAAGCCCTCGAGAACGACGCGGTTGCATCGGAGAAGGCCTAAGGCGGTCGCCCACGAAAAACCCCTCGCGCCGGGATTCGGCAGGAGGGGTTTTGCGCGTCGCGTAGGATTCGAACCTACGACCTTCGGCTTCGGAGACCAACGCTCTATCCAACTGAGCTAGCGACGCAGGCAGCAGCGGGCGTATCCGACCTCGGCGCGGGTGTCAACGAGTCCTGCGCGCCGTTTCCTCACCGCCTTCGGCGCTTCCGGGCGGACGCGCCTAGAGACGTTCGCGGAACAGCTTCCGCGTAACCGGCGTTACCCTGCCACCATGCCCGTCGCCAAACGCTCCGCCGCCCTCGTTCTTGGACTTGGAATCCTTGCGCTTTCGAGCGCCGCGAGCGCCGATCCGCCCGCCAAAAGAGAGCCGGTCTTCAAGACGCTCACCGTCCACTCGACCGCCTGCGACACCGACGGCGGGAAGGTCTCCTGCAGCACGGGGGTGAAGTACCTCGGCGAACTGCTTGGCAAAACGTACACCTACGACTTCGACGAGAGCCCCCGCACCTGCGCCGGTGTGAAGCCGGGGAAGTACACGTTCCGCTTCGGCTTCGAATACAACGACGGCGCCATGTTCATCGAGAAGGAGGAGAAGCTCTCCCCCTGCGTGCACGCCTTCGCCGAGGAAGCGGTCGCTCGGTACCTCGCGAATTGGCACGTAGTTCGGCCGATCGATCCGACGGTCGACGTCCGCAGCTAGTACGAGGCGACGATCACGCTCAAATGAGGTAACCGCGGGGGATGGAGCGCGTCCTCATTCTTGGTGCCACGTCGTCGATCGCCGCAGAAGTCGCGGCCCTGCATGGCCAGCGGGGGGCTCGCCTCCACCTCGTCGGGCGCAACGCGGAGAAGCTCGCGCGCGTCGCCGAACGGGCAACCGTGGCTGGCGGCACCGTCACGACGGAAGTCGCCGACTTCGATGATCTTTCGGGGGCGGAAGCGCTCATCGATCGCGCGTGGACGGCGCTCACCACCGTCCATCAGGTGCTCATCGCCCACGGCGAGCTCGGCGATCAGCTCGCGACCGAAAAGGAATTCGCCGCCGCCGAGGCGATCCTGCGGACGAACTTCCTGTCGGTCGTCGCGCTCCTCGTCCCGATCGCCAACCACCTCGAACGCCAAGGGACCGGGCGCCTCGGCGTGATCACCTCCGTCGCCGGAGATCGCGGAAGGCCGCGAAATTACACCTATGGCACCGCCAAGGGGGCCCTCGGGATCTACCTCCAGGGGGTGCGCACCCGCCTCTATCCGAAGGTCTCGGTGACGACGCTCAAGCTCGGCCCCGTCGACACGCCGATGACGAAAGATCACAGCAAACACGCCCTCTTCGGGAAGCCGGCGAAGGTCGCGGCAGACATCGTCGCCGCCATGGATCAGAAGGTCCCCGAGGCCTACGTGCCCCGCTTCTGGCAGGCGATCATGCCGGTCGTCAAACACACGCCGGAAGCGCTCTTTCAAAAGCTCGGGTTCCTCTCCGGCCGCTGAGCGCCCCGCCCGTGATGAAGCATTTTTCAATCGTCGCTTTGCCGGTCGCGCTCGCTCTGCTTGGCGGGGCGGCACAGGCCCAAATGGCCCCGGCACACGACCCCCACGACCCTGGCGCCGAAGAGGCCGATCGCGTCGATTTGCCGCCGAAGGAACTTCCGAAGAACGTCGTCCTCGCCGATCTCGGGCTCCACGTGGTTGGCGCCGGCTACCAGCGCAACGTCTCGCCGCGCCTCGCGATTTCGCTGACCGGCGGCCTCTACCAGCCGTGGACGACGACCCCGAACATCGACGACGTCCGCGGCGCCTACCTGCGCGTGCGCCCCTATTTTTTCGTCACCGGCGCGGCGCCGCGAGGCCTCTGGCTGAGCCCCTTTTTCCAGGCCGGCTACGTCCACGGAACCCGCGAAGCGACGCAGAAACCGGGCAGCATGCTCGCGGGGGGCTTGGCGGTCGGTTATGCATTTCTTCTGGCCGATCATCTGCATTTGAGCCTCGGCGCCGGCGGCCAGTGGCATCGCGTCCGGGTGGCCGGGACCGCGACGAGCCCCAGCAGCGACGACCCGAGCTTCTCCAAGCTCGGCGTCCACATCGACGGGACGCTCGGCTACGCCTTTTGATCGGCTTTGACGCGCCGCGAGCCGCGAGCGGGGCTAAGGCTGCCCTCTATCAAGACCGCCTCGCGCATCGCCCTCGCCATCGCCCTCGCCGGCTCCGCAGCCCCGTCGCTCGCCCACGCCGGCGGGACCGAAGACGCCAAGCGCCTCTACACCGGCTGGACCTTCACCGACGCCGCCGCCCTCGAAAAAGCCTACGGCAAGCCGCTCACGCTCGTCACCGACGCGAAGGTCGACAAGAAGGGCTTCGGCACCGCCCAGAACCCGGATCCGGCCTGGATCGTCGGCTGGAAGAACACCGACTGGACGAACGCCGAGGAGAACGCCGCCCTCGCCCTCCAGGCGGCCGCGAACCGCACCTGGATCGACGCTTGTGGCAAAGATTACGCGGCGTTCCGCGCGGCCGACGCGAAGATCGCCGCCCAGTTCCGCCCCGAGCTCGACAAGCTCGTGAAGGAGCCGAACTGGTACGTCGCCTCGAAGGGCTTCGTCGAGCTCGCGAAGAAGGTCCAGACGGCCCGGATCGACGCGAAGATCGGCGCGACCAAAGACAGCTTCCGCATCCAGGGGGACGTCGGCTTCGGCTTTGAGGTCGCGGCGGCGGCGGTCGCCTACCAGAAGGGCTCCACCCACAACTTCACGACGACGGCAAACCGCGCATTTTCCGAGGTTTTTGCCTCACCGCGCCTCGCAAAAGAGGGGCGCGCCTTCTCCAGCGACGACGCCTTCGAGAAGGACACCTACTGCGCCCAGGCGGCCGAGCGCGGCACGCCGACGCTCGTCAAGCTGCCGATCGTCGTCCAGAGCGACCAGCAGCACCGCGGCGTAAAGTGGCCGGAAGTGACGAAAGAGGAGGTCCAGAAGACCCTCCGCAAGAAGGAAGAAGCGCTCCGGACGGAGGGCTCGGGGAAGCTCGAAATGCCGAATGGGATTCGGATCCCGCGCATCCAGCGCGTCGAAGGGGCCGACTACGACAAATCGGGACTGAAGATCGCGACCCTCGACGGCTTCAAGGTCGTGAAGATCACGGCAACCGGCCTTGAAATTGCGAAAGAAGAGGTCTCCCACTTCGACTACGCCTGCACGAAGGGGAAGATCAACGGCATCAACTCGGACGGCAAGTTCACCCACGATCTCCACTGCAAAGAGGGGAAGGATTCCTTCCACCTCAAAGCGACGATCGCCGTCAGTGAACTCCCCCCGGGCTTCGCCTTCAAAGCGGGCGATGAGCTCGAGTTCTATGGCGAAATCAAGACCGACGTGACCAAGAACGGCAAGAAGGCCGTCAGCGGCAGCGACTTCTCCCGGACGATCACCGGAGATCTCCGCCACCTCACCGCCGTCAAACGCGACGGAAAGTCGGCGCTCTGAGGCGGTAGTCGCGGGTCAGCGCAGCAATCGAAGCCCCGGGGTGAGGGTGGTGGCCGGCAGGAACCACCCTTTCCCCGCTTTGAAGAGGTTGCCGGAGGACTGCATGTTCTTCGTCGGATCCGACTTGTCGTTGTAGATCCCCTTGAAAGTCATCAAGGTTTCGCCTGCGGGCGTCGCCGTTCCCGAGAAGTAGCGCCCGCGCTCCTGCATGATCAGCACGTAGCCATTTCCGAGCTTCTTGAGCGAGCAGGGCACCGCCGCCTCGGCGCCGACGACGCAGCTGTAGCCGCCGGCGGTCGTGTCAATCAGGAGGCGATCGAGCCTGTCGGAAGCACTTTCCGAAGCTTTCGGCGCTGGGGCCGCGGCGGTTGCAGGTGCCGGTGCGCTCGCGCGCGCGAGGCTCCCAAGGTCGTTCGAGGGGGCGGGCGCTGCGGGGTCGACCGGTTCTGCGGAGTCCTGGGCGCTCATCGCCGCGACGGCCGCCTTGGCGTAGCTCCCGGAGAACGACGTCGTCGCCGTGGCGCTAGCGACCGGCGCAAGCTCGGGGGCGACTGGAGCCGGTTTCGGCCAGGCGGCGTAGGCGATCCCAAGGACGAGCAGGAGCGCGGGAACGGCCAAAATAGCAAGGGATCGCGAAGGTTTCGAAGGCTGTCCCGGTGGGGCTGCCCGTGGAATTTCCGTGCGGATCCCGGGGACTTCCGTGCGCGTCGCCGGGATTTCTGGGCGGGTCACCAGGCCGAACTCGGTGGGGGGTGCGCTCGGCAGCGGCTCACCGGGCGTGGTCAGCGGCGACGGGGCCGACGGCGGCGTTACGTAGGCGGTCACCGGAACCGACGAAGGCACCGGCGCGCCAGCAAGCGCGGCGAGGAAGCGGGTCGTCTCGCTCGCAGCGACCACCGCGTGATCGCCAGAGGCTTCCCGGGCGGCGGCGAAGGCGGCGAAGGCCTCGCGAGCGTCGGCAAATCGGGCGGACGGATCACGCGCGACGCAGCGGGAAAACCACCCGTCGAACCAACCGGGCACGGAGGCGCCACTCTCGGCGGCACGCACAGAAGCGGCTGGAATTTCATCGATAACCAGCTCGCGAAGGAAGGCCTGCATAGAAGCCTCCGGCTCGTAGGCGGTGTGCCAGAAGTTCTTCCCGGTGAGGCACGCGAAGGCGACGAGCCCGATCGGCCACACGTCGGTCGCCGGCGAAATGCGCGGGCGGGTGTCGGTCTGCTCGGGGGCGAGCCAAAACGGCGTGCCGACGACCTGCGTCGATTTCGGGCCGGTGCCGAGCGTCTGTTTGGCGATGCCGAAATCGAGGACTTTCAGCACAAACGGGAGACCGACCGTGTTCGACGGGCTCACAAAGAGGTTGTCCGGTTTGACGTCGCGGTGCGTGATCCCGAGCGCCGCCGCCGCGCCGAGGCCGTGGCAGGCCTGCTCGAGGACTTTTTCGGTAAGCGCTGGAGAAAATGGCGCAATCTGCTCAAGGACCGTCGTCAGCGGCTTCCCGGGAAGGAGCTCCATCGCGAGCCAAGGCAGCCCCAAATGGCTGTCCCAGCCGGCCCCGAGGACCTTCACCACGTGGTCGCTCGGGATCGTCGCGGCGAGGCGCGCCTCTTCCACGAAACGGGCGCGGAGACGCTCATCGCCAAGCAGCTCACCGTGCATCGTCTTCACGGCACGCGAGACGCCCGTCGACCGCTGCATCGCGACGTAAACGGCCCCCATTCCCCCCTCGGAGAGCGCGCGCTCGATCACAAAGTCGTCGCCAATCGCCGTCCCCGGAGCAAGCCTCGTCATGATCGGCGATGCTCGCACGATTCCCCGTGTTTTGCCCAGGATCCGCGCAATTCCCCCCGGAATTGGGGGGCCAAAAAGGAAACCCCCGATCCCGTGCGGGACCGAGGGTCTCTTTGTCTTCACCCGGCAAAGCAGCCAGGCGAACGCTCAGGAACGCTCAGGAACGCTCAGGGCGAGCCTTCTTCGAACTCGGCGTCGACGACGTTCCCCTTGCCACCCGGCGCGGCACCGGCCTCGGGGCCCGGAGCGGCTGCGCCCGGGGCGCCCGCGCCGTTGGCGCCGTAGACCGCTTCGGCCATTTTGTGGGCCTGCGCTTCGAGGCGCTCGAGGACGCTCGTGATCACGGCGTCGTCCTGCTTCTCGATCGCTTCGCGACCTTCCTTGATGAGCGCTTCGAGGGACGTGACCTGCTCGCCGGGGAGCTTGTCCTTGTTCTCGGAGATCTGCTTCTCAAGCTGATAGCAGAGCGAATCCAACTTGTTACGGCGCTCGACCGACTCGCGCTTCGCCTTGTCTTCTTCCTCGTGGGCGGCCGCTTCGGAGACCATCTTCTGGATCTCCGCCTCGGTGAGGCCGGAGCCGGCTTCAATGCGCTTCGAGATTTCCTTGTTCGTCGCCTTGTCGCGCGCCGAAACGCTGATGAGGCCGTTCGCGTCGATGTCGTAGGTGACCTCGATCTGCGGGACGCCACGGGGCGCCGGCATGATCCCTTCGAGGTGGAACTTGCCGAGGCTCCGGTTGTAGCGAGCTTCGGTGCGCTCCCCCTGAAGGATGTGGATTTCGACGCTCGGCTGGTTGTCGGCCGCCGTCGAGAAGACCTCCTTGCGCTGGGTCGGGATCGTCGTGTTGCGCGGGATCATGACCGTGGTCACGCCGCCGAGCGTCTCGACGCCGAGGGAGAGCGGGGTGACGTCGAGGAGGACCATGTCCTTGACCTGACCGGAGAGGACGCCCGCCTGGACCGCCGCGCCGATGGCGACGACTTCGTCGGGGTTCACGCCCTGGTGGGGGTCCTTGCCGAAGAACTTCTTGACCGTCTCCTTGACGAGCGGGATGCGGGTCGAGCCGCCGACGAGGATGACCTCGTTGATGCCGTCCGGGCCCTTCTTCGCGTCGCTGAGCGCCTTCTTGACCGGCTCCATGGTGCGCTCGATGAGCGGCGCGATCATCTGCTCGAACTTCGCGCGGGAGAGGCGGAGGTCGAGGTGGACCGGGCCGGCAGCGCCGACGGTGATGTAGGGGAGGTTGATCTGGGTCTCTTGCATCGAAGAGAGCTCGATCTTCGCCTTCTCGCTCGCTTCCTTCAAACGCTGGAGTGCCATCTTGTCATTCGCAAGATCGACCCCGGAGGACTTCTTGAATTCGGCGATCATCCAATCGATGATCATGTCGTCGACGTCGTCGCCACCGAGGTGGGTATCGCCGTTCGTCGAGATGACCTGCACCATGTTTTCGCTCACCTCGAGAATCGAGATGTCGAAGGTGCCGCCGCCGAAGTCGTAGACGGCGATGACTTCGTCCTTCTTCTTGTCGAGGCCGTAGGCGAGCGCTGCTGCCGTCGGCTCGTTGACGATGCGCTTGACGTCGAGACCGGCGATCCGGCCGGCGTCTTTCGTCGCTTGGCGCTGGGCATCGTTGAAGTAGGCGGGGACGGTGATGACCGCTTCGGTGACCTTCTCGCCGAGGAAGTCTTCCGCCGCTTTCTTGAGCTTCTGGAGGACCTTGGCGCTCACTTCCGGCGGAGAGAGCTGCTTGCCGCGGATGTCAAAACCGGAGTCACCGTTGGAGGCGCGCGAAATCTTGTAGGGGACGCGCTTCAGCTCGGAGCCGACCTCGTCGAACTTCTTCCCGATAAAGCGCTTCGCCGAAAAGATCGTGTTTTCCGGGTTCGTCACCGCCTGGCGCTTTGCGATTTGACCGACGAGGATCTCGCCTTTGTCATCCCACGCCACGACACTGGGGGTCGTGCGGGCGCCTTCTTCGTTGACGATCACCTTCGGCTCGCGCCCTTCCATGATCGCAACAACGCTGTTCGTCGTCCCGAGGTCGATACCGATGATCTTTCCCATGATTGATGCCTCCAAAAGTGCGGACGAGACGTCCGCTTTGTCGCTGTGGGGGTAGCCGCGACGGCGCCGCGGAACCGTGACCTTCGACGAACCCCCTCGCGGCTTAGGGATGAACCGCGCGTCGGCCAAAGACCGAACTTTGCGAGGATGTGGCGGCGGGGAAATCCCAACCGCCGGTTCCGGGCCCGTCGTTTGTGCGCGCAACCTAATCAGCCGAAGCAACGCGTCAACGATCGATCCTCGCCTTCGGCATAGTTCCTGCGTTGGCGGTCGTTTAGGCGACCAGGACACGAGACGATCTAGCCGATTTATTTAGAGATCTTGCGACCAACCCGCGCGCAAACCGCTACTGGCGGGTCGGCGGCTCGGTGTCGTGAGGCGCGTCTGCAGGGGGCTCCACGCCGTTTCCCACGTCGCGGCCGCCGACAAGCCGATCGAGCTCATCGCGGTCGTAGGTCTGGGTCGGCCCGTCGTCTTCGCGAAGAGGGCGAGCGGCAGGCTTCGCCGAGAGCGGGGGCAACGACCGGAGCGTCGCGAATCCACGGCCGCCCAGCCGCGGAGCCGGCACGGGCGGTGGCACCGGGCGCAGGTCGACGGCCGCCGGGCTCGCAAGAGTAGTCGCAGAAACCCTTCGAATTCGGGGCGTTGGCGGCATATTTGACGCCGAAAGCGGCGGCACGACCGCCGGATCGGAGGACGCGTTCTCGGCGGTCGACGCGAAGCTCACCTCTTCTTGGATTTCGAAGGAAGGCCGTGGCGGCCCGAGGAGCGCCATCGCATCGATGGCGCGGCGCATCGCCCCCCAGGAATCGAGCATTTCCCGCACCGTACGGAAGCGGAGTTGGGGATCACGCGCGAGCGCACGACCGAGAAACGCATCGAGGGGCGGAAGCCGCGGCGCATCGGGCACCGACGAGAGGGGCGGCGCTTCCTGTTCCATCTTCCGCCGAATGACGTCGTGGACGTTCTTACTAATGAACGGCAAACGCCCAGAAAAACAGCGAAAAATGGTAACTCCGACCGCGTAAATATCGGCGTTGGGGCCGACGCCAAGCGCCGTCAAGAACTGCTCCGGCGCCATGTAGCCGACGCTCCCAAGGAGGTGCTGGGCGCTCGTCAGATCTTCCATGCCGCGATCGGTGCGGGCGATGCCGAAATCGATGACCTTCGCGTAGGGGGGCTCGTTCGGGCTGTGAACGAGGAAGACATTCGCCGGCTTGATATCGCGGTGGATAACGCCGACCGCATGACAGTCGGCGAGGCCGGCCATCAGCTCGGCCATCCAAGCGAGCCCCTGGCGAACGGGCACGACGCGCTCCCGCCGGAGGAGGCTGTCGATGGTCTCGCCGCGAAGACGCTCAAGCACCAGGAACGGCTGGGATCGATCGAAGCCAAACCCCAGAATTTGCCCAACATAGCGCGAGCGAACGTTCGCCACGACGAGCGCCTCACGGGCGAAGCGCTCGGCGATTTCATGGTGGTCGTCAGTCGATGCAATCTGCAGCGTCTTGATCGCGACCGGTCGCCCCGTCGCGCGATGGATCGCGTCGTAAACGTGCGATGTCGCCCCCTTCCCAATAGGGCCGAGAATCTGAAAATCGGCGAGTCGGGCGGGCTCGAGCGGCATCGGTTTCCAACAACTTCGTCCTCGCCCGCTCGCGCGGATCGAGGAACAAGTTCGTCTCCGCCCGGCGAAACCGGATCGGAGAACAAAGCGACAGCGTCCGAACGCCGGACGCCCGCAAACGGTATCGCGATGGCGACAACGACGGAAGTCATGTTGCGCAATTCCCAATCCTGCTAGCGTCTCATCTTGTTCCTCGATCCGCGGTAGCGGGCGAGGAGCAACTTGTGCAAGGCGATCTCGGTCGCGCTGCTCCGCCTCTCTGCCGTCTCCCGCTTTGGTTCGACGGCCCCCAGTGCCTCCGGCTTTCGCACCCTTCCCCCGTCCTGCAGGGCGGCTTGAGGTAGAGCCCGCTGCCGAGCACGCATTTCTGACAGAATTTTGGGCCTTTACGCCCCTCCTGAATTTATGCCCCGACCTCGCGACCGCCGACCGGGCTCGCCCGAGCTTCCCGAACTCCCCTCCTTCCGCTTCGAGGAGAGCGAGCCTTCCCCGGCCCGCAGCGCGGAACCCGCGCCCCGCGGCAGCATCGACCCCTACCGGCGCGGCGCCGATCGCATCGATCGCCCCGCCCGCAGCCCGGAACCGCGCGTGGAAACAGCGCCGATCCGTCGCGCCACGACGGGTGAGCGCCATGGCAACACCGGCCTCACCCGCCACGATGCCCCCCTCGACGACAGCCTCATCGACGAAGACGCCGCCAAGGTGGTTCGTCGCCTCGAACAGCGCGGCTTTGAAGCGTATTTGGTCGGTGGTTGCGTGCGCGACCTCCTCCTCGGGGCGCGCCCGAAAGACTTCGACATCGCGACAAGCGCCCGCCCGGAAGACGTCCGCAGCCTCTTCCGGAACTGCCGGATCATCGGACGCCGTTTCCGCCTGGCCCACGTCCGTTTCGGTTCCGACAAAGTCATTGAAGTCGCGACCTTCCGCCGAAATCCCGGCGGTGGCCTGAGCAGCGAAGACGGCGAAGAAGACGTCCTCATCCGCGACGACAACGCCTTCGGCGACGCCCCCGAAGATGCGCGGCGCCGGGATTTCACCATGAATGCGCTCTTTTACGACTTGGAGCGTCGTCAGGTCCTCGATTGGTGCGGCGGCATGGCAGACGTCGAAGCCCGCGCCATCCGCACCATCGGCGAGCCGGCCGTACGCTTCCGGGAAGACCCGGTCCGCATTCTCCGCGCCGTTAAATTCGCGGCGCGCCTCGATCTCGGTCTTACGCCGGAGGTCTACGACGCCCTCGTCCAGACCCGCCACGACCTCGAACGCGCCGCCCCACCACGGGTCTCCGAAGAGATCCTGCGCCTCCTCCGTGGCGGCGCCGCCCACCGCTCGATGTGGCTCCTTTGGGAGCTCGGCGCGATGGCCGTGCTTCTTCCCGATCTTGCTGCATTTCTCGACGACGACGCCGGCACGACCGGTGGCGGGACCCGCTTCTTCCGCCGGATGCGCCACCTCGATGCGCGAAAGAAGAGCGGCGATCTCGACACCGCGTCGGCCGCCTTCGACGACCTCGTCCTCTGGGCAGCGCTGCTCATCGAGCCGATCCGCGAGGCGACCAACGGCGCGAAGGATCCTTCGGCAGAGATTGGCGAATTCCTCGAACCGTTGGTGCTCAAACGATTCCTCCCCCGCCGCGTCGCCGACGGGCTCCGCCGCCTCCTCCCCGCGCTGCCGCGCCTGGAACGGGGCGATGAGCGTCTCCTCCGGCGGATCGTCGCGAGCGAGTGGTTCGGCCCGGCGATTGATCTCTTGGAAATTGAACTCGTTGCGAAGGGGAAGGACCCCGGCTACGCGGCGCGCCTCCGGAAATGGGGCGAAGGGCAGCGCGCCAAGCTCGCACCGACGGAGAGTTACCGCCGCGACGCCGCTCCGGCGGGCGCCTCGGCAAGCGTTCCCGGTGCCTACCGGCGCGAAGAGCCCCAAAAGGCATCGCGCCCCCGCGAGGTCGTGATCCCGACGTCTCACAGCCGCCCGCGCCGCAAGCGCTAAAGCGGTCGCGATCAGAAGGTGACGGTGGCGCCGGTCTTCACGAGACCGGCCCCCTGATCGATCACGAAGGTTTCTCGGGAGTTACGCACGTTCGGAACGAGCAAGTAGCCGCCGGGAATTTCGTCGTAGCCGTAGTAGGCGCCCGTGAGCGTCGTTCCGTCGGCGGCGCGCAGGGTGACCGCGTCCCCTTCCGGGGTCCCGCGGCGTGTGGTCGCGGCGCCAGCACGCAGGGCCCCCTCCCCGTCGACGTGAATCATGCGGTAGGACTTTGCCCGCGATCCAGGGCGCACGAGGCCGTTGCCGCCGGCGGGGACGGTCGGTCCGCTCGGGGTTGCGACGGAGAGCGCGCTGATCGCGTCGATGCGATCGGCGAGGGCGCGCCAGGTGAAGGCGGAGACCCAGCTCGGGTTGCAGTACCCCATGAAGTCATAGCCGCTCTCGTAGAAGCTACCGTCGCGAGAGTCCCAACCGATCGCGTCCAAAGACCCGTCTTTGTTCGGATAACTACGATCGGGACCGGCGGCGCCGCCGCACGGTGAGTGCCTGCGGCCGTGGATGTGACCGATTTCGTGGGCGACCGTCTCGGCGCCGTTCACCGGGTCGAAGCCGACGGCAAGGGCAGCGCGCTCTTCCGCGTCGCGGGGGCCAGGAATTCCGGCGGCGAGGCCAAGCACGCACCCGCCGCGGCAGTAACTTCCGAACTCGGTCCGGCTCCGAAAAAGGCCGACATAATAGACGTCGTCGGCTGCGGCATCCTTCTGGCGCGCCTCGAGCACCGCACCGAGCGCCTCGCTCCACCCGTCGCCGTTGGCAGCGATCGGCTGATCCCAGGTGACTTCCCCGGCCGCGCGCATCGCAACATTCACGGTAGAAACCGGGTACATCGCGAGGAGGGTCTGCCGATAGGCTTCGAGGCCTTCCGTGCTGACTTCCGGCAAGAGATTTTGCCCCTCCGCCGTGTAACGGACCGGCACAAAGCGCACTTCCAGGTTGGCGGTCGCACGCCGAATCGGAAGCAAAATCGGAGACTCCGATGCTACCGGGTAGACGAGGGGCTCGGCGGCCGTCGGCACGCCCAGGTTCGTCACCTCGCGTACCTCAATACGAATTCCGCCCCCGACCACAAACCCGGTTTCTGGCAACGCGACATCGAAGAAACTCGAGGGGACGTCGTCACTCGGAGCTCCGGTGCCGACGCTGTGAGAGGCGACGCCCCGCGCGATTTCGACACCGGCCGCGTTCACCGCGACGGCGGTCACCGCCAGGCGGACCGACTTGGCGGTGGCATTTGCAAGATACACGCGCACAAGACCGGCTCGACCGGCGACGACCGGGAGCGGCTTCGCGACGGCGGCCCCGTGGAGGACCAAGTCCCCCTTCACCGCCTGAAACAACGAAACAGAATCGACACTTACCTTGTCGGACACGAGCACGGGGGCGACCGGTTCGACCGGCGCTTGCCCGTTACTGGCCCCTTCGGGAGCCGCTCCGCAAGCGACGAGCGAGGCAAAACCGAGGCTGGCGAAGAGGGCGCGCGCGGAGCGGTGCTGCATGGGTGCGACCGGCTTAGTCGATGGCCCCCTCGAAGCAAGCGGTTCCGCGGCAGTGACCGCTTTGTACAGCGCCCGAAGAAACTCAGAGCGCCGCGAAGCGCGCGCCGCAGTCGCAGACGGCGGGCGTGTGTTCCCGGTGGTAGACAGCGTCGCATTGTACGCAGACGCGCGCGTCGGTCTCGACGGTAATCGTCGTCCCACTTTCCCGGCACTTCCGGCCGACGACGCGGACCGGGTCCTGGATTTTCATGCCGGCGTACGGGTCCGGCTCGCCGATCTCTTTTGCAACGTCTTCAGGCACTTCGACCTTCGACGGGATGCGTTCCATCGCTTCGGCAAGGATGTGTGCAACGGCCGGCTTGTGAGGAGCGAGCCCAATGACGAGCGTCGTATGCTCGCCGGAAAGATCCTTTCCAGCGACGACAAGTGCGTTTGAACTCTCCTGGTAGGTCACCTTTTCAATGGCCCACCACGGCACGCGGCGGAGCTCACCCCGGTCTTCGGCGACGCCGGCCGGACCGACGCGAACCGCCGTCTCCGAGGAGGTCCCGAGCCAGACGGCGAGCGCAACGACGACGAAGCCGGACGCCATCATCCAGAAGGCCCACGGGTGCGGCTCAAGCTCCTGATAGCGGCGCCCAAAATAGGCGAAGGAGCCGCCGCCAAGCACCATGGAGCCTACGCCGAAGAGGCCACGGACGAGGAGCGGGTTCGCCGTCGGCACCGGCAAGAACCGCCGATCGATGCGCCCTTGGGTCTGCTTCTTCGTCGTTCGCGGGGTGGCGGAGTCTTTGCGCGCGGTCTTCTTGCTAGCCATGTGCTTGTATTTGCAGGAGCGAAGGGCGATCTAGCCCGGTCCAAACGAGAATGCAGAATGCACGCAAATCGCATGCACTCTGCATCGGGAGACGGCTAGTCGCCGAGGGTCACTTCTTGACTTTGACCTTGGAGAGGAGGTCGGCGAGGGTGCCGAAGCCCTTCTGGGCCATCTGCCCTTTGTGGCTCTCGTAGTCGGCGCGCTCGGCGGCGTTCTTCGCGCCACGGATCGAAAGCTTGAGCTTGCCGTCACCGGTCTCCATGACCGAGCAGGTGACCTTCGTCCCCTCGGGGAACAGCTTCTTCAGGTCGGCGCCGCGCTGGGTGCCGGTTTCGCCGGCCGGGACGAGGCCGCGACCCTGGCGACCGTCGGTGCCGTCGACCTGGACGAAGAGGCCGTAGGTCTCGACGCGGACGACTGCCCCTTCGACGACCTGGTGAATCGTGAACTTTACCGGGGCGTTGGCGCTGCGGGCCGCCGGCGGGGTGAAGCCTTCCGGCACCGGGAGGAGCGCCTTGAGGCTGAGCGAAACCTTCGGGTTCCCCTTCTCGTCTTCCTTGACGGCGAGGACCTGCGCTTCGACGGAGTCGCCGGCGGTGAGGATCTCGTTCACGGGGCGGCGCTCGTAGGACATCTCGCTCGCCGGGATCAGCGCTTCGAGGCCGCCGATGTCGACGAAGGCGCCGAAGTCGCGGATGGCGGTGACAGTCCCCTTGACCGTCTTACCGATCTCCAAGTTCGCGAGAACACGTGCTTTTGCCTCGCGGGCCTCCTCCTGGATCAGGGCGCGGCGCGAGAGGACGATACTCTTGCCCCCTTCCTTGATCTCGGTGACGAGGAAGGAGAGTTCCTGGCCGACGAGCGTGTTCGGATCGAGGCCCTTCGGGCCGGTTTGGCTGTTCGGGCAGAAACCACGAGCGCCGCCGCCGAGGTCGACCTCGATACCGCCTTTGTTGACGCCGGAGACTTTGCCTTGAACGGCAATTCGCGCGTTCCGGGCTTCTTCGAACTGAGCGACGCTCGTCGCGCGGCCGAAGCTCTTCCCGAGGCGGACATCGCCGGACGCCGAATCGACGGCGATGACCTTGGCGACGAGCGTGTCGCCTTCCTTCACCGTGAATTCGCCCTGCTCGTCGCGGAGTTCAATGGAGGCGATGTACGCCTGGCGCTTGCCGTCGAGAGCGACGAAACAGTTGTCCTTTCCAAGGGCAACAATCGTCGCTTCGAGGGTTTGACCAACGCGAACGCTCTTCCGGCCGACGGACGGGCCGGCTTCAAAGAGGGAGGCGAAGGAGTCGCTGGCGAGGGCAGAGGATTCGTCGGACATGGCTGGCAGCGCGCTTACCATAAGTCTTCCGGCGCGGCTCCCTTATGCGGATCGCTTGATCGCATCGAAGGAAATCCCCCATTTTGTGAGGTATTTCCGTAGACGATCGGCGTCGTTTACCGTCGCGCGCTCCGTCCGAGAGACCTCAAAAAGCTGGCGCCCCGCCTCGGAGAGGGAGTCGGCCTCAAGGCAAACGGCGAGCACGTGGGCGAGCTGGACGCGATCGAAGCTATCGACGCGGGCCGCCGCCGCCCCGAGGACGCGGCTCAAGAGCTGCTCGCCACGCGCAACTTCCTTTGCAATTCCAGCGCTTCCCGCCCCACCGGCACCGCTCGCGGCGAGCGTAGGCGTCCGCCAGGTCTCTTGGAGGCGGAGGATCTCTTCGTCGACGAGCGCCGCCGTGATGCGCCCCCCTTCGGCGAGGGTCACGAGGCGCTCCACGCTCGCCGAAAGGTCGCGAAAATTCCCCGTCCAACCACTTGTTTTTGCTTCCGCAAATGCAAGGTAGCGCCGCTTGGCTTCGTCGGGAAATACGACCGGCGCCTTCCGCGACTGGACCCACCGCGCGAGTTCGTGTTCCAGGTTCGGGGCGAGGTCTTCCCGGCGCTCGGCGAGGCCCGGGAGGCGAAAGGTCCAGAGGCGAATTCGGGCGTAGAGATCCTCGCGAAACAGTCCCGCAGCGACCGCTTCGGCCAAATCGCGATTCGTCCCAGAGATCAATTGAAAATCTGAGCTTCGAGGCTTGTCGGCGCCGAGGGGGAGAAAGGTCTTCTCCTCCAGGGCGCGCAGGAGCATCCCCTGCTCTTCAAGGCCGAGCTCCCCGATCTCATCGAGGAAGAGGACCCCCTTGTCGGCGCGGACGAGGAGACCGTCCCGCGCCCCCTGCGCGCCAGTAAATGCCCCTTTTGCATGGCCAAAAAGCGCGCTCATGGCGCCGTCGCCGCGGATCGTCGCGCAGTTCACATCGACAAACTCCCCGCCGACCTGGTGGCGCGCCTTCTTCAGATCAAAGATGCGGCGCGCGAGGAAGCTCTTGCCGGCGCCGGTCGGCCCGAGGATGAGCATCGGCGAGGTCGACGACGTCGCCACCTGCTCGATACGCGCAATTGTATGATTGAAATGCTTGTTTCGAGTGGCGATACCTGCCTTGAGGATCCCCTGGGCATCCTGCTGAATCTTCGCAAGACGAGTACCAAGACGGTCGTAGGTAGAGAGATTGAGATCGAAGATCTGGAAGCTCCCATGATCCCGCGTCTGCCGGGTGTCGGCCCAGCTCTTCGGGCCCTCGCCGCTTCGTGAACGGTCTCCGCCCCGATCGAACTTGCGGCGGCTGCGGTCCTCCCCCGGCACGCGCGGCGGCGAAATTTGAAGCAATTTTGCAGGGAACCAACGGGCCTCCGTAAGGAGGAACAGGCAAATCTGGGCGACGTGGCTGCCGGTGGTGAGGTGGACGAGGTACTCCTCGTCGTCGCGGAACGGGTACCCCTCGGCGACGTCGAGGAGCGCTTCGTAGACCTCGGCGAAATTCCAAGGGTCGGCGATGGCGAGCCGGTGCAGGTTGACCTGCGTCTCCGGAGAAAGCTCACGAATATCAGCCTTTACGCGATGAGCGAGGAGCTCGTGCGGGTCCGACGTGCGGGGGAGCGCCTGATCGAAGCCGGAGTCCCGGGCCTCGCGCGTCGCGCGACCGCCTGTTGAAGTGGGCCCGCCGTCTCCGGCGCCCCCGCTTCCAGGATATTTGCTGGCGGTCGCCGACGGACGGGCGCCGGACGCGGCCGTCGCCGCGCTCCCGTTGTAAAAGAGCTCGAAGCGATCGACGATCAGATCGGGGAGCCGGTGGAGGTCGACGGTCGGCCGCCAGCGCTCCCAACGGTTCGGGCCGAGGCCGGCGTCGAGGGTCGTTCCGAGGAGTCCGAGCACCACCGTCTTCTTGCGCGCCATCGCCGACAGACTAGCCAAACAGGCGGGACGCTAGCCAAAAAGATAAACACGCGCGAGATTGCGCAGGGGCTCGCCCACCAAAATGGCGAAAATCGCGGTGTTTTCTAAAATTGGCCCCCTTGGCACGCCCCCTGAAGAAGGGAAACCATCATGAACACGCACCTCCCCAGCTACGAGCGCCTCGACCGCACGCCGGATGAAATGCCGATCTACGGATGGACCCGCGGCGTCGCCGTGGAAGAGGAGGCGGTCCGCCAACTCGCCAACGTCGCCCAGCTCCCCTTCATCCACGATCACATCGCCGTCATGCCGGACGTCCACTTCGGCATCGGCGCGACCGTCGGCTCGGTCATCCCGACCCGCGGCGCCATCGTCCCCGCGGCGGTCGGCGTCGACATCGGTTGCGGAATGATCGCTCGAAAGACGAGCCTCCGCGCGTCCCAACTCCCCGACAACCTCTTCGCGATCCGCAGCACCATCGAAGCGCGCGTCCCGCACGGGCGCACCGATGGCGGCCGCCGCAACGACCGCGGCGCCTTCCGAAATCCGCCCGACGCGAACCGGGACGCCTGGGCCCCGCTCGACGACCGCTACGCAGCGATCCTCGCCAAGCACCCCCAGGTGTCGACGGCGAGCCGCCTCGAGCAGCTCGGTACCCTCGGAACCGGGAATCATTTCATCGAGATCTGCCTCGATGAGAGCGATGCCGTCTGGGTGATGCTCCACTCGGGGTCCCGCGGGATCGGGAACCGCATCGGGACCTACTTCATCGAACGGGCCAAGAAGGACCTAGAAGCTCAATGGGGAAACCTCCCCCATCGCGACCTCGCTTACTTCACGGAACATTCGACCCACTTCAACGACTACATTGAAGCAGTTTCCTGGGCGCAAGACTACGCGCGCGCGAATCACGAATTGATGATGACGGCGACGCTGCGTGCCCTCAAAGACGCGGGACTTCCGAAGTTCACCGTCGATGAAGAGGCCATCAACTGCCACCACAACTACGTCGCGAAGGAGCACCACTTCGGCGCCGACGTCTTTGTGACCCGCAAGGGGGCGGTCCGTGCTGGTGAAGGGGAACTTGGTATTATTCCTGGCTCCATGGGGGCACGATCCTACATCGTCCGCGGACGTGGGAACGCCGATTCGTTCTGTTCGTGCAGCCACGGTGCCGGGCGAGCGATGAGCCGTACCGCTGCTCAAAAGCGCTTCACGCTCAAGGACCATCGCGAGGCGACGGCGGGGATTGAATGCCGCAAGGATCGTGACGTCATCGACGAAACGCCGATGGCCTATAAGCCGATTGATAAAGTGATGGCGGCTCAGGCCGATTTGGTCGCGATCGTCCACGAACTGCGTCAGTTCATCTGTGTGAAGGGGTGAACGTCACCTCGTTTTCTTTGCTTGAACTGCTCTACCTTGGAGAAACTTTGTATGTATCCGCTCATCATTGACGGCTCCCGCGGCGAGGGGGGCGGCCAAATCCTTCGCACCTCGTTGACTCTCTCTGCCATCACGGGGCGCCCAATCGTGCTCGAGAACATCCGAGCCGGTCGCGAGAAACCGGGTTTGATGCGCCAGCACATGATGGCGATCCGCGCCGCCACGGAAACCTGCGCCGCCGAGGTGACCGGGATCGCCCTCGGATCCCAGAAGGTGACCTTCCGGCCCCAGACGCCCCCAAAACATGCAAATTACACATTTGCCATCGGGAGCGCGGGGAGCACCATGCTCGTCCTGCAGACGATCCTTCCGATTTTGCTTTCAAAACCGGCGTCGGAACCGATCACGATCACGTTGGAAGGGGGGACCCACAACCCGATGGCGCCCCCCTGGAGCTTCTTCGTCAACGCCTTCGTGCCGGTCCTCCGGCGCTTCGGCGTTCACCTCGATGCGAAGCTCATCCGCCCCGGCTTTTACCCGGCAGGTGGCGGAAAAGTCGAGGTGACGCTGCGCCCTTCCTCAACGGGACTTGTCGCCTGCGATCTCCTTCGAGCCGCCGGCGAGGTGGAGCTGAACTCAGTCGTAGAAATTGCGAAAATCCCGAGTGCCGCCGGCAAGCGGGAGCACACGCAAGCGATCTCCCTCCTCGGACAGGTCCACGGGAAGACCCTCGACCGGCGCCACCTGGAGACGATCACCTACGAAGATGCTCTCTGCGCGGGGAACATCTACGGAGTGCGAGCCAAGCATCGCTACGAAGATGCTGAGTTTGCCGAGTATTTCGTCACCTTCGGCGAGCGTGGTCTCTCCGCAGAGACCGTGGCCCGCGACTCCTGCGAGCAGTTCCTCCGGTGGGATGCCGCTGGCGTCTTTGCCGGCGAGCACCTCGCCGACCAGCTCCTCCTGCCGATGGCCCTCGGCGGCGGCGGGCGCTTCAGCACGCTCGCGCCGTCGCTCCACACCACGACCCAAGCGGAGACGCTCGCCCTCTTTGGGGTCGCCGAAGTCGGCTTCCAAGAGCGCGGCGACGACCACTTCGACGTCGAAGTGAGGCGGCTCGGTGCGCGTCCGCCCGGAACCGCCAAAGGCGGTGAGGAAACGGCGCGCAGAACTCTCTAACGGACGAAAGCACGCAAAAAAAGCAGCGCTCCGCAATTCGCGGGGCGCTGCTTTTCTTTGAAGTATCCGAAAGTTGGGCGGTTCGCTCAGCCCTTCTTCACCGGCCCCTTCGACGGCTTCTTGTCGTCGATCTTCTCTTCGATGCGCTTGCCGTCGGCGTCCATGGAGAGCTCGGCGACAAGGTCCTGGAACTTGATCCGGGCGATCATCGCCTGCTCCTGAAGGTCGGCGACCTGGACCGTCAAACGGGAAACCTTGTCGCTGGTCTCCGAGAGCTTCTTTTCGAGATTCGCCATCATCGGGCCGGCCGACTTGACCATTTTCAAAGTTACGATCTGCGCATGGAGTTCGTCCATGCGAGTCCGGTATTCGTTCATCTGCTCGCGGGTCGTCTGGATGCGCGTTTCGATGTTCGCGAGCTCGATCTGCTGCTTGATGAGCCCCTCCACCGCCTCCTTGATCTCCCCCTTCACGAGGTCCGAGGAGACGTAGGCCTTTACGAGCTCGAGCCCTGCCGACGTGCGAATGTCGGTCGTTCGCGTGATCGGCGTTGACTCGTTGATGTCGACCTCCGCCTTGCCGTGGGGGGCGATCTCGACCGGCATCAGGTAGGCGGCGCCGAAGCGCTCCGCCTTCGCGAAGTCCCCTTCAAGCGTGTACCCTGCAACCGGTGTATGGCGCACGTACACGGTGACCTTGTCGCCGCCGCGGTTGTTGAGCGTGATGTGGCTCTTGCGGAAGTGCTTCGTTTCAACGTTCAAGATCCCGCGCTGAACGGTGAGGATCTTCGAGATTTGATCCTTCTCCTCCCCCTTCTTCTCCACGAGCACCATGCGGTCCAAGGCGAAGGGGACGAAGGCGAGCGAACGCGACGGGATCGGCTCGGCGATGCCTTCGCCGATAAACCGGGTGTCTCCGTAGACGGTGACCGGCCCCGACTCGAGCTGGCTGTCGGTCGGGTTCTTGAAGCGGACCGCCTTAAAAGCGAACTGGCCGTTCCCGCGCTCGCTCTCCGGATCGTAGAGATAAACAACGCCCCCTTCCGTCTTCCCTTGATAGACGGAGACCATCGCCGAACTCCCCTTCGCGACGGTCATCGACTGCCCCGACTCAAAGTGGGAAGTACCGACCGG
The DNA here is from genome assembly GCA_020720045.1 of Sorangium cellulosum. Taxonomy (GTDB): domain Bacteria; phylum Myxococcota_A; class Polyangia; order Polyangiales; family Polyangiaceae; genus JAAFHJ01. The sequence continues at coordinate 7,282 of DYPH01000063.1, read as the reverse complement.
ATCGCCGACGACATTCGCCGCTTTCTGGTCGGCCGGCTTCCCTGCCTGCTTCGGTGCATTCTGCACAATTTTCACGCCACCGTTGCGGCCCGGCTGCTGCCCTTTGGCGACGGCGACGACGCGGTTCGGGTCGACCCCGGAGCGTACGAGCTGATCGCGCACGGAGTTGGCCCGATTGAGTGCGGCGAGATCTTTGTTCGCGTCGGTCGGTTTCGCGAAGCCTTCAATCGTCACCACATTCTGATTGTAACGGAGCTGATTGGCCAACTGATTGACCTGGGCCGTGAGGGCGCTGCTATCCGCATTGCCGACGTTCCCCGGCGCCTGTTGACCGCCGTAGCTCGGCGCATAGGACTCCTCGGCGACCGCCCCCTGCGCGCGACCGCCCCCGTAAGCGCCCCCGGCGGCAGACGGCGCCCGCGAAGGGCTCGCCTTCGTCGCGGCGGCGGGGCGATCGTAGGCCGACTTCTTCTCGCTCTCGGCGCGCGCTACGGTCACCGGCGGCGGCGGAGCGGCCGCCGCGGCGAGGGCATCGTCCGAGAATTCAAAGCCTTTGTCGCCGTCGCCCCCGTAGACGGAGCCGCCCGTCGGCGGCGCATAGGCAAAGAGCTCCTCGGCCTGGATCTGCTGGCGCTCTACGAAGCGGAACCCGCGCAAATCAAAGAGGAAACTCATCGCGGAAGACGAACCGACGCCGAGTTTGACGTTCGTCCAGTCTTCGCCGGAGGTATTGTCGACGACGGCCCAGGCTTGAAGTTCGAGCTTCCCATCGGCACCGACGAGAATGCGGTACGAGGGCTTCCAAGCCGGCGCCGCGGTGACGTAGGAGAGCTTCACTTTGTGGCTCCCCTTTCCGCCGGCGAGCTGGACCTTCAAATCGACAAACTGGCCCCCTTCATGAGGATAGCTGATCGGCGCCGGCTTGCCGGTGGCCGAGTCGACGACGGTGAGCGACTTGAGGAAGTCGTCCACTTTGTCGTTCGGAGCAATGAGGCGAAGGTGATCGTCCTCGACCGTTGCTTCTCGCTCAAAATACGCGACGCCGTTGCGATACACGATGACGCGTCCGAGGGCCGCATCCGACTTCACGTAGCTGGTCGTCGAGCCGCCACAAGCGAGGAGGAGGAGCGAAGCGAGCGGGAGCAAGGAGCGAGTACGCATGGGAGATCCTTCGTAAGATTTTCCGCAGGATTCACCATTAAAGCGGCGACTGCGGGAGGTGGGAACTTGGTCTTCGTGGCCGGTCCTCGTGGCCGAGTACCGGGCCCGCGAAACGCGGTGGGGAGCGCTTGAAACGGACAGGTTGCGAAAAGGATCTTCGTTTGTGGACGAAGGGTTCGGCGCGGTTCGCGACCGGCGGCCAGTCCTGAACGGAGGAACGGCCGGCGGCAGCGGCGCTTACACGGGTGCTGCTATTTGGCGAGGACGGAGAGCGCTTTCCGTACAAGCAGGCTGACGTCGGTCGTCGTCGTAAACTCCTCTTCGAGAGCGGCAACCGCCCGTTCGGCTTCGCTGGGCCGGTACCCGAGGCGCACGAGAGCGTCCTGGACCTGACCACCAAGCCCGCTCGCGGCCGCTTTCGGCGGCTTCGTCGGCTTTGCCGGCGCCGCTGGCGCAAAGAGGCGGTCGCCGAGCGGGAGCTTCCCGGCGAGCTCGAGAAGCATGCGCTCTGCACTCTTCTTCCCGATGCCGGGCACGGCAGTCAATCGTGCAAGCTCCTTGCGCTCAATCGCATGAGCAAGCTCGCCGGCGGGGAGTTGCCCCAAAATGGCAATCGCCGTTTTTGGTCCGATGCCGGAAACGGCTACAATCTGCCGGAAGGCAAAACGCTCGGTATCATTCGCAAATCCGTAAAGAAGAAAGGCATCTTCACGGACGATCGTCTGAATCCAGAGCGTCACCTTCCCTTCGGAATGCACGGCGCGTCCGAGGGTGCCGAGCGGCGCCATTACCTCGTAACCGACGCCATGAACGTCGATCACCACGACGCCATCCGCCTCTTCGCCAGCTACCGTCCCCGTGAGTCTTCCAATCATGGCCGGGCGACGAGACCACGATGGGTGCGTGCTGTCACGGGTGGGATCGCCTCACTGGCAAATGCCGAAGCCGTAGCCGTCCCCGGCAGGGAGCAAGCAGGCGGTACCACGAGCGCAGTCGTCGCGATCGAGCTGGCAGGCGACGCGCCCGCCGGTGTTGATGCACGCCGCTCGGTCCTTGCAGGAGAAACAGAGGAAGGTGACCCGGTCACCGACCCGAGGCAAGACCCGAGACGTCTTTTGCGACGACTTCTCTGAGGACGTTTGCCTTTCGGAAGGCGGCAGCGGCGAGGAGGCAGAGGACCGGGCTCGCGACGACGTGGTAGCGGTCTTCGCCGAAAAAGAGAATGTGTGTAAGACACACGCTTCCGAGGAAGACGACCGAAGCGCCGATGGCGGCGGGGCGCGGTGGGGCGCCGGGGAGTGGGAGCCAGGGGACGACGGAGAGGAGCGCGGCGAGCGGCCAAACCACCACCGATCCTTGAGAAAATCCCCAGACCGCCGTCGCGCCGATGGCGGCAAACAGGAGCCCCTGGGTGCTGTGACGGAGCGCAGGCCGCCCACGCACGAAGCCGACGCAGGCAAAGGCAGCGGCGACCATCAGGAGCCTATGGAAGAGCGTGATCGCCTCGCGGGCCCGATTTCGCACGTCGTCCGGGAAGTCCCAGGGGCGCGCTTCGTGGAGGTATTCGACCTGAAAGCTCTCGTGATCAAACGTATAACTGAGCTTCGCCGGCACAAGCTTCAACCAGTGAATCGGGTGCTGGACAATCTGCTGAACGCCGTACTTCCCCCAGCAACGATCCTGCTGGACTTGCCCCGTGGCGACCTTGCACGCCTCGTCGGTCGCGAAGGCCTGCGCATCGGAGGCGTGGAGCGACTCAAAGCGCCCCGTCGCCCGTGGAAAGCTGCCGATGGCGAGGTTCCAGCCGCCGTTCGTCGACACGACGGCGCAGCCGTCCATCGTGCGGCAGTTGCGGATCGTCCACGGGAGGACGGGGAGAACGCAGCAGACCGCGACGACGATCGCTTGGGCGAAAAAGGGTTTGAGCGTCGCCCCGATTCCCGCAAAGAGGGTTGCTGCTCTTGTGGGCCCTGCCTTATCGCGCGCTTCGCGAAAGGTACGCAGGAGGAGCGGCGCATCGAAGAGGACCGGCGCACAGAGGAGCGCTTGCGGTCGCACGAGGGCGGCGACGCCGAGGAGGAGCGCACCGATCGGGAGCGCCCACCGGGAGCGCGCGTCGCGGAGCTCGTACGTGGCGACGAAGGCGCCGAGGGTGAGCGCCGAAGAGAGCGGTTCGCTCATCACGAGCGCGGCATAGAGGCACAAGCCCGGATGCAACGCCGTAAGAATACCTGCGAATTTGGCGCGCAGCGGCGAGAGACCGAAGCGGGCGAGGCGCCAGGTGAGCACCGGGACAAGCGCCGAGATCGTCGCGTTGAAGAGGCGGGCGACGGCGAGCTTCGCGCCGAAAACCTTGTAAAATACACCGAGTAACGCGCTGAAGCCGACCGGGTAGTGGCACGCGGGATGGCCGGCGACGCCAGCTTCAAAGGGGCCGTCCGAGTAGCCAAAGCCGAGGGCGATCCGCTTCGCGTAGTACTCGTAGTAGTGGCCGTCCCAGACCGGCTCCGCGGCGAAGCGGCGCGCAAGGGCGTAGCGGACGGCGAACGAGACCGCAAAGAGGGCGAGGCCAAAAATCCAAGGCGAAGACAAGCCCTTGGACGATGCCGGCGGCGGGGATTCCTCCGCGCTCACCCGTCGTCCATCTTCCGCGCCAGCCGGCGCAGGTACGTTTTTTGGACGCGCATCGGGTCGAGGCGAAGGAACTTCGCGAGCTCCACAAGGAAACCGCGCGCGTAGACCGTCGCCGGGAGCGCCTTTTCGTTCTCCTCTTCAATCGCGAGAAGGTGGGCGCGACCAATTTTCGTAATCTGCGCGATTTCCGTGAGTTCAATCCCACGTGATTCCCGAATCCTGCGCAGGAGCTCGCCGGAAAATTCGGTATCCGGACCGATTTCTCGTTCCAGCTCCTTCTGGAGAAGGAGCTGCTCGGCGGCAAGTGCCGGGCGGACTGAAATTTCGCTAAGCGATCGATTTTCCTCGTCGGGGAAGGTCGAGAGGTCGTAGGCGCGGCGGCGAACGGGATCGAGGAGCGTGTCGTAGGACTCGTCGAGGCGTGACTGTTCCCGGCGAAGTTCCCCTTCAAGAAAGAGGCTCGCGATGGCGACGCTGTCGTCCTGATAGATCTCTTTTTGCCGTTTGTAGGCGCGGCGAATTTCTTCATCAATCGCCGAGCGCGAGAGGCCCAATGCTTCGTAGAGCGTCGGCGCATCGCCGGGGAGCGGCGGCGGGGCCTGCCCGAGGGTGGGACGTACGGCGGTGACGGCGACGACGCGGCGGGCGACGCGCTCGACGTTGCGCGCCGCCTTCGACGCCGGACTATCGACGAGGAGCGGACGCCCCCGGCGGACGGCGAGCCAGGCGGTGTCGTCGTGCTCGACGTGACCGAGCTCCTCGACGTGGAGACCGAAGTGCTTCCGCGTGAGCTCCTGCATCCAGGAGCCGAGCTCGGTGTCCGAGCGGACGCGCGTCTGGTTGACGACGAGATACATATGTATCCTGCACGCTTCCGCCCAGACGAGTTCGGCGAGGTTTTTGTCGGACTTGGCGATCGTCCGGCAGAGGGAGAGCGGCGTCGGGATTCGCCCTTCTTCTTCGAGGTAGCGGTCGAGGAGGCCGAGCTTGAAGCGGTCACGCCCGAGGCTCCGGCGGACCTTTCGAAGGAAGGCGGCGCGGAAGACGCGGTAGGTCGTCTCGACGGCGGGCGGCTCGGGGACCGTCACGCAGATCGGGACGTCGGCGGCGAGGAGCAGGTCGAGGGCGAGCGGACCGTGGCCGGGGCCGGCATCGACGACGAGGTAGTCGCAAGGGAGCGCCCGGAGCCGGGAGAGCCAGCGCGCCTTCCGTGCGGCGCGGAGCGCAAAGGGGACTTTGATGCTGTCGTGGGCGGCCGGGAGGAGCCAGAGGCCGGGGACGAGCGTCTCGACGAGCGCGTTCTCGAAGGAGCCGTGGGGATCCTCGTCGACGTTGGGATCGCGAGCGGCGGCACGCACGCCAAATTGTGCGTGTAAATTCGCGCCGGTAGCATCGGCGTCTACGAGGACGACCCGCTTGCCGAGCTGGGCAAAATAGACGGCGAGGTTCTGCGCAAGCAGGCTCTTTCCAACGCCGCCACGCCCCCCACCGACGACGACCAGGTGGCGCGCCCCCCGGAGTTCATCCGGCGCTTCGACGTAGTCGTCGTCCCAACCATCGGGGTCGAGGTGCTCCATCGGCGCCGCCTTACCGCGACTCGCCGCAGAAAGCGATTGTGGTCGACCCGCACGGTTCGGCAATCGGACTCCCCCAGCGCCAGGATCCGAGCTAGGGTGCACGCCGCCATGAAAGCGGTCACCGTCCTCCTGTTTGGTCTCGGCCTCGGTCTCAGCTCCGCGAAGGCGTCCTGCGGGAAGCCGGGCGGCTCCGAGGCGACCGCCGACTCGAGCAAACCGGCCACGGAAACTGCACCGGTGAGCCTCGAAGGCGTCAACACCAACGTGCTTACCCCTCGAGAACGCAAAGAGTTTTCCGGGTACGTCACGAAGTTCGATGCCCCCTGCAGCGACTTCAAGGGCTCGGTCGCCGCCTGCATCCAGAGCAAGAACAGCTGCAAGGCGTGCCTCCCGGCCGCCCAGTTCGTGCTTCGGGCGGTCCGCGATGGCAAGACCGACACGCAAATTGCCGATTCCTTTAAGAATCGCTTCGATGCGTCCAAGGTCCGTGTGCTCCCGGTCGACGGGTCCCCTTCCCGAGGGCCGGAAGACGCGAAGGTGACCATCGTCGAGTTCGCCGACTTCGCCTGCCCCCACTGCGCCACGGTCGCGCCGGGGATGGATAAGATCTTTGAGGAACGGAAAGACAAGGTCCGGTTTGTCTACAAGTTCGTGAATCTCCAGATCCCCGGCCACGAACTCGCGGAGCCGGCGTCGCGCGCGGCGTTTGCGGCGTTCCGCCAGGGGAAGTTCTGGGAGATGAACGCGAAACTGTTTGCAAATCAGCCGGTGTTCGCCCCGGCCGACCTCCAGAAGTACGCGACGGAGCTCAATCTCGATATCGCCAAGTTCAAAGCCGACTCTGCTGGCAACGAAGCGACCGATCGAATTGCGAAAGATCGCAAACTGACGGATGAGATCGAGCTCAAGGGCACCCCTTCGATCTACATCAATGGGCGCCTTTTTGACGGCGGGGATCTCCCCGGCTGGATCGACATGGAGCTCGCCATGAACGGTGTGGAGCCGCCCGCCAAGACGACCGGCACCCTGCCCGCCGCCCCGAGCGGAGACTCGGTGAAGCCTGCCGCCAGCGCACCGGCAGCCAGCGCCAAGCCCGCGAAATGAGTTCCAAAGGGGGTGACGCCTGCGGCTGCTTCCCCTCGGGGCGCCACTACCCGGGCATCGCTCACCTCCTGAAGACGAGCGTCCGCGGCGTCGCCGACGAGTTCGCCGCCGACATGGCCTGGGACGAGATCCCGGTCGCAATGCTCGACGTCGAAACGACCGGGCGCGATTCTGCCGTCGATCGCGTCGTCGAACTGGGCATTGTCGTCGGCCGCGGCGACACGATCCTGCGGCGCCACAATTGGTTGATCCAGCCGGGCATCCCGATGCCGGCCGAGGCGCAGGCGGTCCACGGGATTTCCGATGAAGATCTGAAGGATGCGCCGACCTTCGCCCAGGTCGTGAAAGAGATCGCCGATGCCCTCATCGGGACGATTCCTGCCGCCTACAATGCGAACTTTGATCGCGGTTTTTTGCATGCAGAATGCACGCGTGCGAAGCATGTCCGTCGCGACGTCCCCGCGCTGCGCCCCGAGGTCACCTGGCTCGACCCGCTCGTCTGGGCCCGCGCCATTCAGGCAAGTGAGCGCTCCCGCACGCTCGGCGACGTCGCGGCACGTCTCGGAATTTCCCTGACAAACGCCCACCGCGCGAGCGATGACGCGGAAGCGGCATTGAAGGTGCTCTTCGCGCTCGCCCGCGAGCCGGGCGGCCCCATCGTGAAGAATGGCATGCCGCGCGCCTACGGGGCGCTCGTCGCCGAGCAGCGCCGCATCGCGATGGCCCAGGCCGACGCGCGTCGTATGTGGCGGAGCTAGACCGCCCGTGGGTTGCATCGATCCGCCGCGTTGACGGCGGATCCAACT
>DYPH01000062.1 GCA_020720045.1 Sorangium cellulosum | reverse complement strand
GCGGCTGGGTTCGCTTCGCCGGGTACAGGCTCAACTTTAACTGAGAGCGGTCTAGGGCATCGTGCGTGAGCGCTCGAAACTGCGCCCCCGGTTGAAACGCACGCGTCAAAATATCCGCGACATCACTCGCGCTGGCCTGGTGGGCAACGAGTGCGTCTGCCGTCATTTGGACGGATGTCTCGAAGTGCAGGCGATAGCAATCGACCAGCTCCGGCCGTCGTAGCCTGAGCTCCTTCACCGTCCGGCGCCCCTCGGGACTGAGCCCGTTAGGCCTCCACTTCGTTTTTCGATGAACAACGTCAGGTCGAAAGACAATGTGCTTTCGAAAATCGAAACCCACCGCCGAAGGATCCAAGAAATAGGGGCGTTCCTTCCCAGGAGGTGGGCTGCCGAATGCGAGCTTGGTTCCCCGAATCGGGAATTGATCCCCCTTCGCGTCGCTGTTGCATTCCTTGCAGGCAAAGAGAAGGTTCTCCCAGGTCCACGCGAGCCACGGATACGCCGATTTGGGGCGATAGTGCTCCACGTCTCGCCACTTCTCGGTCATGTGGCGTACTTCGCAATAGGCGCACAGCAGCCGTTGCATCTCCGCGAGATCCTTCTTCGCGACGCCGTACCCCTTGATGTCCTCCCCGAGGGTCTGGGGCGTCACTTTGGAAAGGCGCGTCTTGCGGGCGTTCGCAAGCGCGTGAGGCTCTTTCGCAGGGCGAACGATCCGGATCATCGGGCGCTCGGCAGCTTCTTCCGCGGAACCGGATCCCAATCAAAGGTAATCTGCGCACGCACCAGTTCTTTTTTGAGGGCTGCACGCTCTTTTTCTTCGGCGTCGGAACGGTAGGCGTCATTTGCGAGTTCCCCGTAGCGATCGACCTTCTTCCCGAGTTCATTCGGATAGAGTTCCTCGATGCCGAAGAACTCCGAGTACAGCTCGGTACCGGTCCGCAACGCCGGATTCTCGTCGGGACAATGGGCATTTACATTTCCGTCCTTGTCCCGTTCGAGAAGGAAGATCTCGTCGGCATCAAGGCCGGTCAGCATCATCGGCGAGTGCGTCGTTGCGACGAACTGCATCTTCGGAAACACCCGCTTGAGCGCCGGAACAAGCGCGACCTGCCAGCGCGGGTGAAGATGGAGATCGATCTCGTCAATGAGGACGATCCCCTCCATATCGGCCGGCTCCACGGCATCGCCACCCGCCAAAAAGAGCTGCCCGACGAAGTCGGCGACCCACGCGATCGTCGAGCGGTAGCCCTGAGAAAGCCAAGCGACCGGCGTTTGAAGGCCATTGTGGGTGAAGCGATTTTGGAAGTCTTCTGCCGTCCGCACGCCGCCGCGGCCACGCAACTCCAAATCGGTGATGCCGGGCAGGAGGCCTCCCGTGACGAAGATCTGTTGCAACGTTTTTACGAGCTTCCGCGCCAGCTTCGGCTCGAGCAGGTCAATGAGGGAAACCCCGTCGAGGGGCCCCTCAAACAGGCTCCGCAAGCTCCGAAGGGGCCCCGCTTCCCCTGCCTCCCGCTTTCCGTCGCCCCGCGACGTTCCGTAGGCGGCCGAAAACCAACGCGCTTTTTGGTCGCGCAAGAGTTCACCGAGCTGGTCAGCGTCGAGGGGCGAACGTTCGCTTTCGGACTGGGCAACGACCGCCTTCCCGGAAAAGCTCGCGCGGCGCGCTTCGATCGAGACCTTCATTTCTGAGGTGGGCATGTCGCTGCTGCGCAGCGACGCGTGAATCGTTGGCGGGGCTGCAGTCCTGCGCGCCGTTTCCTGGCGAAGGTCGATCCACGATTGCTGGACGGAGGCGGCGAGATTGGAGCCGTAGTCGGGGCCGACGGTCGCGACCGCGATCGCCTGCAAAAGCGTCGTCTTGCAGAGGCCGTTCTCGCCGACGAACATCGTAAACGGCCGCGGCGTCCCGTCCTTGCGGACGAACGAGAGCGCAACGTCTCGCAGCAGCTTGATGTTCTGAACGTGGACCTCGCGCAGGTGCATGGCTCCCGCACTACCACGAGGGCCTCCCGCAGACATCCCCGTGACAAACGCCCGTGTTTCGACAAAAAGGCCGCGCTATGGACAGCCTCCGCATCGGACTTGAATGGTTCCTCAACCCGGACCACGTGCCGCTCCTCGTCGCCAAACGGGCCGGGATCTTCGCCGCCCACGACCTCGACGTCTCCTGGATCGAGCCGGCCCAGCACATGGACGCCGTCGACGAGATCCGCGCCGGCCGCATGGACGTCGCGATCACCGAGCCGATCCACCTCGTCCAAGACCTCGCCAAAGGGGACGAACTCGTCGGTTTCGCCCGGTTTTTACACACCAACGGCGGCGTGATGTACCTGCAAGGCGACGCAGTGAAGCGCCCCGCCGACATGGCCGGGCTCCGCGTCCAGTACCCGGGCGCCCCCGGCCTCACCTACGATTTCTCGATGAGTTCCGACTACTACGCCCGCCTCGCCACCTGGCTCCACACAAGCGGCCAGACCGCCACCGTGACGCCGACCGCGGGCGCCTGGACGAACGACCTCGCCTGGTAATTGCGGGCGTTACGCCATAGCATTCAAGGAATGAAGACGGTTCTGGACGTCGCCACCGAACTCGCCAACGCGCACAAGAAAGAGGATCCGTGCACACAAGCGGTTTACCTCGCCGACTCCGACCGTGAGGTGCGGCTCGTCGAGGTTTCGAGCGCGGTGGAAGGGCCGGGCGACGTTCTCCCATTTCGCTTCGCTGCCCGCGATGACCTCGGCGTCCCCTACGAATCGGTGATCGTGCTCCTGAGCGTGGACGACTGGACGCGCCTCTCTGACGGGAGACTCTCGCTGCCCGACGGCTGGGGCGAACCGAAGGCTCTCAAGAAGATCGCCTGAAATGGCTACGAATCGGGAGTGGGCGGCGGGCTATCTGGCACAAGCGCGCGCCGACCTCGCGGCTGCGAAGGCGCTCGCGATGCCGACCTCCGTCTTCGCGATGCTCCTTCAAATGGCCTTCGAAAAGTTCGCGAAAGCTGCGCTTCTTCGGACAGGAGCGATGGCGCTTCGGCCGGCAATAAGCAGCCACAGGGCCGCGTCGACGATGGTCGCCGTCCTGAAGCGGCAACGAGGCCTGATCGCACCGATCGGAAACACCTACCTTTGGGAGGGGGCGCTCAACGCCGTGGAAGCGCTCGAGCGGGCGCATCCTTCGATTGCGGCGGGCGGGCCCCAGCTCGAATACCCGTGGGAGACTACGACCGGGATCGCCTGGCCGGAGCGAGACCTTCCTATCGCGCAGCGGCTGCGTAGGCCCAATAGCCGGCTCGCGGTTGACCTTCTCCGGTTCGCGACGAAGCTCGACTCCCACTTTGACGCCATCTTCCCCTGACCGTCCGCGCCTGCGCGGGAAGCGCCACACAATTGCCCCACCGCCGCGAGGGCCGCTAAGGGGCCCCCATGCGCCTATCGCCCCGCGGGGTTCTCGTTGCCTTTGAAGGGATCGACGGAGCCGGAAAGTCGACGCAAATCGAACGTTTGGAGGGCTCGCTCACCGCGCTCGGTCTGCCGGTCGTCCGCAGCCGCGAGCCGACGAACGGCCCCTGGGGCCAGCTCCTCCGCAGCTCGGCGCTCACCGGCCGGCTCCCGCCCGAGGAGGAGCTCGCCGCGTTTCTGGCCGATCGTCGCCAGCACGTCGACGAGGTCCTCGCCCCTGCCCTCGCCGCCGGCGCCGTCATGCTCGTCGATCGCTACTACTTCTCGACGGCCGCCTACCAGGGGCTCCGCGGCCTCGACCCGGCGGAGATCCTTCGGAAAAACGAAGAATTCGCGCCGGTCCCCGATCTGCTCGTGATCTTCGAGGTCCCCATCGACGAAGCGCTCCGCCGCATTGGCTCCCGAAACGGCGCGGGCGACTTGTTCGAAAAACGGGAAGATCTCGCCCGCTGCGCCGCGATCTTCGCAAGCTTCTCGGGCCCCTACATCCTGCGCGTCGACGGCGCCGCCCCGCCCGACGCCATCGCGGCGAAAATTCAGGAAGCGATCCACGCCCTTCCGGAAGTCGCCGCGGCCCTCCGCGGCGCTCACTAGGCGACCGCGGCCGTCACTAGGTAAACGCGCTCACTCGTCGGTCGCGACGAGCGGCACCACGAACTGCTCCACGTGGAGCCCCTGGGGCGTCGAATCGATCCAGGTCGCGTGGGCGAACTTCGGCGGCTCGCCGGGGGCGCGCTCGTCGGGCGCATCGCCGACGCTCCCGACGTTGATGATCCGCACCCCGGCGACCGTGCGATCGAAGGGGACGTGGCTGCCGCCGCAGACGATCACGTCGGCCGCCTCGTCGCCGAGAAGCGCATTGATTTCTTCGTCATCCATGTCGATGCAGAAGGGCTCGGAAGGGTCCATCGGCGAGCCATGGATGAGCAAAAGCTCGGTCCCGTCTTCAAGGGTGATGCGGTGCTCCGCCGGCAGCCGCCGAAGCCGCTCCAGAAGCACGCCGCCAAGCTCGGCCCGCAGGCCGCGGAAGCGGGCGAGCTTCTCTTTTTCCGCCTCCGACTGGACGGCGAGGTTGTCCGGGTCGAGGACGGCGAGCGCCTTGTCGCCAAGCCCCTGGACAAGGACCGCCTGCGCCGCCTGGAGGCGCCGCCAGGTTTCCATCGCCTCGGCGCCGGGATAGAGGTGCTCCCCCGCGCAGAGGATCTTCTGGAAATTCACCTTCTCACAGGCAGCAAGCACCGCCTGGAGCGCCGAGAGATTCCCATGGATATCGGAGACGCAGAGAAACCGCATGGCGCGTCGACCTAGCACAGCGCTCCACGAAGCGCGGGATCTACGCGTTCTCCGATCCGGCTCGCCGGGCGGAGACAAACGCGTCGTCCCCGCTGTCGCGTGCGCCTCGCGGGAGCTTCCCGCTCCCGCTTTCGACCAAGAGCGATTTCTCCGAATGAAACCAAGGCAATCGGCGTCCGCGAACCGCGAGCAGCATCGAAAACCCGCCGAGGAGGATCCACGCGTTCATGAGAAAGGCGAACTCGATGGTGCCGAACACGGCGTTTGCGCCGAGGTTGTGCGAAAAGCGCCCAATGCGGACGTCGGCGTCGATTTGCCCGGCAACGGGGCCGCGCGACGTCGCGACCTCGAGGCGGTGGCCGGTCACAGTGCCGTCGTCGGTGACCGCGGTGACCTTCGTCACCCGCCCCCGTTCCGTGACGCCGACGACGCGGTCGCCGAACGACGCCCAGAGCACCAGCGCCAAAAGCGTGAAGAGCGCGTAGGTCAGCGCATCCCGCCCATGGCGCCGTGCGCGCCCCTCGAAGTGCTCCTCGAGAGAAATCGACGACACGAGCAGCGTCGGATCGCCGCGCACGACAAGCGCCGAAGGGGCCGAATTTTGCCGATAATCGACGGCATGAAGCGACTCCGCCGCGCTCGCTTCCGGGTCGACGCCGGCGCTGAGCACGCCGACGACCCAGACCGCCTCCCCAGGGACGAGCGTCGCCACCCGCTTCCGTAGCGGCCCTTTCGCACGCCCCCCGAGCTCACGCCGCTCCTCTTTCGTCGGAACGAGAATCTTCCCTTCGAAGGAGTCGGCCAAGCGCGCATGCCCCGCCTCCGGCTCCACACGCACACGCCCCACGTCGGTCTCCAGGTAGAACGGGGCGACCGTGAGCTTGCGGGACCGCTCCGTCCACCGATGGCTCCAGTTCCCCGAGTTCTCCTCCTCGGTCCCCTCCTGAATAAATTTGAGAGACATCGCCTGCTTCGCGGCGCGCGCGTAGGAGACCGTCCCATGGAGGACGACCCGGCTTTTGGACGCCTGGGCGCGGAGATCGACCGACGGCGACGCCCGAAACCCAGCCGCCCGCGCCCGCGAGCGCTGCCAGCGGAAGACGGCGCCGACCGCCTCGACGACCTGAGTCGCCACAAGCAGGCCGACCATCCCCAGCGCCACCGGCGGCGAAACGAGCGAAAAGCCCGACGCCACGCAGCCCGCCGCAAGGACCCCACCACGCACAACCCAGTGTTTCACGCGCACCCCTCCCCGTCGGAAGGCCTAGCACAGGCGGAATCCGAGTTTGCGACGGCGGTACATCACGTCCGAACGGAGCACGTGCTTCTCACCGGCCTCCACGACCGCCGCGGGTAGTTGGGCCCGCCGTCTCCGGCGTCGCCGCGGCCAGCACCTTGGCTGGTCGACGCCGACGGACGGGCCACGTGCAGCACGTAGTGATCAAACACAAAGAGCGACCCCTTCTTCGGGGCGACGGTGACCGACCAATCGAGGATGCGCGTCTCGCCGCCGACGAAGCCTTCATCGAGGTAAATCAAGAAGGTAATCGCGCTCCGCTCCTCGGCGTTGCGGGCAAAACAGCCGTCGTAATGGGGCGCGAAACGCTGCCCAGGCCGGTACCGGTAGCCACGGAAACGCTCATTGAGACCGCTGGCGCCCCAAGTCGGTCCGTCGGTGTCGGTCGTCCGCGGCATCCCGCGGAGCGTCTCCGGCAGAAAGGGGCCCGTCCGTTCGCGACCGCCAGCAAATTCCCTGACGGAGGCGTCGCGAGAGACGGCGGGCCCACTTCAACTGGGGCGCGCTGCCGCGAAGAGCGCGTCGCCCAGAGGGACGTCGTCAAAGACAGCCCGCTCGTTGTTGCGGATGTCGGTCCGAACGACCATCCCTTCCGCGGCCGAAATCGGCGCAAGCGCCGGAGAAAGCGCCGTAATCCGCGCCTTGAGCTCGTCGCGGGCGGCCTCGTCGAGGAACCGATCAACGACGCGCACAAAGGGCACCGCGAAACGGCCGCGGAGTTGTTCTGCAACTTCGGCAAGCGGATCGAAGGGGGCGGCGGCCATCCGTGAAATTACCCACGGTTACGTGCGGCGCGCAAGCGGCGCTAGACCCGGTTCTCCTGAATCGAGTCGGCGAGGCGGCCGGTGCCTGTGTCGACGAGGAGCGCCTTTTCCGAGCGATACCAAGGGAGTACCCGTCCGCGTGCCCGGAGAATGGTCGCGACGACCGCAACGACGAACCAGGCCGCAAGGAGTACGCCCCCCTCACCGGGCGTGTACGCCGGCTCGTTCCCGAGGTTTTCGCTCATCCTGCCGAGGCGAAGGGCGATCGTGTCGGTCGGGTGGGCGATGACGCGGACCGAAACGTCGGTCTCGATCCGTCGAAGCGGCGTATCGACCAGCAGCCGGTGGCCGGTCAGATCGCCGTCATCGTCCTTCAAATCGGTCACCTGGGCGATCCGCCCCCGCACCGCCACGCCGAAGGCACGGTCGGCGAAGCGACCCGCCACGACGAGCGGAACGAGCGCGAAGAGGCCGTAAACGTTGCGATCCCGACCATGCATGTGCCCGCGCTCGTCAAAATGACTCTCGAGCGAGAGCGACGAAACGAGGAGCGACGGCGCGCCACGCAGAACGAGCGATTCGGCCTTCGCGTTCGCGCGGTAACTGGCCACGTTCGCCACGCGCTCCCCTTCGGGGTCGTCGCCGCCGGTAAGCCGCCCAACGACCCACACGTGCTCGCCGGAAACGAGGGTCGCTACCCGTTTACGCATCGGCGCGCCGTCGTTCAAAGGCTTGAAGCGCTTCGCTTCTTCCTCGGTCGGCACGAGGATTTTCCCTTCCAGGGAATCGGCGAGTTGGGCGTGCCCCGGCTCCGGCTCGACGCGCACGCGGCCAGCCGCCGTCTCGAGGTAAAACGGCGCGATCGTGAGGCGACGCGCGCGCTCCGTCCAGCGGTAGCTCCAGCTTCCCGAGCTCTCGCTCTCGGCCCCTTCCTGGATAAACTCCACAAACATCGCGTGGTTCGCTTCGGTTGCGTAGGCGACGCGCCCCTCGAGCACCACCGGCCCTTCGGCAAGCGCACCGCCGCCAACGATCGGCGTCGGGGAGAACCCTCGAGACGTCTCGTGGGCGCGAACCCGCCGGCGGCCCGCATCGTAGGCCTCGGCAAGACACGCGCCGACGACGCTCAGGCCCCAACAGCCAAGCCCCGCCGTGAGAAACAGGATTCGCCGTCGCATACTCATAGACGGAAGCGGTCGCCGAGCTTCGGGATGTGCACGTTCGACGGGAGGACGCGGGCGATCTCCCGGTGGGTCTCCGCCTCGAAGACCGGCTTAATGTGGTAAATCAGCGTATCGATTCGGGAATGCACGCGGAGCTTCTCGAGATCGTTCGCCAGCGTCGTCGGCGTGTGGTGGCCGGAGAGGCGCGCGAGGTGCCCCTGGCTCTCCGGGAGGCTCACTTCCGCGAGGAGGAGACGCACGTTCGGTGTGGCGTCGAGGACCTCCCAAAAGCGGTCGGTCGGCCCGGTGTCGCCGGTATAGCCGAGCGCTGCCGCCCCCGCCCGTCCCGCCGCAACGACAAATCCGGCGCAGTCGATGGTGTGGGTCACCGGAACCGCCGTGACTGTAAACGCCCCATCCAAGAGCGACTTCGGCTGCTCCCAGGCGAGCGGAAGCAGCGCCAGCGACGGGGCATCGACGCTCGGAATCCGTGTAAAATCGGGCCAGAGGAGCCCGTTGAAGAAATGGGCCTTCAGAACGGCGATCGTCTCCGCGGGGGCGTACACGCGAAGGAGGCCGGCACCGCTCTGCACGCGGTTGTCGAGAATGCCCGCCAGATCGCGCACATGGTCGAGGTGGGCGTGGCTGACGACCACCGCCTCCAGGGCGCACTGCTCCTCGATCGTCAACATCGACGCCAGCGCCCCCGCGTCGAGGGCGAGGCGCCCATCGAGGAGGAACGCAGAGGTCTTGTGCCGCGGCGTTTCACCGCCGTGACAGCCGAGAACGTCAACGAGCAACGGAAAGCCTTCCGGTTGGGGGGCCGCCAGCAGGAGCCGTGAGCAGGGGGCTCGCGGGCGCGGCAAACGACGGCCTACGTGAGGGGGATCGGGAGTCTACGGCGTCGCGGGCGCGCCATGCAATCGCGTTCGCGTTGTCACGGGTGGTTGAGGGCGTCGACCTGGGCCTGAAGCGCGTCGAGACCGAGGCGCGCCCCCGCTTCGACGACCAAATCACGAACAAGTCCCTCGGGAAGCGGCAGATTGTAGGCGGCGTGGAGCCAGGCCGTCAGCGCGGCATCGGGGACCGTCTCCTCTTCTTCGAGGACGGCCGCTTCGAAATTTTCGCCAGACGCAGCGACGAGCGCAAGCGCGTGGGGCACATCGTCGGCCAGGAGATACACGTCCCCTTCGTGGCCGAGGAGCACAACCGGCGCGTCGTCGAAGGCGTCCCCTTCTTCCGACCAAATCGCGAGGAGGCTCCCGTCGCCGCCACTCGCAAAGACGTGGAAAAATCGGTTCGCCGTCTTCGAATTGCTCGAAAACCAGAAGCTCACTTCCGGGTCGGCGGCGCTCACATCGCCGGCAAAGTTCTGCGCTTCTTCGGCCCACGCCTTCCAGGCGGCGACGACTTCGAGGTTTTTCACGGCCGAAGGCTCTACCATTTTTCGGCGACCACGAAGGGATGTGTCACGCGCTTGTCTCCGCCCGGCGAGACGCCGGATCGGAGAACGCACCCGTCCGCGAAGCGGGAGACGGCGCGGAGTTCACGGCGAGGGCGTTTCCGGCGATGATGCCGCCCATGCCTGCCGTCAAGCCGCTCCGTGTCGTGGTTCCCGTCGTCTTGTCCGGCGTGGGCCTCGCGCTCGGCGTCGGAATCGCCGAATATTCCTTCGCAAAACGGGACGCTGGCTCCTTCCCGCAGGTGAATTGCTACGCCGACGACGACGCGCTCGGCGCCCGCCTCACGCCCGGCTGCACGGAGAAAATCCGCTTCGGAACGACGAAGAACCCGGTCACGACGGCGGTGATCGGCGCCGACGGCTTCCGGGAAGCGCCCCACGTCGCCAAAGAAAATGCCGATGAAATCCTGGTCGTTGGCGATTCGCAGGTCTTTGGCCTCGGCGTCGAGGCGGGGGAGACCTTCTCCGCGCGCCTCGAAGAGAAGCTCGTCGCCGCCGGGAAGAACGTCCGCGTCCGCAACCTCGGCGTGCCGACCTACGGCCCCGACGAATACCTCGCCGTCGCCGAAGCGGAGGTCGCCAAGGGCGCACTTCCGCAGGGCCCAAAGAAGCCGAAAACGATTATTTTTACAGTAAATCTTGTGAACGACCTCTTCGAGGCGACGCGCCCGAACAAAGGCCGTCACGCGGTCGTCGACGGCTGGGCGATCCGCGCCGAGCAGGCCCAAGACGCACGGAGTTGGCTGCCGACGAAGGTCTCCCAACGCTCCCACCTGGTCTACGCCTGGCGCCGCTGGCGGCATGCGGCGAAAGATCAGGAAAGTGTGCCGTCGGAAGGGGGCTACGCCGATCTCCTGGGCCTCGCCGGAGACGCCTCGCGGGCCGAAGCCGATGCCCGAAATCGCTACGAAACGGCGATTACCGCGACGGCGAGCAGCGCAAAGACCGCCTACGACGCCTTCGTCGCCGCCGACCGCGCCCTCGACGAGGCGGTTCAGAAGGCGCTCGTCTGCAAAGATAGCGACAAAGAAGAATTTTCCTGCGGCTCCCTCGTCCCGGAGATGCGTCCCGGCGACTACCGGGAGCGGTTCAATCGCCCTTCCGAGTACTCCCGCCCGACGCGCGTCACCGCCGAGCACCTCCACCGCGCCGCGCTCAGCCGGGCCTACAACGAGGGGAACGCAAAGGGGATCGCCGAGCTCGAAGCGAGCGTCCCGACGCTCAAACCGCTCGCCGACGCGCGCCGTGCCGCGGAAGCCAAGTACAAGGAAGTCCTCGGAAATCGACCGGTTTACACGCCACCGCCAACGCCGCTCTCGCCGGTCCTCGCCAAGCTCGCCGCCTTTGGACGAAAAGAAGGGATTCACATCGTCGTCGCGGTGCTGCCGATCGACGTCGTCGTCGCCAAGAGCGAATGGGCGAAATACGACATCGCGAACGGCCCCGATTTGAGCGCCGTCGAAGGCTTTGGCCAAGCGCTCGTGGCACGTGCCCGCCGCGAAGGCGTCGCCGCGGTAGACCTGCTTGAGCCGCTCCGTGGCGCCTCCCCGGGCGCCTTCCTCGACCGCGACATCCACATGACCGTTGCCGGGCACACGGTCGTCGCCGATGCGCTCCTCCCCGTCGCCCTCCCCGCCGCCGCGCCCACGGAAAAAGCGGCGCCAGCCCCCGCAACCGCTGGAGCGCCGGTCCCGCTCGCGCAAGCGGTCGACCGCTGGTTTTCCTGGTCGGTGAAGGCCTTCAAGGGGGACTACAACCTCACCCACAACGCTTGCGTCGACAACGGGGGGGCGACATCGGGCTTCTGGACGCTCCTTTGCCCGCTCACGGAAAAAGAGGTCACTTGGGTGAGCCAGGGGGTCGGCATCAACGGCGTCATCGGCGCCGCCGATTTCCTCAACCTGGATGAGAACGAGTTTTTCGCAGGAAAATTCGACAAGTACTTCATCCTCGCCGCGCC
This sequence comes from Sorangium cellulosum, assembly GCA_020720045.1. GTDB lineage: Bacteria > Myxococcota_A > Polyangia > Polyangiales > Polyangiaceae > JAAFHJ01. Next base: position 22,964 of record DYPH01000062.1, on the reverse strand, counting down.
GCTCAGCGTCACGCGCCCCCTCTACACGGTGATCCGCAGCGGCCCGGAAAACCGCGGCAAGCGCGCGTTCACCGCCGCGCCGACCGAGTACGGCGTCATCTTCGATGTGCGCGTCGGCTCCGAGGGGGACGTGCCCCGCCCGCCGGTCGTATTCCCCCCGTCGGATCCGCGTTTTGAGGCGTGCGCCCGCGAATTGCCAAGCGAACCGGTCGCCCGTCGAACGCCGACTGCGTCCGCACCTACGAAAAACAGTGCCCCCTCATGCTCGCCTGTGCGCGCGGAGCGACCTTCGCCCCGCCCCGCTGCGAGCCCGGCTTCGTGAACGTCGCGCCTACGGGGCGCTGCTTCCCAAGCTGCGAAGGTTCCAAGGAAAAATCCTGCACCGACGGCCGTAGCTGCCTGGAAAAAGATGGCGCGAAGGTCTGCCTCCGCAAGGCGCTCGACGTCCCCGTCCCCGACTACCGAACCGTCGTCACCCAGTGGGGCACCTACGACCCGGCAAAAAACAACGACAATCCCTAAGGTGAGGAAACGGCGCGCACGACGGTAACTACGACTGGCAGCGATAGTTCACGTAGCGAACGCCCGCTTCGGTGCGCTCGCCGTGAACGATGGTCCCGTCGTCCAAGATCGCGAAATCACGGAACGTTTCTTCCGGGAGATGGGAACTCGGCATATCGACGGAGCCGACGAGGTGCCCATCGTCCCCCGCCAAACAAACGACGCGAACAAACGTCTGTTCCCCCTCGGGAATTTCTTCGGCCAAATAGACGACGCCGCTTCGATCGCTGTCGAGGGCGAGGAGCGTGCGCACGGTCCGGTTCGCGCGGAGTTCCCGAGTCCAGCGCTGGGTCGTCGTCGCGCGCTCCATGGCCGAAACCCAGACGCGACCGGACTCGCGATCGGTAATTCCTGCAGAAAGCCAAGCGGTTCCGTCACGGCTCGGGCGACCGGGGATCGTCGTGCGGTCGTCGCTGGTGGTGCCGTCCGTCTTCCCGAGGACGGTGAGGACGCCGTGCTCGCGCTCGACCAACACGTTTCCGGTGGCATCATCGACGAAAAGCCCCGTCGTTCCGCCCCCTTCCGGGATCCCCTTCCCTTCAAGCGGGAGGACGCCCCGGGAACGACCGTCGGGGCCGAGGATCTCGACCCCCTTGTCGCCGAGGCGATCGAGGACGGCGACGGTGCCATCCCTCGCGACCGCCACATCTTGCGGCGAGCGCACCTTTGTCGTGCTCGTGCCGACGACGGCCCCCTTCCCGTCGACACGCACCAGGCGACCGTTCACCTGATCGAGGATGAGAAGTCCGCCCCCCGGGAGCGGCGCGACGCTCATCGGCCCCTCCGGGTTCGCCTCGTCGGGACGGGTCCTCCCGAGAGCACCATTGCTAGATCCCCAGGTAAATTTTACGAATTCGGCGCGCTGTTCCGCGGGGGACGGGTGAACGACCGGCGGCGACGGCGCCCGCGAAATATCGACCGCCGACAACGATGCCGGCCGTTCCGACGACCGCGTCCCCGGTTTTTTCGGCGCCGGTCGATCCCCACGGAGGAGCGCAAGGACAATCCCCGCGGCGCCCAAGCCAGCAAGTGCGCCCCCCACAATTGCGCGGTTTCGCCGCCGAGCCTTCGACGCATCGCCCGTGTTCGCCATCGGCGGGAACCTACTTCAACCGAAGCGGAGCTGCGCAGCTTTGGCGTGCCGCCGCCTCCACCCACCGAGCCTGGAGGCGGCGGCGATGGCAAAAAGAGTTCCGAAATCGAGGCCGGGACGCACAGAACCAGCCGAACGGTCGTGAATTCCCGAGCGTCAGTCAACTGCTTTATGGCGATTGAAGGGGGCCCTGTCAAAGCCGCCGTTCCCCACGGAATGGCGAATGTAACGCGATTCACGGGGCGGCGCGCGTTGGCCGGAATGGCTTTTCCCTTCCGATCTCGAAGAAATCGTGTAGGGACAACCCTGCTTCCGAGTCCGCACCGTCGGATTCCGGTTTCCCGTCGTTTCGACGCAAGCGGCCCTTTTCCCGCAACCACCGCGTGTGCGTTGCCTCGGCGGATCGATCGTGCCGTCGGCACCGCTCCTGCCCCCTCTTCCTCCGTTTCGCCGAACCTCCCCACGAAATCTCCATGAGCGACTCCCTCTTCGAACAGCTCCACGCGAACCTCGATGCCCGGGCCCACGCCGCGCTCGTCCCCCCTGTTGTGACGGTCGCCCGTGTCCGGGAGGCGCTGGACCACTACGAAGCGGCGTTGCGTACCCATACGGAAGGCGCCCTCCTGGCCCCCGTTTTTGCAGCGCTTTCCGTTACGCCCCCCGCCGATCCGCTCCCTGGCGCCGTCGAACACTTGAAGGCGGCCCTTGAGCTCCTTCAGGCCCAGTTCCAGCTCCCCGTTGTCGCCGCGGCGACCGAACTGAGCGAACCGCCCGTGTTCGTAGCGCCCGCTCTTGGTGAGTCGTCGGTGACGCGCATGGAGACGATCCTCCTCGACTCCCGCCCCTCCCCGCGCGCGCCGATCTATCCGGATCCGACGCCGGCGGAACTCGAGCATGCTCGCACATTCTTGGAAGAAATGGCCGAGACCGACTTCGAGTCCCAGCACGTTCTTCGCCTCGAACCGCTCCTCCAAGCGCTCGTCGCCGACGCGCGCCTAGCCATGGAGCGCGTCCCGCCGACCCACGCCCTTCACCGCCGCCTCGACGGCGCCATCAGCCGCCTCGGCGGTTTGCGCCGCGACCTCGGCGTCACCGGCTTCGTAAAGGGTCTCTCGCGTGATCATCGCGCCGATTGGGAGCGCGTAGCCCGTGAGGCGCGCCGCCGCGTCCAGGCCTTCGACGAAGATGTGGAAGCGACGACCGCCGTCGTTCCGATGCGTGAGAAGAAGGAAGTCGTCGCCGCGAGCGAGCCGAAGCTAGAGGCGAAGCCGATCCCACGCGCGGACGACTCGGCGCCCGGCGAACGGAAGCCTGAAAACTCAAGGGAATGGCCAGTGTTGGATGCTCTCCGGGCGCGCCTCGCCGAAGCCCCGCTCTTCCTGGTCGGCGGTCTCCGCGTCGAAGAGAAGCTCACGCTCGTGCGCGACCGCTTCGGCCTTGAGCCCGAATGGCACGAAATCTACCACGGAGCGCCGCGGGCAACGGCCGCCATTGCCAAGCGAATTCGTCGCGGGAAGATCGGCGCCGTCGTCCTGCTGGAAGGGCTGACCGGCCACAGTAATGCCGACGAAGTCGTCGCCGCCTGCAAAGCGTCGGACGTCCCGTTCGCCCTCGCCGACCGCGCCGGGAGCGGAAGTCTCCAAGAGGCCTTCGAGGCGCTCGACCGTCAGTGCCGGGAGCCGGCCGCCGAGTAACGCCCCTTCGTCGAGAAAACAAACGCTGAAACGCCGCGAATCCCCTTCGCGGCGTTTTCCGTTTCAGGTATCTTCAATCCTTCATGCGCGCATCGACCTCGGCCCTCTTCTCCGTCGCCGCGTCCTCCCTGCTTCTGGCATTTCCCCTCGCAGGGTGCGGAAATACCTACGAAACCGAGGATCCTTCGCTCGTTTCGGGTGTTGACGACCACCCGCCGACCTACGACGCCGTAGACGATACCGTCGACCCAGTAGTGGATGCCGCTACGGCGACCGACGCCGCGCGCCCCGACGCCGGTTCCGTGAAAGACGCCGGCCCTGCTGCCGACGCAGGCGGAATCGCCGCGCTGTGGGCCGTCGGAACAAAACTCCAGACGTCCGCAAACCTGAACCTGCGCAGCGCCCCGGATGCCGTCGCGTCGAACGTCCTCCGCGTGATGCCGACGGGGACCGTGGTCGCGGTCGTCGATGGGCGCCCCCAGAACGCCTTCGTGAAGGTCGATCAGGCGGGCCTCGTCGGCTGGGCGTCCTCGAAGTACCTCGAGGCCTACACACCGGCACCAACAGGTACGACCAATCAGCTCGACTACGTGGCACGCGCAAAGCCTGCCGTCGGTTTTGGGTACTGGTGGGGGCACGGCCGCTGGCTCACGACCGGGCCGACGTCGTCAAACAAGGGGAGTTGCTCGGGCAATTGCCCAAGCTGTTCCTACAGCGGATCCTACGGCGCCGACTGCTCGGGCTACGTCGCAAAGATCTGGCAAGTCCCTGCTTCAAACACGAATGTGACCGTCGACTCGCATCCGTACAGCACCGATAATTTTTACAATCACCAGAACAAGTACGCGTGGCGAGACGTCGCGCGCGATCGTGCCGTCATTGGAGATGCACTCGTCTACCGGACGGCCTCCGCGGGGCACATTTTCCTCGTCGAAAGTGGCGATCCCTGGGGGAACATGTGGGTCTACGAGGCGCGCGGCTGCTCCTTCGGCGTGATGCACGATCTCCGCACCGCCGCGAGCGCCTACAAAGCGATCCGCATGCAGTGATTTTGGGGCGCCAGCGGTCGGTCGATCCGGTTGGCGCCGGTCCCGATTCCGGGTAGTGTCGCGTGCAACATGCATCGAGCGCGTTTGCTAGCTTTTGTCGCCCCGTTGCTCGCAACCGTCCTCGCGCTCGCCTGTACCGACGCCCCCCACGACGATCCGACGCTCCTCTCTGGCGCCGACGAGAATCCGCCGACGAACAACCCCGCCGACGACACGCCGCCCCCGGAAACCGACGCCGGAGCCCCGGTCGATGCCGGATCTGCTAGCGATTCCGGCCCCGTCGACGCTGGTCCCCCCGCCAACCAGCTCTACGCGCCAGGGACAAAGCTGGAGACGACCTCCGACCTCAACCTCCGTTCGGCCCCCGACAGCACAACGAACAACGTGCTCCGCGTGATGCCGCTCGGCTCGGTGGTCGTTGTCGTCGCCAACGGCGTCCCCCAGAACACCTTCTTGAGGGTCTCTCACCATGGCCTCGAGGGGTGGGCATCGACGAAGTATTTGAAGCTCTACGTCGCGTCAAACGCGAACACCCCGGAGCGCCTCGGCTACGTCGCGCGCGCGAAGCCGGGGGCCGGTTTTGGCTATTGGTGGGGGCACGGTCGCTATTTGATGACCGGGCCGACAGCCGCCAACAAAGGCGTTTGTACCGGCGATTGCCCGAACTGCACCTACGCGGGGAACTACGGCTCCGACTGCTCCGGCTATCTCGCCAAGATCTGGCAAGTGCCCAGTTCGAACAGCGACGTGTCGGTCGACTCCCACCCGTACAGCACTGACGATTTTTACAATCACAACAATAAGTTCGCGTGGCACGACGTCCTCCGCGACCGCACGGTCACTGGCGACGCGATGGTCTACCGAGCCTCCGGCGCCGGGCATATCTTCCTCATCGAGAGCGGCGATCCCTGGGGCGACATGTGGGTTTACGAGGCGCGCGGCTGCGTCGACGGCACCGTCCACAATCTCCGCAACGCCACCGACGCGTTCAAGGGCATCGGCAAAGCGGCCCCCTGATTCGCGGCGTGCCGCTGGGACAAAGAAAAAGGGCCGGTCATCCTCGAAGATGACCGGCCTTTCTTGTGGGACTCCGACGGAATCAATCCATGTCGAAGTCGCCCATGCCGCCCATTCCGCCCATTCCACCCATGCCGCCCATTCCACCCATACCGCCACCGCCGCCGGCCGGCTTGTCGGCCTTGGGCTTGTCGGCGATGATCGCCTCGGTGGTGAGCATGAGGCCGGAGACGCTCGCGGCGAACTCAAGCGCCGAGCGGACGACCTTGGCCGGGTCGATGACGCCGGCGGCGAGGAGGTCTTCGAAGACTTCCGTCGCGGCGTTGAAGCCGAAGGCGCCGGTGCCGTTCTTAACCTTGTCGACGATGACCGAGGCTTCGAGGCCACAGTTCTTCGAGATTTGGCGGAGCGGCGCTTCGACGGCCTTCTTGATGATGGCGACGCCGAACTGCTGCTCGCCGGGGAGGTTCATCGCGTCGAGGACCTTCGCCGCGCGGAGGAGGGCGACGCCGCCGCCGGGGACGATGCCTTCTTCGACGGCCGCGCGGGTCGCGTGGAGGGCGTCTTCAACGCGGGCCTTCTTCTCCTTCATTTCGGTTTCGGTGTGCGCGCCGACCTTCACCACGGCGACGCCGCCGGCGAGCTTCGCGAGGCGCTCCTGGAGCTTCTCACGGTCGTACTCGCTGGTCGTGTTCTCGACCTGGGCGCGGATCTGCTCGCAGCGCGCCTTGACGGCATCGGCGGCGCCGGCGCCATCGACGATCGTCGTGTGATCCTTGTCGATCACGATGCGCTTCGCGTTGCCGAGCTGGGCGATCGTCATCTGGTCGAGCTTCATGCCGAGCTCTTCGGAGACGACTTCCGCACCGGTAAGGACCGCGAGATCCTTGAGCATTTCCTTGCGGCGGTCGCCGAAGCCCGGCGCCTTGACGGCGGCGATCTTGAGCACGCCCTGGAGGCGGTTGACGACGAGCGTCGCGAGCGCTTCCGCCTCGACGTCCTCGGCGATGAGGACGAGCGGGCGCCCTTCGCGCATGACCGCCTCAAGGAGCGGAAGGATGTCGTGGAGCGACGAGATCTTCTTCTCGGAGATGAGAAGGAGCGGGTCGTTGTACTCAACGGTCATCTTCTCGGAATTCGTCACGAAGTACGGCGAGAGATAGCCGCGATCGAACTGCATCCCTTCGACGACGTCGAGCTCAGATTCGGTCCCCTTCGCCTCTTCGACGGTGATGACGCCTTCCTTGCCGACCTTCTCCATCGCGTTCGCGAGCATGTCGCCGATGGTGGTGTCGCCGTTCGCCGAGATCGTGCCGACCTGCGCGATGTGGGCGCGGTCGTTCGTCGGCGTCGCGATGTTCTTGATCTCGGCAACGACGGCAGCCACGGCGGTGTCGATGCCGCGCTTGAGGTCCATCGGGTTGTGGCCGGCCTCGACGAGCATGAGGCCCTGGTTGTAAATCGCCTGGGCGAGCACGGTCGCAGTCGTCGTGCCGTCGCCCGCCTTGTCGTTCGTCTTCGACGCGACTTCGCGGACCATCTGGGCGCCCATGTTCTCGAACTTGTCCTTGAGTTCGATTTCCTTGGCGACCGTCACACCGTCTTTGGTGATGACCGGGGAGCCGTAGGACTTCTCAATGACGACGTTCCGGCCCTTGGGGCCGAGGGTCACCTTCACCGCGTCGGCGAGCATGTTGACGCCGTTGAGGATGCGGCCGCGGGCGTTGCGTGCGTAAACGATTTGCTTGGCGCTCATGGGAATTCTCTCTCGATCTCTAGGAAATTACAGCTCGGATTCAGGGCAGCTCGCTGCTCAGGAGACGACGGCGAGGATGTCGTCTTCGCGGAGCAGAACGTGCTCGACGCCGTCGAGCTTCACTTCCGTGCCGACGTACTTGCCGAAGAGGACGCGGTCCCCTTCCTTGACGTCGAGGGGCTGAACCTTGCCATTCTTGAGGGTCTTGCCGTTGCCGACGGCGATGATCGTCCCTTCGAGGGGCTTCTCCTTGGCGTTGTCGGGGATGATGATCCCGCCCTTGGAGGTCTCGGCTTCGGTGGTGCGGAGGACGACGATGCGGTCGGCGAGGGGGCGAATCTTCATGGGAATTTCTCTCTATTTCCTGGATTTCGGCCGCGAACGAAGCGCGACCCTGCGGGACTGTTGGCACTCGACCGAGGGGAGTGCCAGGCGCGCGCAAACTAGAGCGCCGCCACCGTCCGTCAACCCCGGATGCGCGCAATTGTTGCCCCCGGCGGCCGATTCGTCGCGACCGTTCGCGAGGGGCCTCAAAAAAAAACAGCACGTCGAAACTTCGTCGTTGACTCCTCCAGCGGAAAAGGTAATCTGCGCCCACTTCGAACGGAGAACCGCCCGTCCGAAGTACCTCTTGGGGAATCGTCTAAAGGCAGGACTGCGGATTCTGATTCCGCCTATCTAGGTTCGAATCCTAGTTCCCCAGCCGATCACCTTGCCGGGTGATCGAGTTTCGAGTGAGACCACGGAAGAGGAGCAATCCGATTCCGTGGAGCGTGAATGGCCCCTTCGTCTAGCGGTTAGGACATCGCCCTCTCACGGCGGTAACACGGGTTCGAGTCCCGTAGGGGTCACGACGAAGCGATGAAGCCCGGTGGAAACGCCGGGCTTCATCGTTTGGTAAATCACGCTGCGAAACACCCTGTTGCAGGGTCTGCGTAAGCAAATGCGTTCTCCGATCCGGCGTCTCGCCGGGAGGAAACGAATACGTAGACCGTGCGACCTTGGAGACCTTCGGTCTTCAAGGCCCCTTCGTCTAGCGGTTAGGACATCGCCCTCTCACGGCGGTAACACGGGTTCGAGTCCCGTAGGGGTCACCGAAAAGCCCGGAGTTCTTTCGAACTTCGGGCTTTTTCGTGTCCGACGTCGTCGAGCGGCCCGCCGTTACTTCAGCGCCCGCACGGTATCCGCACGCACCGCCGCGGCCAGGTTCGGCTGCGCCGCGAGGCGCGTCGCGAAGCCATATTCGTCGTTTTCATTGCCGTAGAGGGCCGGCAAGGCGATTCCTCCGGACACGAGGCCGACGAGTTTCCCCTCTTGAAAGACGCCGCCGCCCGAATCGCCGTGGGTGACGCCCACTTGCGCCGTCTGCTTCCAATAGATCCGATTGATGTCACGCTTGGCATCAAGGCCAAATCGCTGGGTGGTCTCGACGGGGGTCATTGCCGTGGTCGGCATCGTTGTGCACGTCCGCACTCCTGCGATCGTCGACCCCTGCCCACAGCCCGTTACCTGCAACGGTGAGGTGGTCGGCAGCGACCCGAGCTGAGCAATCGGCCATTCCATGGCGTGAAACGGATTCGACTGAAGCTCAATGACGGCAAGGTCGAGGCTCATGCTGGCGTCGTAGTCGGTCGGTGCTCGATTTTTTGCTTCTTGAGCGCCGCTAAACCCGCCGTCAACCCAGGTCGTGCCGACGGTCGCCGAGCGGGCAAATTGAGCGCCAACCGCGATCGTAACGACGCCTCCGTTCCACGCCCCGGAAACCAGCGAACCGGTGCCGTCCAGGACGCAATGGGCTGCCGTCGCAATCAGGCGGTCGGAGATGCGGACTGCGAACACGAGGTCGCTCCGATCGTGACAAGGGCTGTGTACTTCGTCGTATCGGAATAGGAACCGTTCTTAAGTTCCCCCTGATCGCCGCTGGTCGCCTCCTCGGAATCGGTGGCGCAACCGGTAGCGGCGACGAGTGAAATGGCTGCAAGACCGGCGACAATAGATGAATGAAGAGCGCGCATCGACGTAGACTCCGTAGAAATGATCCTGAGCGATCGCGGCTCAGGAGACTGAATTGAATGTGGTCCGAGTCACTCGCGGGACGGCGCCGTGTGCGCCCCTTCGCGAGCGAGGTTCCCCCTGGTCGTCCGCGGTAAAGATTTGTTGCGAACTTTCTCGCTCGGCAAAGCACTTTCTTACAAATCACTAAATTCAAACAACAATTTCCCATCAAGCAGACGGCGTTCGTTCTGGTAGCGTCCCTCTTGTGAACGCGTTCGCTATCGCCCCTGCAGGTTCGTCCCACGCGGCGCTGAGCCGCCCCCTCCCCTCCCGGTGGCTCGCAAGTTCGATACTGTTTGGCGGCCTCCTCGGCGGGCCGCTGTTTGGCGGCCTCCTCGCCGCGATCGGCGGGGCCGTCGACGTTCCGGTCTTCGTCGGCCTTGGGATACTTGTTGGAATTCTGTCGTTTACCGGCGTCACCGTCTTCGCCTGGTTCACGATCTTCCGGTCCTCACGGCTCCTCGATGAGGCGAAGCTCGCCGTCGACCGGGGGGACCTCGAAAGGGCTGACGCAAACGCCCGATGGTGCCTCACGTGGGCTTTTCGAGGCGACGTCCGCTTCCGTGCACTCTACATGCTCGCCCTTGGGACCGAACGAGCGGGGAACTTCGAGGGGGCGATCGCCCTCTTTCGGCTGGCAGAAGCGGCCGTTCCAGCGATGGCCGCCCCGAAAGCGAAAGCGTACGTCCACGCGTGGACGCTCGCCCATACCGCTTTTTGCCACGCCGTCGTCGGTCGTCGCCCAGACGCCCTCGCCGACCTCGGGTCGTGCCATGGGGAACTTGCGCGAATGGTCGGCCCGAACGGTCTAGCCGATGCCTTCTTTGATGATTCCGGCTGGGGGCTCGGCGATGTCTCCATGAATGAGACGATCATGAAAGTTGAACAGAAGCGACCGCCGCGCGTTGGTGCAGCGCTGGCCGGGGCGATGCTCGCCTACCGAGACGGCGCAAGAGAGTCTCTATTGCAATTGATTATTGGCGAGCAAGCGAGCCCTTTTTTTCCACCCGAACGCGCACTCCTTACGGCAATGGCCCTGCGTTGCGACCCGCAACTCCCGTGGCAGCAAGATCCCCAGCTAAACGCATGGGTGGCGGGCATCCTCGACCGTTAACCGCTCAACGGACTCAGGAGTAGATCGCCCCCATGAAGCTTCGAAGCTGCCTCCTCTTAGGATTCTTGGCCGCAAGTGCGTGCAAGACAGAAACGAAGCGAACGCCAGCTCCGTCCGCTTCGAGTTTGGCGGCCGCCAGCGCGCTCCCGTCCCCACAAAAGGCGGCAATTCCGGATGTTGATCTGCTGACTTGGACCGATGCGAAGGTCGTCGTGTCCTCCAAAGTCGACAACCCTCACGACTTCCCTGAGCACCTCTGCGACGGAAAACCGGAGACGGCGTGGAACGGGAAGACGGGCGATCTTCACGCATCCATCGACGTCGCATTGCCGGCCGGTGCGCTCGCACATTCCATCGGGATCGTCGTCGGTTTCGACCGCAAAAAGACGGGGAAGTCGGGGACTATCGAAGACCTATTTCTCGAAAATTACCGGATCAAGAAACTCAGAATTATCCCCGATAACGGCACCGCGCAGGAAGTCGACTTGTCGATCAACAAACGCGAAATGCAGCGAATTATGATTGCGCCTGCGAAAAAATTCGGATCGAAGTCGTCGATGCGGTGCCAGGCACACAAAAGGCCTGGCGTGAGATCGTTGTCTCCGAATTTCGCGTCTTCGGAGCTCCCGGTTCGGCCCGGTTGGCGGCGCCGCGCACTCCGGATGTTTCCGTCGCATCAAAGCCGGAAGCTGCGCCCCAACAGATCGGTACCATCTCCGAGAAGACGGTAACCTCGTACTGCGCCGCCTGGTCGGCGAAGGTGAAACCGCTCCTCCATCAGCGCTACGACGTAGAAGCGAACTACCCCGGTCCGATCCCAGAGCCTTACTGCGATCCGAAGGCGGCCCCCCTCGCCGTCGACCATTTACCTGACGGCATTTCCTCGATTTTTCTACTTTCACGAACGAACGTTACCGCCGCGGAGTCGGTGCTCGCATTCACGACCGGCGACCACGTCGTCACCCCCTACGTGATCGCTTCGACCGATCACGGCGACCCCGGCTGTGGCGGCTACGTCGAGACGAAAGACGTGCAAGCAGAAGCGGTTGCCGGCGGCGTGCTGGTGTCCTGGATCATCGGCACGCAAACAAACGCCTACCCAGGCTTCGACGGCGCGGGGACCGACGCGACCGACGCGTCCGTCCGCCAAGCGGGAGACGGCGCGGAATTCGACGCAAACGCGTTCTCCGATCCGGCGTCGAGGGCAGAGACAATCGCGTCGAGCCGGCTCGAGACCCGCGCCCTCCTGTGCAAGCCCGCGGGCGGAGGCGTCGAGTGCGTCGGCAACGGCAAAGAGCCTGCTATTTTCGGCGTCGTCGACGGGACCGAGCACCTCACGAACACGCTCCCGAAGTACCGACGCGTCGCGCTGACGATCGACGGGTCGGGGAAGATCATCGCCCGTTAGTCGGAAATCGCCGCTACGCGCCACGTAAGGGCCGTACGGCGATCGATGACCGCGAAACTCTCGCCGACAGCTACGACGCCCATGTCTCCGCCCGGCGAGCCGGATCGGAGAACGCCCATGTCTCCGCCCGGCGAGCCGGATCGGAGAACTCGTCCCCGGCGGCGCGGAAGAAAAAACGCGGTACTTTCTTTTCCGAGACGGAAACGGGCGGTAGGGCGCCAATATCCGGAATGAAAGGTCTCGACTCGCCGCCTTGCTCATCGCCCCTCGAGCCCCTCGACGCCCTTCGCCGGTTCCTTCCGGAGGCGCTCGCGAACGGCGGTCATCCAGAACGCTTGCGGGCGGCGGCGAGCAGGCTTGGAATCAAGATCGATGGCGCAGCGCTCGGCATACAACTGGCGACCATACTCGCCGATGGAAAGGCGAGCGGCGACCTCCAACATGAGGACGTAATCCTCGTTCACGGGCTCCTGTTGGGCGACCGAAGCGCGATTGCACATTTCTACGGGACGGTCCAAGAAGCGCTCCCGCGCTGGCTTCGCGGGCTCCCCGTCGAACACGACGAGGTCGTGCAACGCCTCGTCATTCGCCTGGGGATTGGCACCGAGGAGGCCGAGCGGCTCCGTCGCTACAATGGCGTAAATCCTTTTTTTTCCTGGATTCGCGTAGTCGCAACGAACATCGCAACCGACCTATTTCGCGAACGTGCGCGCTTCCGTGAATTCGAGGAGGGGGACGCACGAACAGGCGAACCACCGTCCGTCAAGGAACTTTCCGGCCCGTTCCAGCGCTCCCTTAAAGCGGCCTTTCAAGCCCTCGAACTGCGAGCACAGACGATCTTGATTTGGCATTACCGTCATCAGATCGAGGTCGATCGAATCGCGCGTGTTTGGTCCGTTCATCGGGTAACCGCCTCGCGTTGGCTCGCCGATGCGCGCGACGCGCTACGTCGCGGAACCTATGAGCGCCTACGGACGGGCTCTCCGCAGAAGAAGCAGGGAGTCTCGCGCGATCCTTGGGCCCGGCCGTCGGCGGCGCGCTCGTCTGGAGCGAAATCCTCGGCCACGTCGAGGTCGGCGAGCACCTCACTCCACGCTGACGACGGTTCCGTGGGCCGGCGCCACGAATCCTCGAGGCTCGGAGCCGGTCGGCGCCTCCACGACCCAGACGTGCCCCGAATAAGTCTCCTGGTGCGCGATGCCCCCGGGGCGAACGGTCTGGTAGGGCACTCGTGGACCATCAAAGTCGATCCAGGCGATCGAGATCGGAGAATCTCTGTGATTTTCGATGGTAATATCAATCAAGTGGCTACCGGCAGGAGACGCGACCGGCAATTCACGTAGTGGACGAAGACCTACCCATTTTTCCCGCGGCATCTGCAGCATCATTAGGGCAGCAAGTCCTAAGAGGACCGCTCCGAGAGCACCTCCAACAATCCATCGATACGGGGATGCCCGCGGTCGCAACGTGTCCGTCTGCGAAGCGGGAGACGGCGCGGAGCTCTCCGCAAACGCGTCCACGAACGGGACCATCGACGGAGGACGATCGGCCGGGTCGGGCGCGCAACCTGCCGCCACCAGAGCAAGAAATCGGCTCGCCGAAACAGCTCCCCCGGCCCTTCGCTGAGCGAGGAGTTCCCGAGCGAGCGTAGAATAGGCAAAAATATCGCTAGCTACCGTCGGTGAGCCGCCACGCAAGATTTCGGGGGCCGCGTAGCCGGGCGTGCCACCACGCGTCGAGGCGCCTTCGAGCTCGCTGCACTGAGCGAGCCCGAAATCACCGAGTTTGGCGCAAACTGCACGACACCAGCCGTGTGTACTGCGTGAATTGCTTGCGCAATATCGAAGAGAACCCGCAGCACATCCTCCGCGGACGTTGAGTGGTGGCGCAAGGCAACTCCGTCAATCCATTCCATCACCAAATAGCCGGTCCCGAGCGATTGTTCCAGGGCACCACGCCGTCGAATGTATGGGCGCGCCACAACCTCGTGAACGGTGACGACGCGCGGGTCGCGAATACGCGCCATGGCGCGCGCCTCGTGATGAACGAACGCCTCGGAGAACGGAGTGAACGTTAGAGCAACGTCACGATTCAGCGTCGGGTCATGGGCGCGGTAGACGGTGCCCATGCCGCCTTGGCCGAGAAACGAAAGAATTTCGATCCGGTTACAGAAGTCACCCGGGAGGAGGTCAAAGGCAAGCGGTCGCGTCGCCGGGGGGAAAACGTTCCTGAGGGCAGAAGGGCCGCGACTTCCCGGCAAGCCGCGCAGCGCGCAAGGTGGGAGGCCGATAGCGGACGGCCGCCACCCAGTGAACTTTTCAAGAAAATCTTGTTCGCTGAGGCAATCCGAGCCACCCACGATCGCTTGGCACAGCGACTTCCTTCCCCACCATCGACGATCGCCAACTGCGACGCGCACTTTGCTCTTGAAAAAGACTTTCAACATCATTATCGAAAGGGAGGTCGAGCCGCGAAGGGACAGCGGGGCTCGCGACGGTCCACCCTCGTGGTGGGGGGTGGACCGTCTCCTCCTTCCTCGAACGCCCTGCCCGCCTGGAAATAAGCCTGTGAACCTACGTCTCGCCTTCGCCGCCCCCCTCGCCCTCGCGACCGTCCTCGCCGCCTGCAGCACCGACTCGTCCCCGACCGGGCTCGCAGCGGTTCCCGTCGAGACGCAGAAGGCCGCGATTTCAACGTACGCGACCCACGTCAAGGCGAACTACGACGCCGTCGACGCGGGGGCCGCGAAGCTTCAGCAGGCAATCACTGCGTTTCTCGCGGCCCCCTCGGCCGCTGGCCTGGATGCGGCAAAGAAAGCCTGGGTCGACGTGCGCCCGCTCTACGGCGAATCGGAAGGGTATCGCTTTTATGCGGGCCCCATCGATGACGACGATGGCCCGGAAGGTCTAATCAATGCCTGGCCCATCGATGAGAACTTTATCGACGGTGTAAAGGACAACCCGACATCCGGACTCATCAACGATACCTCCTTTGAAATCACGGCGGCCTCGATCGCTGCCAAGAACGAGGATGGCGGCGAAAAAAACATCTCCTGCGGCTGGCACGCCATCGAGTTTCTCCTTTGGGGACAGGACTTTAGCGTCACCGGCCCCGGCAATCGGCCCTACACCGACTTCCTGGATGACGGCCCCGACGCGACGATGAAAAACGGCGCCCGACGTCGAAAGTATCTGGAAGTCGTAACGGAACTTCTTGTGACCGATCTGAAGAGCGTTTCCGTCCAGTGGGACCCCACGAAGGCCGACACCTACGGCGCAAAGTTCGTCGCAGACGCCCCGACGACGACGCTATCAAAGATGCTGAAAGGGATCGGCGCACTCGCCGCGGTAGAGCTGCCGAACGAGCGCATGAACAATGCGTACAGCCGCAAGGAACAAGAGGAGGAACATTCCTGCTTTAGCGATACAACGATGAGCGACCTCGTTGCGAACGCGGCGAGCGTGGAAAACATCTGGCTTGGCCGGTTCGGAGGCGATGACAAGACCGGCCTCGACGACCTTGTACGCGTTGTCGATCCGGCGCTTGCGGAGAAGACCACGAAAGATGTAGCTGCCATTGTCGCGGCGGCGAAGGCGATCCCCGCCCCCTTCGACCAGGCAATCTTTGACGACGCGAGCGGACGTCCGAAGATCAAAGCGGCTATTGATGCGTGCGGCATCGCCAAGGCTGATCTCGAAATGGTCGCCGCAAAACTCGAACTGACGATCAACTTCGACGACAACTGAACTTCCATGATTCCCCACGCCCGCCCGTTCCTCACGCCGCTGCTTCGGAGCGGCACTCCCATCGTTGTCTGCCTCGCGACGGCGCTCTACGCGTGTGGCGGGAGCGACGCCGATGTATCGACCATCGACGAGCGCCTTTCCGGCGGCGAGACGACCGTATTCGACGATACTTGGGGGAGTTACAAGCGGCCCGCCGCTAACCTTGACGACGAGGCATTGCGGGCATTCTCGCTGGGCGACCACCTCTTCAATCGCGGTTGGGTCACCGCGCCAGCGAGCATTCCCGGCGGCGATGGGCTCGGGCCGACGTTCAATGCCAACAACTGCTCTTCCTGCCATTCCAAATCGGGAAATGGCGGCCCCCCGGACGCCGAGGGGGAGGCATTCTTGTCGCTCCTTCTCCGCCTTTCCATACCGGGTACCGGCCCGCACGGCGCTCCGAACCCGGAGCCGGCCTACGGCGACCAATTTAACAGCCGAGGAATTTCCGGCGTCCCCGGCGAGGGGCGCGAGAGGGTGCGCTACGTCGACGTTTCGGGAACCTACGGGGACGGAACGCCCTACACCCTCCGCAAACCTTTCTATTCCTTCGAAGATCTCGCCTTCGGCCCCATGGACCCGGCGACCATGGTTTCGCCGCGTCTCGCCCGCCCCGTGTTCGGGCTCGGCCTCCTCGAGACGATCCCCGACGAAGCGATCCTCGCCAAAGCCGACCCGGACGACGCCGACCACAACGGCATCTCCGGCCGCCCGAACCGCGTCTGGAGCGTGAGGAAGCAGGCGATGGTGCTCGGGCGGGTCGGATGGAAAGCCAACCAGCCGAATGTCGAGCAGCAGACCGCCGGCGCGTTCCTGGGGGATATGGGGATCACTTCGTTGCTGTTTCCCGAAGAGAATTGCACGAGTGCACAGGTCGCCTGCCTCGCGGCGCCGACAGGTGTGACGGCCGGATCGCCCGCGGGAACGGGCGAATTGAGTGAAGCGGATCTCGACGCATTGAATCGCTGGGGGAAAACCCTGGGCGTGCCTGCCCGTCGCGACGTCGACGACCCTCAGGTTCGTGCCGGGCAAGCTCTCTTCAAAAGCGCCGGCTGTGTGCAATGTCATGCGGACGATGCGCTCACCGGCAACGACCCCGAATTCCCCGCCCTTTCGAAGCAGCGAATCCACCCGTATTCGGACCTTTTGCTTCACGACATGGGGGAAGGCCTGGCCGACGGTCGGCCCGATTTCGAGGCGACGGGGTCCGAGTGGCGCACGCCGCCGCTTTGGGGTATTGGCCTTTTAAACACCGTAAATAAACACAACTTCTTGCTCCATGACGGGCGCGCTCGAGGCTTTGCGGAAGCGATCCTCTGGCACGACGGAGAAGCTGCAGGGGCTCGCGAAACATTTCGCGCCATGTCGGCTAAAGAGCGCGACGCCCTCGTCCGCTTTCTCCAGTCCCTCTAATAAACGTTGCCCGAGGCTCTTGCATGAACGTCCGTCGCTTCACTCTCGCTTTCGCCGTCCCCGCCCTCCTCGGCGGCGGCATCGGTGCTGGGGTTGGTTGCAACGATTCGGAGACCGCCGTCGACCCGGTACCGGTTCTCGAAGCGCTAACGACAAACGTGATTCTTCCCGAGTATGCCGCCTTCGACACCGGGGCGGCCGAGCTCGCCCAAAGCGCCGACGCATTCGCCAAAGGGCCCGACGCGACGACGCTCAATGCATTGCGAGCATCGTGGAGAAAGGCACGCCTCGCCTACCGAACGCTGGACGCAGTGCGCTTCGGCCCCGCGGAAGACATCGCTCTTTCGACGGCGATCGATGACCACGCCACAAACGTTGAAGCGATCGAAGCATTCCTCCTAGGCCAAGACGCCGTGGACGCGACGCTTTTCTCGAAACTTGGGTCGAACAAAGTCGGCTTCTTCGCAATTGAGTATCTAGTTTTTGTCCCGACGAACGCCCCTGCGACGGCAGGTACCGCACCGAATCCGCCGAAAAGCGACGCAGAAGTACTCGCAAAGTTTACCGGAGACGCTGGCTTGCGCCGCCGCACCTTCGTGGCCGTCCTCGCGAAAAACGTCGCCGAGCTGGCAAAGAGCGTGAACGAAAGCTGGAAGAATGGCTACGCCGATGCCCTTCGCAAGCCGGGAAATACCCTATTTCCTTCGGCAAAAAACGGCATGGATCGTATCCTTGGAAATCTGGTGAACGGCCTCGAAACAGTCGTCAAGCAAGACCTCGGAACCCCGGTTGGTCAATACACCGCGGGGAAAGTGCAACCGGCCTCAGTTCGTACCGTTCGGAGTGACAACGCCGTCGCAGAAATTCGGGCGTCCCTCGCAGGCTCCTCAAGCATCTATTTCGGCGCAACAACTTCGTCCTCGCCCGCTACCGCGAATCGAGGAACCGTCGGTTTCGCCCAACTCGTGCAAGCGCGCAACAAGACCGTCGATGGGCGCGTCGCCGCTGCCGCCGCCGCCGCCACGGCCGCCTGCGACCCGCTCGCTTCGCCATTTGCCGAGAGCCTAGAGCGAGACAACGCAAAGATTCGCGCCGCCTATGAAGCGGTAAACGCTGAGAAACGCGTCCTCGCGACCGACGTCGCATCGGTGCTCGGCATCACCATCGCCCTCAATCCCAACGACGGTGACTGAGAACGCACGGCCGTCGGCGTCGACCGGCGAACTTCCCACAAGGGCCGAAGCCAAAGGCAGCGCTGCGAGGCCAGTCCCCATCGCCTCCCTCGCCGCCCTCCGCGTGCTGTTCGGGTCGGCCCTCTTCCTCGCCACTTTACGCTTCGCCGCCCACGGCTGGATCGCCAAGTACTGGGGGGAACCGTCGAGATTCTTTACCTTTTGGGGCCTTCGGTTCGTCCATCCATGGGGACTCGGCGGGATGTACGTGCACTACGCACTGCTCGGAGCGACCGCCCTCGCGATCGCGCTCGGGGTCTTCTACCGCCCCGCCTGTATCGCGTTCGCGTTGCTTTTTGGCTGGGCACACTTCGCCGACAAGACGAACTACCTCAATCACTATTGGTTCGTCACATCAATGGCGCTTGTCCTGGCGCTCCTGCCTGCTGACCGCGCTTTTTCACTGCGTACGTGGCGGAAGCCCGAAGAGCGACTGACACATATTCCTCCGGAAATGCTTGCACTTGCACGCCTCCAGGTCGGAGTTGTCTACGTCTTTGGCGGAATCGCAAAGCTGAATAGCGATTGGCTCTTCCACGCGCAGCCGCTCACCATTTGGTTAGGTGCGAACACCGATTTCCCGCTCGTCGGCCGCTTCTTCGCGCTCAAGAGCGTTGCGTTCGCCTTCTCCTGGTGCGGCGCGCTCTACGACTTGGGGATCGTGCCGGCGCTCCTCTATCGACGGACGCGCCCCTTCGCCTACGCTGCCGTGCTCTTCTTCCACATCGTCACCGCCAAGCTCTTTCAGATCGGGATCTTCCCCTGGGTCATGATCGTGATGTCGCCCATTTTCTTCGCGCCCGAGTGGCCGTTGGCGGCACTTTCTGCGCTCCGACGGACGGCGGAACGGGCGGCGCCGTCGAGCGTTAGCCCGCGTTGGCCCCTACCGATCCGCCTACTTGCGATCGCGTGGGTAGCGTTACAACTCCTTCTACCCCTTCGAGAATTTCTCTATCCGGGGAACCGTCTCTGGAGCGAGGAAGGCTTTCGATTCGGCTGGAACGTCATGCTCATCGAGAAAAATGCGTCGGTGGATGCGTGGACAGTCGACCAAAAGACCGGGGAGAGAAGCATGATTGATACACACCGCTGGCTAACGCCCGTCCAGTGGAAACAGATGTCTACACAGCCCGACATGCTCCTCGAATACGCCCACTGGGTTCGCGACGATGCGGCGGAAAAAGGGCGCGACGTCGCCGTCTACTTCGACGTGCGTGTCGCCTGGAATGGCCGCGCAAGCGCTCCGCTGATCGACAGCAGCGTCGACCTCGGGCGCGAGACCGACGCCCTCACCCCCAAGCGCTGGATCTTGCCGGCGCCGACCACTCCCCCCGAGTGGTGAACTAGCGCGCGGGAACGACTTTGAGCGCCCGCTCGACGAGCTTGGGGGCGGCGAGCTCGGCGGCGATCGCCTCCAAGGCGGGGACGTCGATGGGGCGTAACGCGAGCTCGTCGGCCCCCTCCGTCAGCGGGACATCCCAGCGAAGCGTCGCAAGCTTCTTGTAGAGAAGCGCGTTGTCACGGTTGGTGGCAAACGTTGCAAAGAGCTTTTCGGCCCCGCGGACTTTGACGTCCCAGGTTTCCCCCGCGGCAAACGGAACATCCTCCAGGGTCGGATACCGGCCAAGTAGCGCCGCCGCCCCCTTGGCTCCGAAGCCCTTCAGGCCGGGAATTCCGTCGGCGGCATCGCCAACGAACGCAAGAAAATCAGGAATT
Source organism: Sorangium cellulosum (assembly GCA_020720045.1). GTDB lineage: Bacteria > Myxococcota_A > Polyangia > Polyangiales > Polyangiaceae > JAAFHJ01. The sequence continues at coordinate 3,071 of DYPH01000062.1, read as the reverse complement.
TGTGACGGCTTTACGCCGCGCGCCTCGAAGACCGCGGCGGCGTCAATTAGCCGTTTACCGATGCGGTCGACAAGGATCACATTCCCGTCAACGCCGACGTCGAGGCACGGCCCAAGGTCCTTATCCGAGGAGAGGATTCGAACCTCTCCAAACGACGGAGCGTAGCGTTTTGCGCCGCTCGCTAGCGCGTCATCGGCCTCGAAGTCTGGGAAAGACCAAACGATAAAACCAAGCGCGCGAGCGATCTCTTCCACACGATCAAATTGAGTTCGCAACTCAAGAGGGACCCCGTCATCGGACTTGTAGCCGGCGAAGAGATCGTTGCGAAACGACCGGATCGGGTTGTCGAAGGCGATTGCTGCGTGGGTGGGACGCTCTTCCACGTCGCCACGGAGCGCCAAAAGCTGCGCCGCGAAGGCGACCGATGCCTTGGCGTCGGCCCCATCACGCGCCGTGTGGCCCGGTCGCGGAGAAAAGTGCGCCCGAAAGAGTTCGAGCGTCCCGTCGATAAGGTGGAGCCGGGCCATCGCGCCGCCGGTCAGCCGAGCCCGTCGGTCTTGTCGAGGAGGCTCGGAAGGGCGCCGCGGAGCCGGGCTTGCCAGGTCTTCGCGTCTTCGAGGTGGGTTCCATCGGGGAGATTCACGGCGTACCGCCCGAGCAGGCCGACGCCGTCCATTCCGCCCCGCTCCCGACCGGCGGAAACGAGCGCGCTGAAGTAGGCGTCGTCGAGTAGGAAGCGGTCGAAGACCTTCTTTTGAGCATTTGCTCGAATCGCCGATTCAAAATCGGCCAAGCAAAGATCCCACTCCTCCTGCAGTTCATAAGCTTGCGCCCGATCAAAGAGCGGCTCAGGCCCATGATCGCCGCCGGCCATCGCTTGCGTTGCTGCTTCGATCGCCTCTTCGTAGTCGCCACGCGAAATCGCGTCCCGTGCAAAGGAGCCGCCGTAGTTTTCCGTCATTGAATCAATCCTCGTTGTCGTCGACTTCGTCCACGCGATCCCCGGGCGACAATTTCGCCTCGGAAGTGAGCGCGTCGGTTTTGAGCTTCACCGTGAGCGCCTCGCCGTCGCGCTCCAGGTGCACGTCGGAGCCATCGGCACAACGACCGCTCAGGCGCTTCTCTTTCGCATCGAGAATCCCGTCATTTCGCCCATCTTTTGGGCAATTCCACTGTACCACGCAGCCGAGGCTCGGGTAGCGGACGACCGCGCAACGGACGCCTTGGGTGCTGGTGAGCGTCACGACCATGTTCCAGCGTTCGCCGTCGCTCTGCTTTCCAACCCCATGCCACGTTCCAACGACCGACCCGCGCTTCGACTTTCCGGCGTCCATGGAACCGGCATCAACCTCGGTACGGAGGTCGATCGCGGTCGCCTCAGGCGCCTCGACAAAGTGAACAGCACGCGTGCATGCTCCGAGAACCATTGCGGCTCCGACGGCGGAAACGACGAGAACGCCTCGCCCCTTCACGCTGCGTGCTTCTCGAGAAACTGCACACGGAGGCGGGTCCTGCCGACGAGAATCTCGTCGCCATCGAGGACTTCCTGCTCCCCTTTGACGCGCACAAAGACCCCTGTTCGGCTCTGCATGTCGGTCAGGATGATCGTTCCCGCTTGCTCTTCAAGGTTGCAATGAATCGCGGAAACGAGCGGGTCGCGGGCGAGGATCAGATCCCCCTGCTCGGCGCCAATTTGGAGATAGTTTCCTCGCGCCAAACAGCAGCTTCCGAGGCGTCCGCCTTCGAAAATCTGGGAGACCCGAAACGCGGAACTCCACTTCGGCGACGAATAGAAATAGGTCGGCCCGGGCCCCGGCCCGTCATCGTACTTCTCCGGGTTGTGTTCGACGCGAAGAAGGTGGTCACCGACGATAAACTCGTCGCCCGGTTCAAGTTCCGTCAGATGGCTAATCCGGAGGAAGACGCCGTTTCCGTCCGGGAGGTCGGTGAGCCAGAGTCGACCATCGCGAAAGCTAAGTCGGGCCTCCCGCGGGTGGCAGAAGATGTCCTGCGGGAGCTTAACCTCGCCCGCCGTTCCAATGAGCGTCGTGTCGCTCGTCGGTTCGTAGGCCGCCGGATCCCCCCCCGCGGTACGCTCGACGTGAAGGCGGAAAGGCGCATAGTAACGGGGAGTTGGAGCCGAACCGGAGACGGCGGCGCTCGGCGGAGCCGGCGGAACTGGAGCGACTGCCGGAGGGCCCCCGGTGCCATCCTCGGTCCGCTGGCCGAGCTTCTTGACGTCCGTTCGGGGCGGATGCTCGAGATTCTGAAGACCGCCGATGGCCCGCCCGGCGATCACTTCGTCGAAGATTCCCTCGCGAAGCATCAACGCCATTTCCATGTGCTGCGCCTTCATCAATTGGCGCACAAAGGGGACGATGTCATCGCGCGTGACATGCTCGGCGTAGCTTCGTTTGTGGCTCTTGATGATCCGGCCACCGTCGGCGAACAAGTGCGTAATGAGGTGCGGTCGGTCGAGCCCCGAGTCTTCCGTTTGAATGTGATAAACGTGAGACTTGTATTTTACGTTGTTGTTGAAGCCGACCTGAGCGCGGATAAAATTCGGCCGAGGGATCTGCTTGACGACCTCGTCAATTTTTTCCACGGTCCAAAATGCAATCGCGCCGTCGAGGATGCGATGGTCGCCGGGAACCGACTCCATCCGCTCAAACGCTTGGCGTGCGATCGGGGCGCCAGGATTCACCCGGAGCGCCTCCGCCATCAGCTCTTGGCCGTCCTCGTCGTTTGCTCCAGACGCGGCCCACGAAGCGAGAAGCGCGACCGCCTCGTCGCCGCGCCCCTTCGTCACGAGCCATTTGGCGGCCTTCAAGGCGGCAGCGCGCTGCGGATCCATTGCCATGGTGGCCGGCACTATCGTGGAACCGCGTCGCCGACGCAACCGTTTGTCGGAGGCGAAGTACAAACGAGCCGTCGCCCGCGAAGTGCCTGCTGGGCCGCCCAACGGCGCCATCCTGAACGCAAACGTGCTCGCCGCCGTCACCGAAACTCGGTAGGTGGCCTAGGTAGCTGCTCGGAATCTCCTTTTCGGAGTGCGACACGTCCTCGCGAAA
>DYPH01000195.1:4067-6693 GCA_020720045.1 Sorangium cellulosum | reverse complement strand
GATCTGTAACCAAGGCTCCCGGGCCAAAGTGTAATCAGAGGACCGGTCCTTCAGCGATCGATCGCTCGAGATCGGCCGCCAACAGGTGTCTTGGAACGATCGATCGCTCAGAAATGGCTGCGAACGGGTGTCTTGGAGCGATCGATCGCACGAGATCGGCCGCTAACAGGTGTCTTGGAGCGATCGATCGCTCGAGATCGGCCGCCAACAGGCACTTTGGAGCGATCGATCGCTCGGGACGGCTGCGAAGAACCGAGCCGCTACTTGCAGGCGCTGGAATCGCAGGTGAACCCCGATTCCACGCGGCCGCCGTCGGGGTAAATTCCGCAGGTGCAGACGGTGCACCCGTCGGCGGTATGGGTTCCGTAGCTCACTTGGTCGGAGCCGTTCACGAGGTGCGGGGAGATGTCGCAACCGCAGTACCTGAACGTCATCGCCGCCCCGCCGTCCTGGCAATAGGTGACGTTGCGTCAGATCGTTTTCAAGACGTCCCCGAGCATCTGCACGAACGCCGGTAAGTGGGGTTTCGCAGAGCCCCATCCGCCCTGAAAGCTCTCCTTGGCAGGGGTGAAAAGCGTGCTGCCATTCGACCACGGGTATTCAACGTTCTCGGGCGTCACGTCCCGGGCTACGGCGGGCGCGAGCTTTTCGATTGCTTTTCCGAGGACCTTAAAGGCGCCGAGCTGCGACGCGTACTTCTTCCCAATTCCGCTGCTCGGATCGCGGAAGCAGTTCTTCTGAAACTTCTCGAAGACCTCGTGGGACGTGCGATGGTTCTCAAAGTTGCTGCTTGCTTTGAGAAGGAATGCCTTCGCCGTCTTTTCGAGTGCCATTTGAAGGTAATGCAGCTCGTGGCATTCCCCGAGTGTCGGATCGGTCGTGCGGGCTGTACGAAGAATCGAATAGATGCGTAGATCATCCGTGGCTTGAACGGCGTAGGCATTTGCCCACTCTTTCGGAGTGTGCCGGTCGCGAATCCGCACCTCGATTTCGACGGGGAGTCCGATCGCGGCAAAGCTCGGCAGGTCGGGAACGGCGAGATTGCCCACTCGCGGAGGGGCCACCGACGTCACGTTCGCCGTGACCGTTTTCTGCCAGATCGTCATTTGCCATCGCCGCTTTCATCGTTGGAAGCGAAGCTATCGGAGGCGCTAAAATCCTCGCGTTTGAAGGTCTTTGCGTCCGAAATGGAACCGAAATCATCCAGGCCTTTGATGACCTTTGCTTCAAAAAGTACGAACTCCTCCCGCGAAAGCTCGGCGACGTAGCTTTCGTGGGGAAAATCGTCCGATTTTCCGAAATGAAAGACCTCCAATTGGTCGCCATTTGTGTTCGGACGACCGACGGAACCGGTCACTTCCATCAGTTGAATTGGGGCGGTCTCTGGCGCCGTCGGATTGACCCAGTAGACCGTTTCGATCTCTGGTGCGACGGTGAAATGCCAGTCGATCAGCTCCTTCGCGTAGGCCGCGCGGTCTTTTTTCATGACCGGAACCTAGCATCGATCCGCCGTGCAGAAAGTCTCTGGGGCGTCGACCGGTGGCCTTGGGAGTTCCGCGGCGGCTTCGGGGACGAGCAAAAGCCCCCCGGATTTCTCCGGAGGGCTTTCTCTTCGTGGCTCGACGCTCAATCGGTTCGTCACAACGCCTTCGGGCGCAAGAGAGCGAGCCGCCCGTTTCCTTCTGCGCCTCCAAGCTGCTCCCAGTCCGACAAGGGGATCCGGTTCTGGGCGCAGTAGTTCAACTCGGTTTCGTAGCCTTCCATCCGCCGCAGCGTTTCTTTCATGGCGGGGAGCGCCACCGAGAGGGCACGTTCGCGTTCGGCGCCAATACGGAGCAGCTCGGGATGGGCGGCGACGTTCCTCAGCGGTTCCCGGAAGCTCTTGTCGACCGCGACGAGAACCTTGCTCGCGGACTGGAGGGAGGGCGCGCCGGCCGCTGCTCCATCGAGCGCCACTTCGCATCGGGCCCGCGCGACCGCCGCAAGAGCGAGGTACCCTTGGTAGGTGCCGAAGAGCGCCGCGTTCGCGTGGGCGTTGCGCGCTTCGAGCATCCCTTCAAGCAGTCCCACGTAGTGGAGTTCGACCTCGACAAGTACTGCACGCACACTCGCCAGTGCTTCGAGCCGCCCGGTGCTGTACGCCCAGTTGCCCTGGTCGAGCGCTCCGCGGAGGCGGGCTACGAGGGCGATGTCTTGGCGCCGATCGAGCCACGCGACGTCGGATTTCAGCTGGGCCAGGTCGGCGAGGACGCCGTCCATCTTGCTGCCGAGGACGTTCAGCTTGTGATTCAGCACCGCAAAGCTCACGACGGCGAAGCCGAGGGTGAGCACCTGGCCAGCCGCCAGCACGCCCGTGGCCATTTGAAGGCTTTGTAACTGCCCGAGCACCGGTGCCGACAGGGTGCTGGCTCCGCGGGCGAACTCCGGCGATTCCCTGAGCCACGCGACGACCTCGCCTCCGGTCGATTGAATCACGCCGCCGCGACGGATCATCGTGCCCGAGGCGAGCCCCTTCGCAATCTCCTTCGGGACTTCGAACAGCACCTCAATGAACGGACTCATGAGTCGGCCATGTCTCCGAACTTGCGCTGCTGGCGAAGGTACGCGATGTGACAAACGCAAGGGA
>DYPH01000195.1:0-3967 GCA_020720045.1 Sorangium cellulosum | reverse complement strand
TCGCGAAAACGAGTCGACAAAAAGCAAAAGCCCCCGGGATTTCTCCCGAGGGCCCCTGTCGGGCCCGCCGTCTCTCGCGACCGGGTCGCGAACGGACGGGCCCACGTGGCTCGAATCCTTCAGACGCCGCGGAGGGTGTCGAGGAGGTCGAGGTCGGGGATGGCGACGCTGAACGTCGAGCGGGTTACGCCGACTTGCGCCTCTTCGAGGAGCTTGCAGAGGCCGATGCCGTCGAACAGGGCGACCGGCGGGGCGCCGGCGAGGGTCGCTTCTTCGCGGGCCCCCGAGAGGACCTGGCCGGTGGTGACGATCCAGGTCGCTGCGGCGGGGCCGTAGTGGTGGAGCGTCCCGCGGACTTCGGCGACGCGCTCGCGACCGACCTCGCGGCCATCCTTGCGGATGACGAGGGCGACGCGGAGCTCGTCGTGGCCGTTCTTCAGCATCGCCGAGAAGTGGGATTCCCCACCCGGCGAGCCGGGGCGACGCACCGGGCGGATCTGGGAGAGGCCGGCCCGCTCAAGCGCCACAAGGGCGAGCTCGAGGAAGGCGTGGCCCGGGAGCTCCTGGAGACGACGGAGCAGCATACGCCGCGCGTGATCCCGGTAGCGTTCCAGCACGTTGGCGACGTCCTGCTCGAGGCGGAGCAGCTCGTGGGACATGCTCCAATCGGTCGGGGCGACGCGCCCGCCGCTCGCAAAGCGGAAGCGCGGACGCTCCCCCTTGGCCTGGCGACGGAGGTTGTCGGCCCGGAGCGACGCCGAGAGCTGGACGGTCCCCTGGACGAGGTCGGTGCCGAGGCGGCCGCGGCGCATGAGCGCTTCGGCGAGCCCGCGGACCGGGATCGGACCCTGGTTGCGGTCGTAGGAGACGAGCACCGCGGCGGCGACGTCGGCGAGATCGCGGCCGGCGAACTCTTCCCCTTCCGGGGCGGCGGCGTCGACGGCGTTCACCGGGCCGCTCGGCCCGGCAAGCAGCGACTGACGGTCGCGAACGACCGGGCGCGACGGGAACGAGGGCTCCCGCGGCGTCTGGGCGGCGGCGTCGTCGTCGAAGCGACCCTGGTCACGGCCTTGGTCACGGCCTTGGTCGCCACGGCCCTGGTCGCGGCCTTCGGCGAAGCGCGCGTCGGGGCCCGGGGGACCATCGACAGCGACCGCACCATCGATGCGCCCTTCCAGTTCGCCCCCTTCCGAGCGACCCCGGCGGCGACGGCGACGGCGGCGACGACGCCCCCCTTCGCTATCGGCGGCAGCCGCCCCGACGTCGGTCGAGCTCGACGCGAGGATCGGCTGGTCGTCGTCGTCTTCGTCGTCGAACAGCTCGGCGCCGCTCGCTGCAAGATCGGCCAACTTGGCGTCTTCCGCCGCTTCTTTGGTCGGCGGCTCGTCGTCGTCTTCATCGCGGTTGTCTCCGCCCGGCGAGACGCCGGATTGGAGAACGCGCGGGGCCGGCACCGAGCGTCCGCGGCCACGGACCGGCGCGACCTTCGTCGGCGCGGCGGCGGGGGCGGGCTTCGGCGCGGGGGCCGGCGCTTCGATCTTCTCGGTGACGCCAGCGACCGCTTCGAGGTCGAGGGCATTCACTTCCGAGGCGGCATCGGCTTCTGCGTCGGCGCTCGCCTGGGCGGCGTCGTCGACTTCGTCGGCCTTCGCCGGCTTCTTGTCGCCCCAGTTCTTGAGCGCGAACACACCCGGCTTCACGCGGACGATGTTGCTCTCTTCCTCTTTCTTGAGGAGGGCGGCAAGGCGCGCGCCCATCGTCACTTCGGGGCTTTTGCCGACATGATAGAGAAGGTTCTTCTCAATCGCGGCTTCCGTAATCTCTTTGTAGTGCAGCGGTTTCCCGGCCAGGCGCAGGATCTCTTCTGCCGCTTCCGTGAACGTCATGAACGAACTCGTTTCTTTCTCGGTCTCGGGCCGGCCCGTGGCAGGCGCCGTGATCGGTCACACTCTCCGCGAATCCCTCGTGCGGCAATCGCGCCGTACGTCGTCGGCGGGGGCGTCGCGAACTGCACTCCCCGGTCGTTCCGAGCCTTCTGTCTTCCTGCAGACCGCGCTGCCTCAGATCAGACGGCCGAATCGTCCAGGACGACCGGACCCGTGCATTCCGCACGGACCGTCATAGCCGCGGGCGTCGATCGCGTCAAAGGATAGTTTCCCAGACGGCGCGAGAGCCGGCGGCGGGCCCTCGTCCCCAGGCCATCAGACCGATTCCAGCAGATCCGCATAGACGCAGACTTTGTCCGCCAAGTAGGCCTCGAGCCCGCGCATGTCGGCCTGCAGGTGGGCCGTCAGCTCCAGGACATGGCAGCCGCGCTTGATCGCTACCTCGATCGCCCGGTCCTCCGTGCTTGTCGCCCGCGTGACGGCGCAGGGCTCGTATTCTTCAAGGATCACATCGGGCTTGAGCGTGCCGCGAACCTTGAGCCCGTGGCTCAACCGCTTGCCGAGCCGCTGTGCGATCGGCGCCTCATAGACTTGACTGCGCTGCTGACCGAGGGGGCGGAATTTCTCCGAGAACGTCGCGAGGGCGGGGTCGTCTTTCCGTGCGGCGAGCGCCTTTGCCATCTCTTCCACGTCATCCGCTTTTGCGCGCTTCTGCTTTGCGATGCTCGGCATTGTGCGGAGCAAGTCGACAATTTGCGTCGCGAGGGGGTCGTCCTCGCCCGCTTCGCAGAGCACCCAGGCGGCTGTCATGTCGAGCGCGACCCAGCGCAACGCGAATTCCGATTCGACGAGGCTTGCCCGTCGCGAATAGTCGGCCTCCTTGGACGTGAGGCCCGACGCCCAGCGCTTTCTGCACCACCAGACGCCGATCTGTTCGTGCGTGACCGTCGAATCATGTTCGAATTCATGGTCGGCCATGAACGACGCGACCTCTGCCGGCGAAGTCCCCAAGGTGACCAGCGTCAGCAGATTCTTGTTTGCCGGTCGCCCGGAACGGCCCTCGCGGCTTTGCGCGGTCAGTGCGCGATTGATCGCCTGGAAGCAATCGATGAAGCCGCGGTTGCCGGTGAGCATGGTGTGGGCTTCACGCTTCTCCTCACGGCCCCCGCGGTCGAGGCAAAACCAATAGCTGCGCGGATTGAGGAGGTTCGTGTTTGTGCGAACGATCTCTTCCTTTACCGAAGCCTCTGGAAGGGGAAGTTCGATACGTTGTGCAAGGCCCCGGTGAGAAAGATCGAGGTGCGCCTTCAAGTCATCGAGGTAGACCGGATCATTGGAAAGGAGCACAAAGATGGAGCGCGCGAACGCACCGCGGCAGTCCTCCACGATCCGCTCGGCGACCGTTTCGAGCACCGTCTTCCGGTGCCCTTCGGCGCGGAGGCGCGCGTACTCGCCGGCGGTGAGGCCGGCCCACTCGCGAACAAATGCGTCCTTTTGCGCGTCATCAAAAAGAAAGATGCGCACGCCGTGGGTGTCGGACTTCGCGAAGGCGCGCTCCTCGGGGAGCCATTTGTCGGATGGGGAGACGCGGCGGAGCGAGGTGTTCTTTCGCACGCTCTGTACGGTTTCCAACGGACCGTCGGGGCCCCCGGTCAGCAGATGCCAGAGGTTCTTCTCGTCGAACACGGTCGAACGCTCGGACTGTTGAAAGGCGCGCTCAAGCGTCTGAACAAAAAGGCTCTTTCCGTGCCCTTGTGCTCCGTGAACCAGGAGTACGCGTGCACTTCGGCGCTCGTGAACCGTCTCAAACGCTTCGCGGAACGACGCGGCAAGCCCACTCCAATGGGCCACGCTCACCTGGTACGTTTCGAAGCGATCGTCGATCAGGAATTCGGCGCGCTCGGGAAAAAGCAGCAGCTGCTCATAGGTCGGCGCGTGGGGAGGTCGGCGCTTGTGAGAAGCCATCGCTCCGTCCTAGCACGGCCCGCGTGCCCGCCGCGATCGCGTCGACGCCCTACCGCGCGCTGATTTTCCTCTTGATCGCCCCCGCGGGGTCGTGATGCCTTTCAGGAATGGCAAAG
>DYPH01000061.1 GCA_020720045.1 Sorangium cellulosum | reverse complement strand
TTTCCTCCGGCTCGATTCAGGATAGCGCGCTATCCACGTATGGGACGAGCCTCACTCATTCTTCGTACCGATGGCGGCCCCACCTACGCGTTCTTGCACTGGAAGGGCGGACATGTGACGTTCCTGCCTGGGATGGGCCTCTCCCTCGATGGCGGCCGTGTCTACGGGAGTTACGCCTACTTTTATGTAGGCGCGCGTGGAAGCATCGTATTGGGGAAGAACCTCGACGTCAGCGCACAGTACGTTCACGTGCCTGGCACGACGGTCTCGTCGAAGTACATCCGCGAACATCGCCTCGAAGCGTTCGCGAATATCTCCAGCGTGAGCGCAGGCGCGCGTTTGCAGATTGATTCCACGGAAGCGGCGAGCGACGGAAAGAAGACGTCGCATACGACTTTGTCCGCCATCGTTGGATACGCCTTCTGACGGAGCGTAAGCTCGCAAGGATGACCCCGCTCCGCGTCGCATATACCGTTATTTTCGCGTTTAGCTGTGCGCCGGTGGCCGTCCCGATGCAGCCGGCGGCTGCCGTCGTTGTCTCGGTCGCGACTCCCCCCATAGCCGCGGGGCCTCGCGGCGGCTCCAATGTGACCGATCTCGATGGGATCTGGACAGAACATTGGGACGGTCTCGGATACAACGAACGCTACACATTGCGTTCTGTCGACCGAGAGCGGGTCGCCATTCAGTGCCTCACACGCGAGACGTACGTCTTCGACGACGGATATTTATCCGGTGCGGAATTCCGCGTCCATAAGGTAAACAATCCGACCAGCGAAGACCCCTATCTCATCGACTATTCCCTTCGACGGATGGGCCCTGACGAGCTTTGCGGGACCGTTTCGACCGACCACGGCTTTACCGGACCAGTTTGTTGGCGCCGTGGGGAACCAGAGGAAGCCTCCCCGGTCGAAGGCGAGATCGACTAGCCGGTACGTCGCCGGCGCGCGCCGGGAACGCCATGCCAGCACCGATTGCCCTTTCGCTACTTACGCCCACCCCCTCGGAGCCGAACGAGCGCCGCCTGCGGGACCAGCTCGTATTCGCGTTCGCCACTGGCGACGTCGGCGAAGCCTTCGAAGTGCTTGTCGATGAGCGCTTTGCGCCGCCGACCGAGTGGCGTCCTGCAGACTACGAGCGAGATCTCTTTCTGAGCGTCTTCCTTGAGCGTGCCTTTTCGCCGCGGATTGCCGGCGTCCGCGTGACACCACGGTTTGCGTACCTCTACCGGGTTGTCGCCGCTCCACCGAGCGACGAGCGCATCGTCCCGTTTCGCCAAGCGATCCTCCGCGAGCTTTCCGAAAACGCGGAACTCCGGGCCCGCGTCGAAGAATTCTACCTCGGGGTGCTCGACCTTCGCACCAATCTCTCGAAGACGGGCATCGTCAAGACCGATCCCTTTGAGCGTCGGCTCAATGTCCTTACTTCGCTGCGGAATTTGGTACAAGTGGGCGTTCAAGTGGATGCCTCAAGCGGCGTTTCGTGCATTGGCGATTGGTCTCGAAATCTCTCGAACAGTGAGGGGTTTCAGCGCCTAGTCTCTCTTCTCGCCTATGAGTCGAACGTAGCGGAAATTGACGTGCGCTTGCGGATCGGGTTCGAGGGAAAAATTCGCGACTTCAAGATCTTGCACGAAAAGATCGATGCGGAAAATCCCTTTGATCGGTCCCAGCTTGGAAAGTGGATCGAACAGACCTCTCTATTCCTACGCGGGCGTAAATTCGGCGAACACGAACTTTTTGCCCACTTGATGGATACGGTATTCGAGGGCGTTGCCGACGCCTTACCACCGCTGTTTCCGTTCGTAGGGGACCTCGAAGTGATCCTCGGAGCGCTTGCGTTTCGCGACCGTGCGGCCAAAGCCGGCCTTGCAACGTCCTTGCCGACGTTGACCGATGGCGGGCCACGAGAGATCGAGGCGCTCTTTAATCCGCTCTTGCTGGATGGCCCCCAGGGGCGCAAGCCCACTCCTTGTGACCTCGTTCTCGGCACGGAAGGGGCGCTCGTCGTGGTCACTGGCCCGAATTCTGGCGGAAAAACAAGGCTCTTGCAGGCGGTTGCGTTGACGCAGCTCCTCGCGGAGGGGGGCTTCTTTGTTCCGGCGACGCGTGCTCAGCTCCCTCGTGCTGCGGGCCTCTTCGTGTCGTTGATCGACCACGCCGATCCCGACCAGCGCGAAGGGCGGTTGGGCACCGAGTTGCTCCGAATTCGTAAGCTCTTCGAGGCACTGGGCGAGGCTAGAGACGCACGAAAGGAGCGTCGGCCGCTCGTCGTGCTCGACGAGCTCTGTTCAGGAACGAACCCCGAGGAAGGGGAGTCGATTTTCCGCCTTGTCGTGAAGCTGCTTGGGGAGTTTCGACCCGAGACTTTTGTGACCACCCACTTCTTGGCCTTCGCAAAACGGCTCGCGGAAGAGGCGGCGGCGGGGACGGCTGCCCATCCGGCACTCCTCTTTCTCCGCGTCGAGCTCGATGCGGCGGAGCGGCCCACTTACGCGTTCCTGGACGGGGTCGCCGAGACGTCGCTCGCCCACCGAACCGCTGAGCGCCTGGGCGTCACCGAAGAAGCGCTCCGAGCCTTGTTGGCGCAAGGAACTCGGGCGAGTTAGCTCGGCGTTCCCGCTGGCGAGTCGACGCAATCACCACAAACGACGAAAGGCCCACTGGAAAGCGGGCCTTTTCTGCACTCTTGTGGGAGTGCCCAGGGACGGAATCGAACCGCCGACACGGGGATTTTCAATCCCCTGCTCTACCGACTGAGCTACCTGGGCAACCATCACTCGGGTTGCCCCGTGCGACGACGCGGAACTTCGTTGATTTCGTGTCGGGCGTCAACCAAAAAAAGCATGCTGCCGATCGATCTGTCCTTCTCTGGCGTCGGGCCGCCACCGGAGTCGCCCCGAGAGCCGTTCGACCGGGGCTCGCGCCCTTTCGCCGACCGCGAGCTTGTTTGGACGCGGCCGATGCCCGATGGTCGGGGCGTGACGAACAACCTCGCACGCATCCTTCTCCTCACGAGCATTTCATTGGCTGCCTGCAGCAAGAAGCTGCCCGCCGACGACTGGACGACGAAGCCGCTTGCGGTCGCGCCGCGCACCGTCGGGAGCGTCACCTTCGAAGCTGGCGTGCCGGAGGGGCTCGAGCCCGATCCCCTCATCAAACTCGATCACTCGACCACGTTCGCCCGCCCTGGTGCGCTCTTGGGCGGAGTTCGGGTGACGTTTACAGTCCTTGCAGACGTCGCGCCGGCCACGCTCGCCGATGCCGAGCGCGCCGCGAACCTTCTCGGCGATCTCAAGGTTACGAAGCGCGAGACGGAGGCCGGTCGCTTTGTTATCGTCACAACAAATGACAAGAAGTCGATTCTGAACGTCGATACTTGGATTCCTGCAGTCGATGGTCGCTCGATTCACTGCACAGCAAGTGACGATGAGTTTGAGACGCCGCTCGGGAATCTTGTCGCCATTCAATCGTGGCTCGAAAAAATTTGTCAAAGTGTAAAGGCGCCGATGGCAACTCCCGGATCACGCCCAGCAGCTAGCGCTGTGTCGGCGGTGCTTCCCGACGCCGGTCCGCCCGTACAACTTCCCGCCGAGGTGAAGGCCTTCGTCGATGCGCTGGGCGATGAGAGGAAAAATGCGCTAGCATTTCGTGCGTTTGCGAAGACGGGGGTGGTCGACGACCGCCTTGGAAAGTTCTCCTTCGAAAGCGTCGTTGTCACTTCCGCACAGGAGGCGGGTAAAACGACATGTTATCGGATGCTTGGAAAAATTGCCGTTGGCGCGCACGCCTATGATGTTTGCTTTGACGGCGGCAAGATTTCGCGAGTGACATACGTCGGCCTCCAGTAACAAAAAAGGAAGCGCCACCCCGATTGCATTCGGAGTGGCGCTTGGAGATTATTAGCGAGGTTTAGCGCTTTTTGTTATGCTTTCCACCATGTGATGCCTTGCGAACCTCGGCGGCCTCCTCCTTCGTAACGGTCCCGTCCTTCGTAACTTCAGCCACCTTCGCGTGAACCTTTTCAAGTCGAACTTGCATACGTTCGCGAACGATCTTCGCCTTGTCGGCAGGCAGCTTCTGAATCTTCGTCTCGAAGCGCCCCTTCCACTTTGCTTCGTGGGCGGCTTCTCGCGCTTGGAACGTTTCGGCTTTCATCGGAAACGCTTTCCCGTGTTCCTTGTGACCCTTTGCACCCTCATGGGCCGGGTCTGCGGAGGCGACAGCGGCGAAAGAGAGGGCGACGACGGCGACAACGGCGGAGAGAATTCGCTTCATGATCGATCCTTTCAAGAGGGGGGTCGTAGCGAGTGTCCTCGCTCCGACACGACTCACAATGGTGCTCCGATGTTCCTGGCGTAAGTGCACCTTTCCCTTCTTTACGGGGCGCACCGCGCGATGAAGCGCAAGAGGGATTCGCGCCTCCCCCCGGACGAGCCGCCAAACGGCGAGTCTGCGGCGAGCACGTAGCGTCGGGTCTCCTCAAGCCGATCCTGTGTGTGCAGGATGCAAGAAACGATCGCCCGCTGGCGAAGCATCTCGCGGCCAAGGCGCGGGGTCGCCAGCGTTCCAGGACCGGTGGAGGGGTGAAAAAGCTCACGCTCCGCCGCGCGCCAGTCCTTCTGATTCATGAGGTTTTTTCCAAGCAGGTAGTGCGCAAGTGGCTCTGCTGGGCCCGTAAGCGCCCCGAGGCGTACGCCAGCCAACAGTGCGTTTGGCCCCCGGTGGCGCTCGTCGCCCAGAATCAACGCACCGATCGCAGGCGCGAGTGATCTCTCCTGCGGCTCGGAAAAGCCTGACGACGCCAGTGCCTTCACCTCAAAGTTTCGACCGGCGTCTTCGTCGAGTGTGCGCGCAGCGAGCGCGTTCCAGTGCGCCGCTGCGCTCGGAAGGTCGCCCGCGAACCAAGACGCTTCCGCCAGCGCGTCCTCGGCCCGGTCGCGGATGGGGGCGGGCGTTTCGGCGCTCAGAAGCGCTTCCAACGGGGCAAGTGGCGCTGGCGCGGATGGTCCGCGGTAGCCCTCGGCCACGGTCGCTGCGCGCGCAAGCCTCGTGTTCCAGTCGTTGCCGTCCAGCGCAAGCGCCGCATCATATTTGCAGATTGCACCTTTCCCGTCCCCGGCGCCGCGGAGTCGGTCCCCCTCGCCGCGGAGCGTGTCAACGGCGTGCGGGCACCTCCGCCCGAAGAGACCGGGACGTTCAAATTTTCCGCGAGCATAGCTTCGTGCCGCCGGCGGAAACGGTTGATCCTGGACCCACGCGCGAAACGCAGTGTCAAGCGCTCCCCAATCCAGGCCTGTCAACCTTGGGAGTTCCGTTCCGCCGTACCAGGCCGTCACCGTTTTCGCGCCGAAGCGACTCTTGACCCACGTGACGAACGCTCCCGCGACTGTGTAGCTCTTCGCGGAACTCGCTGAAAAGAAACGAAAAGAAAGGATCTCTCCGATCGGCGGCAGGCGGTTCTCTTCGAGAAGAGCCCGTGCCCATTGGGGATCGGTGAGCTCGTCGTCGTCTGGGGAGACGGCGCTTGCAACGCCTTCGATGAGCCCTGGATTCGGCCACAGGCCGCCGACTGCTCCAGCGATACGGAACGGGCCGCGTGCCGCACGACCGGCAACAACGTGTGCGATTTCATGGCCAAGGACCGGGTGAGGGAAGCTTGCAAGTTGCAAGTAAACTTCATCGCGCCACGGTTTCGCAACGTAGGTGTGTTCGGCCCCCATGAGCGCACGCTTCTGGGCGGCGTCTCGGAAGAAAAATGCCGTTAACCTCTTTGAATCGTGCGGCAATTCGAGCCACGACTCCGCCGATTCGAGTTCGGCTTCGCAGTCGGCGAGAAGGAGTTCGGCATCGGCGCGTGGCGTGCCCGACGGATAGACGACGCGGCATCGCCGACCGTCGATGGAATCCCCGAGGGCCGCTTCGATGCTCGCCTTCGTGTGCCAATGGCCAAACCGAGGGCCATTCGCGGTGACGAAGGCCGACGCGCACGCGGCCAAAAGGGCGCCAAAAGTCCAAAAATATCGAGCGCTTCCGCGTGAGTGCCGGCGGAGTGTGCCGGAGCCGACCGCGGCAACCGTCAAAACGGAACCGAGACGATAGGTGTAAAGTGCAATGCCGGGATCGACGACGGTGTCATAGAGCGTCCCGCTGAAAAAGCCGACGAATGGGTCGAAGGCGAAGATCATGGGGGAAGTGAAGAAGCGCCCGAGGGAGAGAAGCGCCGTCGTCAGCGGACCAGCGATCGCAACGAGCGTAGTGGCCTGTAAAGATGATTGTTTTCGTGATGCGCGCGCACCAACGAGCGCGCCCCAAAGCGCCCCGAGTACGATTCCGAAGCCGTCTGTCCATGCATAATACACGGTTCCTTCGAGGGGCCCGCAACCTTCGCCACGCAGCACGTGGACGTAGGCGGCAAAGAGCGGGGCGAGCGCATACGCGACGCCGCGCGCGAGGGCGTCGCCGAAGCGCTGGAGGCTCCACGGAACGCGCTGCCGGGCAAGGGCAACGGCGGCGAAGCCCGGTACCCACAGGCCCGCCAGGAGCGCCTGCTCGTAACCGGGGGCCCCAAACAGCGGAAGAAAGCCGGTTGCCGTCGCGATGGCGGCGACGACGACCGGCCCTGTTCCGAAACGCCGTGATTTTCCAGCGCTCACACGCTCAGAGCTCAACCGGCGCAGGCTCCGTCGGCGGTTCGAGGACCAGAGGGAGAATCTCTTCGACCCGCGACACGAGGTGAATCGTCAAATTGCTGCGGACATCGGCAGGAACGTCTTCGAGATCGCGCTCGTTCCGTTTTGGAAGAAGGACCTCGGTGATGCCCGCCCGGTGCGCCGCAAGGAGCTTCTCCTTGATTCCGCCGACCGGAAGAACCGCGCCACGGAGTGTGATCTCCCCCGTCATGGCCACGTTCTTCTTCACTTTTGCATCGAGCAAGAGCGAAGAGAGCGCAGTAAACATCGTGACGCCTGCCGACGGGCCGTCCTTCGGCGTCCCCCCCTTGGGGACGTGAAGATGCAGATCGAGCTTCTGCATTTCTTCGGGTTTCAGTCCGAGTTCTTCGGCGTGGCTCCGGACAAAGCTGACGGCCGCCGCCGCCGACTCTTGCATCACGTTTTTCAAGTTTCCAGTTACCCGCACGAGGCCCTTGCCGGGCATCTTGCTGGCTTCGATAAATAGGATATCTCCACCACCGGGGGTCCACGCGAGCCCGGTAACAACGCCCGCCGCCGACGAGCGTTCGGCGAGGTCGGCGTGGTATTTCGGCGGCCCGAGCATTTCGATGACTGCCTCTCGATCCGCGATAACCTTCGTCAAATCGCCGCTCGCGTGCTTCATCGCCACATGGCGACAAACGCTTCCGACCTCGCGCTCTAGGGTTCGGACGCCGGCTTCACGGGTGTAACTATCGACGAGTACCTCGATGCCGCTCTCGGCGAACTCGAGATTGTCCGGCGTAAGGCCATGGCTCGAAATTTGTTTCGGGGCGAGGAACTCACGAACGATATTGCGTTTGTCGCGTCGCGTGTAGCCCGGCACTTCGATGATCTCAAGACGATCAAGCAACGGGCCCGCGATCGTCTCGAGACTGTTTGCCGTCGCCAGAAAAACGACCTGGGAGAGATCGAACGGCGTGTCGATGTAGTGGTCCGAGAACGTGTCGTTCTGCGCGGGATCGAGAACCTCGAGGAGCGCGGCAGCCGGGTCGCCGTGGTTGTCGGCCCCCATCTTGTCGATTTCATCGAGGACGATGACCGGATTCTTCGTCCCGACCTTCTTCATCGCCTGAATAATCCGACCGGGAAGCGCGCCAACGTACGTGCGCCGGTGACCGCGGATTTCGGCTTCGTCGCGGACGCCGCCAAGAGAAATCCGGTGGTAGCGCCGACCCATGGCTCGTGCAATGGACCGTCCGAGGGAAGTCTTGCCGACGCCGGGGGGGCCGGCGAAGCAGAGAATCGGCCCCTTCTTGTCGCCGCGGAGCTTCCGGACGGCGACGTATTCGAGGATTCTGCGTTTGACCTTTTCCAGTCCGAAGTGATCTTCCTCAAGGAAGCGGCGACACTTTTCCACGTCGAGGGTATCGGGGGTCGTCTTCGTCCAGGGGAGGTCGGCGAGCCATTCGACGTAGCTGCGCGTCACGTTGTACTCCGCCGATTGCGACGACATGCCGGCCATGCGGCCAAGCTGCTTCTTCGCAATCTTCAAGGCGTCTTCCGGCAGCCCAGCGAGGTGAATGCGCTCGCGCAAGAGCTCGACTTCGTCGTCTTCGCCGCTCTCGCCAAGTTCCTCGCGAATCGTTCGCATTTGCTGGCGAAGAACGAGCTCTCGCTGGTTTTTCCCCTCCGCGGCCACCATCGTGGATACTTCCCGGCGCACGCGCTGCATGTCCAGCTGCTTCGTTGCAACGGCGATGATCGCTTCAATGCGAGCTCTCGGGTCGAGGCTTTCGAGGATCGCCTGCTTTTCGGCGACCGGGAGGATCTCGGTCGGAAAGTTCGACGCGATCAAATCGGCTAGACTTCCAGGATCCCGCACATTTTCTGGAACTTGCGCCGTTTCTTTCGGCAGCGTCGGGAGTTGCTCAAGGAGTTCCTTCACGAGCGCGCGCAAAGCGTTCGCCCGTTCGTCGAGGAGGCCGTCGCGTTCGAGATTTTCCGTGAGACGCTCGAATTCCCCGGCGAGATAGCCACGCCCGCCGTTTCTCCCCTCGCGCTCGAAGCCCGTTACGAGGCGAATACGGGCGACTCCGTGGAGCACCAACGAGTAGCTCGTTGCGCTCATCCGAATGACCTTCACGACGCGTGCGATGGTGCCGATTGAGTGGAGATCACCGATTCCCGGCTCATCCTGCTCGGGATTTTTCTGTGTAATCACTGCAATGTGGGGACGCTCGTCAGCGACGAGTTCCTCGACAAGGCGCACACTGCGCGGCCTCCCGACGTTCACCGGAGTGACGCTTGCCGGGAAAAGGCAGCTATTTCGGAGCGGAAGGAGCGGAAGCGTCTCGGTGGTTTTCGGAGCGTTCACCGCGCCAGATGTACCAGATATTTCCGAGCGGTGGGTGCGTTCGCCGGGACGCCCGGCCCCGCCCGGCGTTGAAGGGGATCACGCAAATCCGGTCGCCGTGCGGTATGCCCCCGTGATACCGCGTCCCATCGTGAATCTTCGCTCTTCTCGCCCGGGTCGACCGATCACGTCGTTGCTCGCCGCCCTCGTCCTGGCCGCGTGCGGCGGCGCCGGTGCCGAGCAGCCCGACCGAATCCTTCGCGAATATGCGAATGCGCTGGAGGACGGTCGTTCCGACGATGCGTACCGTTTGCTGTCCGACGAGGCTCGCCGGACGACCTCCTTGGAAGCCTTTCGCCGGATGGTGAAGGACTCGCCTACTGAGGTTCGCGAGCTCGGCCGGTCGCTCGGGCGCCCGACGGGAGATCCCGTCGTAAGCGCGAAAATTACTACTTCCGATGGTCGTGAACTGCCGCTGGTGCTTGAGCGCGGCGCGTGGAAGATCGACCTCGCAGCCATTGACCTATACGCCCAGGACACGCCGAAGCGTGCCCTCCGTGCGTTCCTCTTGGCCCTCGATCGCAAGCGCTGGGATGTCCTCCTCCGTTTCATTCCTGACGCGCGCCGTGACGGCATCGATGTCGAGAAGATCAAAGCGGCTTGGGAAGGGGCGGAGAAGCCCGAGGTCGAAGCGCTTGCAGCCGCCCTCCGCTTGGCCCTTCCCACCGTTCCCGTTCAAGAGACCGGCGATCGCGCCACGCTTGACTACGGGAGCGGGACGATCCAACTCGTCCGCGAACGTGGCAGTTGGAAAATTGAGAGTTTCGGCGGTTGAGGTCTGAGCCCCCCAGTTCTTCATTTTCTTCCTTCGAAAATGAGGGGGCGAAGCATCAACCATTGAAGGGCAGGCGGTTTGCCCGTTCAAGATGTCAAAGAATGCATCAAAAACTCGCTCTGTCCGTGAAGCGAATGCGGGGTCGCCCGTCCAACGGCCCCAGAGAATCGGGCCCGTCGTGCCTCTCCGTTCTTCGAGCATTGCCGCTCGCGGGCGCCATCGGCGGCCACTCCCACCCCTGAGGAAACCATGAAGAAGTCGGTCTCTATCGCTCTCGCCCTCCTCCTCGCCGGCTGCAATGCGTCTTTCCAGATGGGGGGCGCCGCATCGCCGCCACCGGCGACCGGCGCAAACCAGCCGACGTCTCCGGTCGCTGCGGCCGCACCGGTTACGCCTCGCCCGCGCACCTTCACCGTTCGCCGCCCGGCGGCGATTCGGCCGGGTACCGGCACCGGCACCGGGACGACCGCGACGTCGAGCGGTTCGGGAGTGATCACAGCGAACACGCCCTTCGGGTCGGGTACGGCGACCGAGGCCGCCTGGCTCGGCCAGCTCTACTGGCTCTCGGCAGGGACGACAAAACTTCCTGATTTCAGTACCTTGCAGCCGTCAGCGCTCCTCTATACCAACAAGCTCGACGTCGGTGCTCGTGCGTACACCGAGGGATTCGCCGGCGTCGACGCGAACCGGAACGAACTCTTCGGTATCCAGTACGAAGGCCCCGTCGATGTCAGCACCGAGGGGGACTACACGCTGGCCCTTGTCGCCGACGATGGCGCGAAGGTCTGGATCGACGATACGCTGATCCTCGACAACGACGGCATTCACGGCGCCCAGCGCGTCGAGCAGAAGGTCCACCTCGTCAAGGCGACACACCTTTTGAAGGTTGCCTACTTCAATGGGGCTGGCAACTCGGTCGCTCTCCAGCTTTTCGTGAAGCCGAACGGCGTTGCGGAGTCGCCGTTGGGCCCGAAGCTCTGAGCACAAGCTACGAAAAATCAAACAGGGTTACCTTGCTGGTAACCCCGTTTTCAATTTTGTTTCTTCGGTTTAGCGACCGAAATATCGGGCGGCCGGACGTAAAGTGGTTCGGGCTCATCGGTTGGTGGACGTCGCGCGGCAAGACGCGCGACCGCGACCGCATCTGGTTCGTCGGCCGCTCGCAGCGACGTCTGGGTCGTCAGCGATGCACTCGGTGGGCCGAGAATCGCGGCGACGCAGCAGCCTTCAAATAGGACGTCGACGGCAGCCGCTGTGACCGTTGATGGTTCCGTAAGTGTCTGATTTCCATTCCGAATCCGCACGAAGACTTCGCCGCGTAGCGCATCGAGGACGGTGATGACGACGCCGCTCGAAGGGGCACCGGCCGCCTCCTCAAGGGCGTCGAAGGCGTTGACGGCGACGAGCGGTACTCCGGTCGCGAGGCGCAGACCGATGGCGGTGCCGAGCGCCACCCGGATGCCCGTAAATGAGCCTGGGCCGACCCCCACTCCGATGGCGGAGAGCGAGCGCAGCGGAATACCCGCTTCTTGGAGAACCGCATCGACGAGAGGCAGAAGCGCCTCCCCATGTGCATTTCGGACGGCACTTTCCCGACGCCCGAGCAATGTGAGCGTCCCCCCATCCGCGCGGATGAGAGCGACAGTTCCGACGGGACCTGACGTCTCAATCCCCAGAAAATACGTGGATTTCTGGCTCACAGTTGGGCAAAACGGCCGCTACGGAACGCCGCATCGAGGAGTTGATCGACGCGCTGAATGAGTTCGGGCCCCCGCGGGTCGGCCGATCCTACGAGCGCAGCCTTGATTTCTCCGAGCGTCTTCAATTGACTAAACAGTTGGACGTCGGAGAGGCCCGCGCCGCCGGTAAGCACCTGGCGTACGCGATCGATCTCGGCGGCCATTGCTTCGATGCCAACACCGGCCGCCCCCACACGCCGCGCACGCGGATTGTCGCGGTAGTGCGCTTCGAGCACCGGCGTGACGAGCGCCTCGAGAATCGCCGCCTGATCTTCATTGTTCCAAATGTGTTTCAGAACAAAGAAGTCGCTCGCATCGGGGGTGCTCCGACCGTCGAGCCAGGCACTTGCCGCAAAGAGTTTCAGGATCTTGACGACGCGACGATCGCTAAGGCTGACGCCCTCGGCGCGAATTTGGAAAACGAGCCCCTTGTAGGCGGAGAGAAACTCGTCCGGAAACTGCATCCGTTGTCCGAAACTACGGTGCAACTCCGCGAGTTCCCGCGCGGTTGCGAGGGGCTGAATCGGTGCTTCCGCGAGCCCTTGAATTTCGTTCTCGATGCCCCGCTGGAGGAGGTCCTGGAAGTGGTAGGCGTCCAGATTGTCGGAACGGATTCGGAGCAGGAAACGGTCAAAAATGGCCGTGAGATTTTCGTCGCCGGGGACTTCGTTGCTTGCGCCAAAGCAGGAGAGAAGTGGGCACTTAAGAGAGACGCCACCGCTCGAGTACTTCCGCTCATTCAAAAGCGTGAGCAACGAGTTGAGGATCGCTGAATTGCTTTTGAATACCTCGTCGAGAAAAACGATTTCCGAAGAAGGGAGCATCCCCTCGGTCCGACGGACGTAGCGACCTTCGCGGAAAGCAGCGATGTCGACCGGGCCGAAGATTTCGTTCGGCTCCGTAAAGCGCGTTAGGAGGTATTCGAAGTAATTCGCATTCAGAAGGCGCGCGAAATACCGGATGAGCGCGCTCTTCGCGGTGCCCGGCGGTCCGATGAGGACGGCGTGCTCACCGGCGACAGTTGCCACCAGAAGAAGGCGAATTACCTCGTCTTTTCCCAAAAATCGGGCTTCGAGGACCTTCGCCATCTGCTGAAGGCGTGCGTGGAGCGGATAGTTTTGGACCTGCATAGGCGGTGCTCTGTCGTACCCCGCCGCGGCGCGGGGAGGGAAGGGGCGTCGACGGTTACTTGGTGCTCGCGGCGGCGACCGGCGCTCCGGTTCCGTCGACGACGAGGGGCGCACCGAGGTTCAACGATGGCAGTGTTGGAAGGATCTTCGTGCCATCGCCGACAATCACGACCGTGAATAGCTTCGGATCGAGAAGTTTCTTCGCTGCCGCTTGGATTGCTGCAGGGGTGACGGCGTCGATCTTTGCGTTTCGCGTCGCGTAGAACGTGAGCGGGAACTCTTGAATGAACAGCTGCGCAAAACTGCTCGCAACTTGGTCGTTCGTCTCGAAGCGCGCGGGCAACGTGAGGCGCAGGTGCCCCTTCGCGAGGGCGAGCTCTTCCTCGTTCGGAGGCTGGTCGGAGAGTCGCTGAAGTTCTTGAAAAATCTCACGAATCGCCGGCGCCGTCTTGTCGACGAAGACGCCGGTGCTGATCACAAAAGGGCCATCGCCGTGGCGGAAACCGACCGACGAGCGCGCCCCGTAAGTGAACGCATTCTTTTCCCGAAGATTGAGGTTGATGCGGCTCGAGAATGCCCCGCCAAAGAGCTCATTTCCGACGGCGAGCGCGAAGTAGTCGGCGTCGAGGAAACGCGTACCTCGCTTGGCCACCGCGAGCTGCGCTTGTGGGGCACCCGGTTTGTCGATGAACACGAGGCGCGGAGCTGTCCCGCTGCTCGCGGGAATAGCCGGTGCAGTCTGCACTTTCTTGCCCGGAGGCGCGTAGCGTGCGAAAGCCTTTTCAAGGAGGGGGAGTAGTACGGAGGTGTCGAAATTTCCTGCAATAAAAAGCGCGGAGCGGCCCGGCGCAAACAGCGTGCTGTGTGCCTTGGCGACCTCTTCGGTCTTCCAGGCGGCGGCAGCCGTCTTGGTGCCGATGAGCGGAACTCCGTACGGGTGGCTGGCGCCAAAGAGGGCGTTCGCGAGCGGCGCGTTCCCCATCGTGTTCAGCCGCGTCGTCTCTACGTCGAGCGCGTGAACGCGGCGTGCCCGTTCGCGTTCGACGTCCTCCTTGCGGAAGCCGGGCTCAAGCGCCAATTCGGCAAGAAGACCGACCGCTTCGGGGAGCGTGTCGGAGGTGCCCTTGACGCCGATGGACGCCGCGTCAAAGTCGGCCGTCGCGTAAAAAGACAGCCCGCGCGAATCAGTGTAATCTGCAAGCTCCGCTGCGCTGCGTTTTTTTGTCCCCTCCGACAGGAGACCCGTCGCGAACGTCGCGATCCCTGGCGAGAGTCCAGGGAGCGCCGCTCCGCCTCGTGCGACGAGCTGAAGGCTCACGAGTGGTAGTCCCGGCCGCGAAATTAGGTAGACGGGGAGCCCATTTTTCAAATGGGCTTCGACGACGGTCGGTGGGGCAAAAGTCGGTTCGGGACCGGCCTCTGGGGCCTTCGCGCGAAAGGGGGCATCCATCGTCGTCGCGATCGCCTCCGGGACTTTCGCGACGGAAGGGACCGCCGTCGGCGGCGGCACGTGTACGGGCGGCGCTTCATGGTTGCAAGCAGCGAGCGCTACGAAGCAGGTTGCCGAAAGAAAACGGTATTTCACAGGTCCTCCGCCTTCACAAGCTTGCCCGCGATCCCGGCACCCGTGGTCGGAACAACGCTTACGACCAGTCGCCCTTTCTTTGGGAGCCATGTGGCTACTGCATCCTTAACGCCGTCTACGGTTGCCTGTTCGTAACGGGCGAGGTCCTTCTCGAAGGCGTCGGGATCACCCAGGAATTGAAGGTACATGTTTCGTTGATTGGCCCGCGCGGAGGCCTGTTCCAGGCTCGCGAGGTACATGGTGCGGTAGCGCGTCTTTGCGCGCGCAAGCTCGTCGGCGGACGGGCCGTGACTGGCGAGTTCGTCGATGGCAGCAGTGACGGCGGCGGTCACCGCGGGGAGCGCATCCGGCTTCCGCAGGTCGACAGAAATCCAGAAGTCGGAGCCGTATTGGCGCGACGCCTGGTGCACCGACACGCTGTTCGCGAGCTTCTGGTCGTAGACGAGCGCCTTTTCGAGGCGTGTTGAGGCTCCGGCGGCAAGAACGGAGGCGGCGAGGTCGAGTTCCGCGTCGCCGGGGGCGAACATCGCCGGCGAAACCCATGCAAACTGCACGCGAGCCGACGTCACATCGGCTTCGATGGTCAGTTGGCGGCTTCGACCCGCAACCGGCAGGGGAGGGGCGGCGCGCGTCGGGAGCTTACCGCTCGGAATCGGGCCGAAGTACTTTTCGACGAGCGCAAATGCTTCCGCGGGTGTCGTGTCACCAACGATAGAAATGGAAGCATTATTGGGCACATACCAGGTGCGAAAAAAGCCTTGCACGTCGGCGATGGAGGCGCGGTCGAGGTCCTCCGGGGTGCCGATCGTGAGCCGGTGGTAGGGGTGGGATTCCGGCCAGAGCGCCGCCCGTGCAAACTCGGCGACCCGCCCATACGGGGCCGCTTCGTAGTTTTGCCGGCGCTCGTTCTTCACGACGTCCCGTTGGGACGCGAACGTCTCCGCACCGGCATGATCCAGCAGAAACGCCATGCGGTCGCTCTCCAGCCAGAGCGCAAGCGCGAGTCGATTCGCGGGGACCGTCTCGAAATAGTTCGTGCGGTCATCGTTGGTTGTGCCGTTGATGCCGGTGGCGCCGGCCTTCTCCAGGGTCGCGAAAAACGTGTCTTCGGGAACGTGTTTCGAGCCTTGAAACATTACGTGTTCGAAGAGGTGAGCAAACCCGTTCTTGTCCTTTGCCTCGTCCTTAGAACCAACGTGATAATAAAGGTTTACGGCCACGATCGGGATCCGGTGGTCCTCCTCCACGAGAACCTCAAGGCCATTCGCGAGGGTCTTTCGCGTGACCTTCGGAAGGAGTCCGCTCGCGTTCGACACGACCGTCGGAGCCGCAATCGGAGCCGCAGTCGGGGTCGCCGGCTTGCCCGCACCGAGAAAAAGTGCGAGCGGGAGCAGCGCAAGCGGAGGAAGTCGCCTCGAGAAGCCGGAGAAGTTTCGTTGCATCGGCGGCGGAAGGTACCCGCATTCCCGCCGGTCTTGCCATCGAACGCGTCCTCCGATCCGTCGTTTCGGCGGGCGGAGGCGGCCGACGTGCGACGCCCGACAAAACCGGTTTCCGATTGACTTTTCGCCGCCGGTCGGGTCGTTCCTCGCCGTCCATGCGATTGCGTCTTTCGCCCCCAGGCTCGCGCGCGGTGACCCATTTCGTCGACGCTACCGCGTGGGCAGCCGCCTCCGTGCTCGCCGTAGGTCCGCTGGGGTGTGCGCCGGCCGCACCGGCCCCCAAAAAACCTACGGAAGTACAAACTGTTGCGAGCGCAACTGCGCCCCCGAATCTTCCTCCTGCCCCGCGGGCCGATGGTCGGCTCCCGCCTACGGCGGTGCCGACTTCCTACGACCTTCGTTTCCGGCTCGACCCCGCGAGCAAGGAATTTTCCGGCGCGGAAACGATAGCGGTCACGCTGGCGGCGCCGCAGGGCGCCCTCGTGATGCACGCCCGCGACGTGGTCATCGACCGCGCCGTCGTCACGTTCAACGGCACCTCTTTTCCGCTGGCGACGACCGCGCGCGGGGAAGAGCTGGTCCTCGCGGCGCCGCCTGGCATCCAACTTCCGGCGGGGAAGGGGAGCCTCGAACTTCGTTGGCATTCGACCTATTCGGATGATCTTGATGGCTTTTACGTCGCCGATGGCGCCGTCTACAGCCAGTTTGAACCGATGGACGCGCGACGGGCGTTTCCGTGTTTTGATGAACCGGGTTTCAAAGTCCCGTTCCGCATCTCCATTGACGTTCCGAAGGGGCAGCAAGCCTTTTCAAATGCTCCACTTCTCCGTCGAGAACCTGCGGACGGTGGGTTTGAACGGTTTGTATTCAAGGATACAAAGCCTATTCCGAGCTACCTGGTTGCCCTCGCCGCCGGCAGGTTCTCCGTCCTCGAAGACGCGAATCCTAGCCCAGTGCCCGTTCGCGTGATCGCACCGCTCGGGAAAGCCCAGTTTGGAAAAGCGGCTCAAGTCGCTGCGAAGAAGTCTCTCGATGCGCTCGGTAATTACTTTGATTACCCCTATCCCTTTGAGAAGCTCGATCTCGTTGCCGTCCCCGATTTTGCGGCGGGTGCGATGGAAAATCCGGGTCTTGTGACGTTTCGCGAAGAACTGCTCCTTGTCGATCGGGAGCGGTCTCCGCGACGCCAAGTTCGTTCGATGGAAGCCGTTGTCGCCCACGAACTCGGTCACCAATGGTTTGGCGACCTTGTGACAATGGCTTGGTGGGACGACCTTTGGCTGAATGAAGGCTTCGCGAGCTTTCTGGAGGGGGAAGTCCTGGATCGCATCGACCCTGCCGGCGGAGTGCGCGAAGAGCGCCTCCTCGATGCCCAGCGCGCGATGGATCTCGACGTCCTTGCGTCGGCGCGCGCCGTCCGTCAGCCGGTCCGCACGGTTGCCGAAGCCCAGGAGGCCTTCGACCCCTTGACCTACGACAAGGGCGCAAGCGTCATCGCCCTTCTTGGCGGCTGGCTCGGCCCCGATGTGCTCCGGGATGGCCTCCGCAAACACGTAAAACTACACGCATTCGGGAACGCCACCGCCGCCGACCTGTTTGGCGCGCTCGCCGAAGTCTCGAAGAAGCCGGTCGCAGCGGTCGCAGCGCCGTACCTCGATGCGCCCGGCATTCCGCTCGTACGATATTCCGACGCCGGGCCTTCCGGTTCCCGATGCGAGAAACAAGCAACGCTATCCGTCACCGCATGGTCGGTGGTGAACGAAAAGTTGCAGGCAAATGCAACAGGATGGCTCGTTCCCGTCTGTGACGGCGCCGGGGGCCGTTGCGTGATGGCTTCTAGCAGCGATCCCTGCGACGGGAGCGGCGGAGCCCCGCCCTACCGGCACGGCGGCCGCGGCTACTTTCGTTGGGAAATGACGGGAAAAAAGCCCTTCGACCCCCTCGTCGCCCTCAAGGACCCGGCGGCGGTTCCGGCCGATTTGCTTGCGAACTCCTGGGCTTCGCTTCGGCGATCCTCGGGTGCGTCGCCAGCCGAAAGCGCCGCGCTCGCCGCACCGTTTGTGGCGCTCATTCGTGGCGTCGCTGAGCGGGCCGCGCTGGCGGGGACGGCACCTGAAAAATCGCCGGCTCGTCATGACATGGACGAGCTCCTCGCCGTGCTCCGCCAAGCGGACGACGTGCTGCCCGATGCCGATCGCGTGCATCTTGCAAAGGATGCAACGCGGCGTCTTCGGCCGGCATTTGCCAAACTCGGGTTTGTCACTCAGCCAAACGACACAGACAACGCCGTCCTCGTGCGCCGAGCGCTTGCCCTCTTCCTCGCAGATACCGCACGCGACGCGGAAATTCGCGCAGAAGCCGGTAGAATTGCCGATGCTTGGCTCGCGAACCCGACGACGCCATTCGCGCCAGACACCCTCCAAGCGGCCCTCGAAATTTCCGCCTTTGGCGGCGATGAGCGGCGGTGGGACGCGCTTCGTGGCCAGGCCGAGAAGGCGACCGACGCCGTCCTCCGCACGACGCTGTTGCGCGCCCTCGGCTCCTTCGATGACCCGAAGCTCCTTGGAAAAAGCCTTGCGTGGGCGTTCTCCGACGCCGTTCGCCTGCAAGATGTAACCTACATCCTTCGCCCCGCGTTTGGGCGTCGCGCCACCCGTGCAGTTGCGCGTGCATGGATTTATGGGAACTGGCCGCTCGTACGGAAGAAGCTTCCGGGGACGCAGGCTTCCCGTCTCACGCTCGCCGCGACGGGGATCTGCGACGCGAAGGAGCGCGTCGAAGCAGAAGCCTTCTTTACCAAGAATCTTCAGGGGGTTATCGGCGCAAAGCGCAACCTTGAGGAGACGCTTGAGCAAGACGTCCGCTGCGAAACGTTCCGCCTGCGCCTCGCCGGGCCGCTCGCTAGCGCGTTCGCGAAAGACGCCGCCGCGCCGAAATGATAGGAGGCTCGGCAGATCCCCCCGCACGTTCGGCCCGCTCGCAGCGGCCCGCTTGGCGGTGAGGAGCTATGGTCCCTTGGCGGAATGGCAGACGCCGAGGATTTAAAATCCTTTGCCCCAAAGGCGTACGGGTTCGAGTCCCGTAGGGACCACTTTCTCTCCAACTCAATCCCTACTTCTAAACCGTCGCGGTTGCCCTGCGCCCCGGGTTGCGACTAGGCGTGCGGCATGAATTCCGCGATCCTCCCGTCACAAACGCTGGAAGAGATTCTCTACTACCTTGAATTCCAGGGTATTTCTTCGCATTCGCGGGCGCTTGTGATGCGTAGGGAGGCGATGGTCGTCGCGGTGACCTATGCCGGCCCGAATGGCGAAACCCAGGAACTCCTGTTTGAGCCTGTTGAAGCGAGTCTCGTAGATCGCGGGCGTACGCTCAAACCTTCCAAGCTGCTTGACGCAGGACAGTGGCTCGAACTCTCGGACCGCTATGCGAAGAAAGCCGACGGAACCGCGCAAGACCTCGAATTGGCTGCAGCATGCATGGAAGAGGCGCTGCGGCTCGGTGCCGACGATGGGGCTTTCTTCTCCGAACCCGGCCGCGCCTTCCGGGCGAGCCAGCCGCCGGGGACCTTCGAACGCGGGCGCCTGCTCGCCCGTCTTGGCGTCTACAGAAACATGCTTGGCGATCCACGGCCGGTGACCGACGCGCCTGGTCCACCGAAGCCGGTGTTCTATGCGCCCGCCCCGGAACTTCTTCAACGATACGGACTAGTTGCCCACGCGCACCCGGGCGCGGCCCCGCCGGCTCAGGCCGTTGGTTACGGGCAGGCGGGCTACCCGCAGCAAAGATATGGGCCAGGAGGCTACCCGCAGCAAGGATATGGGCAGGCCGGAAGTGGGCAGCTTCCTCGCGCGCTTCCAGCTCCGCGAAGCGGCGGCGGCACTGGCACCGGTGCGGTGATCGCCATTGTCGCCGTCGTCGCGAGCTTGGTCCTTCTGGGTGCTGTCGGCGCAGTCGTCGGTTTCGCCTCCAAAGCGCCGCCGCCCCCACCGCCGCCCCCGCCGCCCCCGCCGCCGCCCCCGCCCGTCGTCGTCGCGCCCGCCGCCGCGAAAGCCCCCCGCACGACGCCGGCCGCCATCCTCGATAGCTACGCCCATGGAAGCCCCATCTATGACGGCGAAAAGGTGAGGATTTGCGGGACCGCCTCGGAGGTCACCCGCGGGAAGATCACGTTGCGAACGACAGGCGGCCCGGGCGCGGCAACCCTCGATCTTTCCGGGGCTCCCAACGGAGTGCTTGATGGCGACGCACTGTGTGCAACCTGCACAGGTCGCCGCGTCGGCCCCGGCATCGCGCTCTTCGATGGGTGCACCGACGTCGCCGCCGGAACCCGCTAATTCTAGCGATTCGGGACGACCACAGGGCGAAACGCCAGCGGCTCCTTCACGTTTTTGACCTGGGCGGTCCTCCGCTCCCCGAACGCGAAGCCATGGCGCTGCGGCAACGCTGCAATCGCGTCGTCCATCACGAGGATCTCATCCCGCGCTGCGCACCCCTGGAGGCGGGCAGTATTGTTCATCCCCGAGGAGAAACCGGTGAAATTCCGGTCTCTTCCGAAGGTGCCGACGAAGAGCGGTGCGAGGTGTACCCCCGTCGAAACGGCAACCCCCTCGGCGGCGAGATGCGAGAAGCGGACGCGCCGTGGGAACGCGTTGGTCATCGCGCGAATGTCGATCGCACAGCGGAGTGCGGCGGCGAGCCGTTCACCGGGACTCTCCTCATAAAACGGTGGACCAAAGAGGGCAATGATGCAGTCGCCGACCATTTTGTCGAAGACGCCTCCGTGCTCCCAAACGAGGTTCACGGCATCCTCGCTCCACGCTTCGACGAAATGAGCGACCGCCGATGGTTCCTTCAGGACCTGTTCGGAGAGACGGGTGAACCCGGAAATATCGACGTACAGGATCCCTACGGTCTCTTCGCGTGGGGCGAGGTAGGTCTTTTCGTAGTCGGCGCTCTGGAGGAGGCGCGCAACCGTCTCTTCACGGAAGCTGGAGGCGAGGTTTCGCCATTCCTTGTTGAAATCGACGATGCGCTGCCGGATGAACCCGGCAAATCCCGCAATCAGCTCACGATTGTGCATGTTCAATGCACCATGCTTGGAAGCGAAGGCGATTTTACCAACCACGACGCTGTTGGTAACGCCGTTAATAAGGACCTCTTCCTGGTCGGTGGAAAGTCCTAGGTTTCCGAGTATTTCTCGGGACTTCCCTTCCAGGAAGTCGATGGCCATCTGGCGCATCGGACCGTGCGAACCGTCGCTGCTTCCGAGGGTGTCTAGGACGAGTTTGTTCCCCTCAAAAAGCTTAACTTGAAGTGTACGTGTCGCGTTTTCCTCGGCGACATAGACGATAAGCAATCGCTCGATCGGCACAGCTGCTGCGAGGACGCGGACCGCATCACCGATACCATCGCGGAGGACACGGTGGCGGAGCGCGTCGCCGAGGCGCAGCATGACCGTGTGCCGCTCGCGAGCCGCCCAAATCGAATAGAGATGGTTATCGAGAACCTCGATAACCGCCTCGAGAATTGTTTGGGCAGCAGCACATTCTTCCTCGCCCAGCGCACGCTCGAAGATCAGGCCAGTTGCGCCAAACCACTGCCCGGCTACGTCAATCGGGCGCACAATGAGCGTTTGATGGTTCCGCGAAAGCGCCGTCGGCGCCGACTCGGTCGACTCCGTCGCTGCGAGGATCGCCGCGATCGCCTCGGCGTTGTGGGCAAGCGGGGCGCGGCCACCCGCCAGAAAATCGGAGAGAGCGAGATCTTCGCCGTAGGTGCGTACATACATGCACTCTGCACCTGCATGGGCGGCGGTTGCGGAGAGGACCTGGCGAAGCGTGTCGGACAAGGCCCCGTGATTCACCATCGCGCGCTCGATTTCCTCGTCCACAAGGCGTCGGAGTGGCTCCAGGTTCTGCGAGGCGGCGATGAGATCGGTCATGGCGCGGAACATACTTCGCACGGGCGCCGTCGGAAGGAACAAATGGCCTTTGTTCGCCAGCGCGTCGGGGCGCGGCGAACGGGTAGAATCGGCGCTCGATTTTCCCAAAATTTCCGACTACGAGAGCGGTTCGTCGATGAAGATCCCGTTGCACTCCATGCTCGTTGCGTGCCTCGCGGCGGCGACGGTCGCTTGCGGCGGCGCCGCGTGCGGCACGAAGGGACCGGTGCAGAATGCACCCGATGCGGCGGTTCCCGTCGAGGGCTTGTTGCCGCCGGCCCCCGAGGCCGATCCGCGCGGGGATGCACTCTGGGCCGCGGTGGTCGCCGACGGAGACGACGCAGACTTCGCGCGCCTCGCCGACTACCTCGGCCCCGCCGGGCTGGCTGCTCGGGCCGGCTCGAAGGAACATACGATTGTATTTCAGGCACTTGGCTACACCGAGGGTTGGGAAGCCTTCCCGATCCTCGCCGAGGCGGTCATTTCGGGGGACGCCCGCGAGGCGGCCCTTGATGGGCTCCTGCGGTTGACTTCGCGACCGCGTTTGGCGCTCGACGTTGAAGCGCCAGACCAACTTTTCGCGGCGGCAGATTCGCTCGCAACGTGGGTCGGCGACGGCGGGGGCTCAAAGGAGGAACGGAGCCGCGCGGTGTCGGCCCTTCGTCGCCTCGTAGCCTGGGGGTGGATCGCAAAACCGGACCTTATCAACCGCGAAGACGCCAAGTAGGGTGTCGTCGTGACCGAACCTTCGATTTACGCAAGCGAGCCCTATTTTCAGCAGTTCTTGGGGAAAGCGCTTGCCGCCCGCGCAAGCGACATTCATTTCAAGCAAGGGATGCCGCCGGCGGCCCGGGTGCGCGGCGAGCTCATCTTCTTCCGCACCGACCCGCTCACTGCCGACGACATGCTTGCCGTGGCGACGCACGTTGTGCAGAGCCCGGACGTTCGCGCGGCGCTTGGCACGCTGAAGGAGCACGATGCCGCGTACGCGATCCCAGAAATTGGGCGATTTCGGGTAAATGTCTATCGGCAACGTGATGCGCTCGCTGTCGTTCTCCGCGTGATTCCATTGACGATTCCCACGATGGAGGAACTCGGGCTTCCGCCGGCCTGCCGGTTTCTCGCCGAGAGAGAGCGTGGCCTCGTCCTCGTGGTCGGCGCGGCGGGAAATGGGAAGAGCACCTCCTTGGCTGCAATGATCGGTCATCTGAATCGAACCCAGGCGCTCCACATTGTCACGATTGAAGACCCGATCGAGTTTCTACACACCGACGACCAATCGAGTGTGAGTCAGCGGGAGGTCGGCCTCGACACCGACTCCTTCGCAGATGCTTTGCGTGCGTCCCTTCGTCAAGACCCCGACGTGATCCTCGTTGGCGAAATTCGCGATGAAATCACAATGGATATCGCACTTAAGGCGGCAGAAACGGGGCATTTGGTGTTTGCCACCCTCCACACACCTGACGTCTCTCGAACCATCGGGCGAGTCCTGGCGCTGGCGCCGCGGGCGGCGGGAAACGCGGTTGAGGAGATGCGTCAGCGCCTCGGCGATGTCTTGCAGGGGATCGTCGCGCAGCGGCTCGTTCCGCGCGCAGACGGACAAGGCGTTGTACTTGCAGCGGAAGTTCTTGTAGCTACCGGTACGGCACGCGCATCCATTCAGCGACCCGAAGCGAATCCGCCGCTGAAGGAAGTGATGGAGAAAGGGCGTGTCCCTTACGGCATGCAATCGTTCAAAATGGCCTTTGAAGACCTCGTGCAGAAGAACCTCGTCGACCCCACACTCGCTTCCCAGTTGGCCGCGTTTTGAGGCGTCTGTGTTGGCGAGCCGCGCTCGCACTCGTCGCGCTCGTGGCCTGCGGCGCGCCAGGCGGCTCCACAAACCTTTCACCTCCGGTCGTTCGAGATCATCCAGCGCTTCCGGGCGTTTCGCCCGACGCTGCGAGACTCCCCGCGGCGTCGGTGGGCAGTCCCGGTGTCGGCGCGGCACCGCAGCTGGCGCCCGATCCCTTCGCCGAACGGGTTATTGGTCGGTGTCTTGTGGGGAAGGACGGCGCGCCGGATTTGCGCTTCCTTTTGCTCCACACAAACGACCTTCAGGCTCGCTACAGCGAGAGACTTGGTGGCAAGAGTCGTTTTGCAAGATTGGCTGGTGCTCTAGCCGCCGAGCGCGCAACGACCCCCAACGTCCTCGTTCTTGACGCCGGTGATGCCTACGAAAAGGGGTCTCTTGCCGAGACACTTTCCGGCGGAGAGTCGACACGCGAGGCCCTTCAACTTCTTCCGCTCGATGCTCGCGTGATTGGAAATCACGACTTTGCCTGGGGCCGAGAACAGGTGCTGCGGGACGTTTCTCAATCCCGCTTTCCCGTGCTGGCGGCAAATATTCAATACGTGCCGAACGAAGGTAAAGCGGCTTCGGCGAATCCGTTTCTACCCTACGTCCGCTTCCGTGTCGGCTGCGTGAAGGTGGCGGTTCTCGGTCTCGTTACCGCCGGTTTCGACGCGCGGGATGAGCAAACCAAAGGGCCTTACGACACCGTATTCGTTCATGATGATCGATACGCGACCATTGCGAAAGGGCTCGTTGAGAAGCTCCGTCCTGAAGTCGACGTTATCATCGCGCTGGATCATCTCGGGCTCTTCCCCGATTCCCAGCTCGCCCAGCGTGTCCCTGGGATTGACGTTTTTATCTCCTCCCATACGGAAGAATTCCTCGAGAATCCGAATCCCGTTTGGCGCGCCGACGGACGGATGGGATATCTCGTTGAAGCGGGCCATTGGACACGCGCATTTGGGCGCGGCATGGTGGTTGTCGGTCCGAAGAGCGTCTCCTTCGAAAACTACAAGCTTGTACGGCTGACGGAACAGACTCCCGTCGACGATGAGGTCGAGAAAGGGGTGGCCGCCATCGAGGCGAAGTACGCGCCGAAACTGAACGAAACGATCGTTTCCGTTGGGAAGACGATTTCGTTGATGGATCTCCCCGGTCTCGTTCGCGATGCCTTCCGAAGCGAAGAGCGGGTAGACGGCGTCCTCATGGGCGGCGACACGTTCTTTGGACCGATCGCCAAAGGGCCAGCGACTCCCCAGTCGTTGTTTGAAACCTTCTACATTCAGCGAGAACCGGCGGGGACGAGTGGATTCACATCGCTGTGGAAGGGCACGTTCACCGGAGCCCAACTTCTCGAATTGAAAAGTCGTGTTCGTGGAGGGAATCTTCGAATGTTCCTTCCGTCGCCGCTCGTAAAGGACGTGAACTATTCGATCGGGATTTCCAAGCGCCTTCGCGAGCATCCCGACGTCTTCTTCAATGCGCCCCCCCCGCTTCCGGCGACGACGTTCGTAGGTGAACAGATCGATGTTGTGCTCCGCTATGCGAAGACGCGCGCCGCGGCTGGCAAGACACTCGACGGCCCCTGACGGCTTCCCTTGCGCTTGAGACACCTGATCGATCTTCGAGCAGCCTGCGCGAGGATCGACCAACGCCCCGAATCGGCGCGGACCACTCGCCGGAAACATGACGGAAGTAACTCGTCTTTTGGGCGAGCTATGCGCTGGCACGCTTTCTGGTGAGGGCGGCATCGGCGGCGCCCCACTGGTGCGCGGCCCCCGGCTTGACGAGCTGCTGCTCGGCCCCCACCCGTCGAGAGGTCCTATGAAGATTCATATCCATGGCGTTCGCGGAAGCATCGCATCCCCCGGTCTTGAGACCGCCTACTTTGGAGGAAACACTCCCTGTCTCGAAGTGGTTGCTGACGGAACTCGCTTGGTTCTCGACGCAGGGTCTGGACTAAGAAACGTCGGTGATCGAATCCTCGCGGAAGGCAAGGTGGCCGATTTTACCCTTCTCTTTTCCCATTATCATTGGGATCATCTCCAGGGGCTTCCCTTTTTTGGCCCCCTCTATATGGCGGCGTCGCGCATCGCTTGCATTGGGCCAAGGCCGGGCGTGCTGGGGCTCCGCGATTCGCTTCGCCAGCAGATGGCGCCCCCGTTTTTCCCGGTTCCGTTCGACAGCCTCCCGTCGCAACTGACGACCCGCGAACTTCGGCTCCGCGAAGGGTTCGTCCAAGGGGGCTTTACCGTGAAGAGCGCCCCGACGAATCACCCAGATCCTTGTTTTGCTTATCGAATCGAGCACGGCGGTCGGTCGCTCGTCTACGCGACTGACACCGAGCACTACGACTGCGTCGACCCGGAACTCCTCCGCCTTGCACGCGGCGCAGACCTTTTGGTGTATGATGCACAGTATCTCCCCGAGGAATACGCGGGGCAAAAGGGGCCGGCCCGCACAGGCTGGGGCCACTCGACCTACGAAGCGGGGGCGCGCTTGGCGCAGGCGGCGGGCGTCGGCGCGCTTGGCCTCTTTCACCACGACCCGCGTCGAAATGATGACGGAGTTCGAGAGATTGAGGCGCGAGCCCGCGAACTCTTCCCGGCGACGTTTGCCCTCCGCGAAGGGGAAGTTCTCGACCTTGCGGCGCCGCTCGTCGACCGTGTGGCGGCGTAAACGACTATGGTCGATGCGGTGTCTGAACGGCTCTCTCTCCTCGTCGACCTCGCGTCTCTGGTGACCCGCGAGGTCGAACTCGACGTCCTTCTTGGCGCTGCCGGCGAGCGGCTCGCCGAAGCGCTCGGTGCCGACCGGGCGACGATTTGGCTAATTGATTCGGCGGCAGGGGCGCTCATTTCCCGCATTGGTTCGCTCCCGAGCGGCCCCCCACTACGACTCCCGGTGGGCCGTGGGATTGCCGGCTTTGTCGCCCGGGAGGGGACACCAGTTCGGATCAACGATCCCCGGTCGGATGAGCGCTTTGATGCATCAGTAGACCGAGCAACGGGCTATCTCACGAAGGCGATTCTTGCCGCACCGATTCGCGAGCGGGATGACGGACCGATTCGCGGCGTCGTTCAAATTCTCAATCCAGCCTCCGGATCTTTTGACGACGACGATTTGCGTTATCTGTGTGCGTTATGCACGCAACTGGGGCGGGCGCTTGCACTTACCACGTTGCGCGCCGATAGCGGGGCTGCGGGGCTCGTCTTGCGGGGCCCCTTCAATCGTATTGTCGGCACCAGCGCGCCGCTCGCAGATGTGTATCTGCGCGTCGATCGGGCGGCGAAGAGCGACGCGACGGTCCTTCTGCGGGGCGCGACCGGCACCGGAAAGGGGCTCTTTGCGCGCGCGATCCATGCGAATTCCAAACGACAAACCGGACCATTTGTGGTGGTCGACTGCACGACTCTTCCGAAGGAACTCGTGGAAAGCGAGCTCTTCGGCCACGAGCGTGGCGCCTTCACGGGGGCCGATCGGCGCGTGCCTGGCAAGGTGGAACTGGCGCGGGGCGGAACACTCTTTCTTGATGAAATTGGGGATCTTCCCCTGGAATCCCAAGGGAAGCTGCTTCGGTTCCTGCAGGAGCGAGTCTTTGAGCGCGTCGGCGGGCGAACGACGCAAGAGGCGGATGTTCGCATCGTCTGTGCGACCCATCAGGATCTCGAAGCCCACGTCGCTACCGGGCGATTTCGCGCCGACCTCTATTACCGGATTCGTGTGGTCGAAATTGTGTTGCCGAGCCTCGCGGCTCGCGGCGGCGACGAGCGTTTGCTCCTCGCCGAGCACTTCGCCGCCCTGTACGCGAGTCGCTACGACCGCCCGCCGCCGGTGCTGACTGAAGCGGCACGTTCTCACCTGCTCGCCCATGATTTCCCAGGGAATGTTCGTGAGTTGGAGCACTGGATGGAGAGCGCGGTCGTCCTTTCCGACGATGGTATTCTCGATGTCCCCTCGTTTCCGCCGGCCCGCCATTCATTGCGTGTGGAGCGCACGCAAGTTCCGGTGAAGCCGCGCAATTCCGGTGAGGTTCGCGGCGAGGAGGTCGTCCTCGAGCGGGATCTTCCGCTCGATGAGGCAGCCCGCCGCTATGCCGTTGCGACGTTGGCCGCCTCGAAGGGCAACCAAAGCGAAGCGGCGAAGCGCCTTCAAATCGGCCGTGCCCGCCTTGCGCGTCTGCTCCGCGGCGAATAAGCGGCGCTCCGATCTTGCAAGGGGCGACCCCTGGAGTAGGGTCGCGCGCCATGACGACCGCGAACCGCGAAGCGACGATTCGGAACGACTGGACCCGCGAAGAAGTGCGTGCGCTGCACGACCTCCCGCTCCTCCCCCTCGTCGACAAGGCTCGCGCCGTTCACCTGCAATTTCATGCAGAAAATGAGGTTCAGCTCTGCACGCTCCTTAGCGTGAAAACCGGAGGGTGTCCGGAAGACTGTGCCTATTGCCCCCAGTCGTCCAAACACGACACCGGCGTCGACGCGGAGCGGATGCTTGACGTCGATCAGGTTCTCGCAAGTGCTCGCCGCGCCAAGGAAATCGGCTCGACGCGCTTCTGCATGGGGGCCGCCTGGCGCGAAGTGAAGGATGGCCCGGCGTTTGACCGTGTCCTCGACATGGTCCGCGGGGTGAAGGCGCTTGAGATGGAGGCGTGCGTCACCCTCGGGATGCTTTCCGAGGGGCAGGCGCAGAAGCTCAAAGAAGCCGGGCTGGACGCGTACAATCACAATTTGGACACCGGCAAGTCCCACTACAAATCGATCATTTCGACGCGCGTCTATGAAGACCGTCTGACGACCCTGAAGAACGTCCGCAAGGCTGGAATCACGGTGTGTTGCGGCGGGATCATCGGAATGGGGGAGAGCATCGACGACCGCTGCGACCTCCTCGCCACACTTGCGAACCTCGATCCGCAGCCGGAGAGCGTTCCCGTGAACGCCCTCGTCGCCGTAGCCGGTACGCCCCTCGAGCACCTCCCGAAGGTCGACCCGTTCGAGCTTGTCCGCGCAATCGCCGTCGCTCGCATCCTGATGCCGAAGTCGAAAGTTCGATTGTCGGCCGGTCGGGAAGGCATGACGCGAGAGGCGCAAATGCTCTGTTTGATGGCCGGGGCGAATTCGATCTTCTTCGGAGAGAAGCTTCTCACGACTCCGAACCCGGATGCCGACGACGACCTCGCCCTCCTTCGCGACGCCGGTTTGAAGCCGGCCCCCTTCGAAGGGGCTCCCCTTGGCGGATCATGCGGTGCACCGAAAGCCGAGCCCCACGCGCACGCTTGAGTTACCCCTGCTGAGCGCTCCGCTCCAGCGTCGTGATCGTGAATGTACGGATGAGTCGGCCGCCGCGAAAGACGTTTACGCGGTGGCTCTCTCGGACGCTTCGCTGAGGAAACTTTCGCGAAAGCTCGACGGGGAACCGATCGTCGGTGACGAACACCACGATCGGTTTTTTCGTCCATGTTTCTTTGGGGTTCCAACGATCGAAGTCGTCGGCGCTGGGGCCAAGGCACCCGACATCGTTGCCAGCGAGGCGTGCAGCAAGTTGCGCGCACACGGTCCAGTGGGGGCCGACGTATGCGGCATTTTCAATCGCAGGAATGTCGGCCACCGCCTTGTCCCAGCCATAGAGTTCATTCGCGATATCTAGGCGCGCCTCTGCGGTATCCGGGCGCAGTCTGGCCGCCGACGGGACGAGC
The DNA here is from genome assembly GCA_020720045.1 of Sorangium cellulosum. Lineage (GTDB taxonomy): Bacteria > Myxococcota_A > Polyangia > Polyangiales > Polyangiaceae > JAAFHJ01. Next base: position 5,196 of record DYPH01000061.1, on the reverse strand, counting down.
ACCCAAAGATGAACGACGACGGTCAGTGCCGCTGCCGAGCCGAGCGCGGCTAGCACACGTGACGGGCGAACGAGGTCTTTGCCTCCCGCTTCGGTACCCGCGAAGATCGCCGGCGCGAGCAAAGCAGGGGCGAGCCAGTGGGGCTCGGCGACGCGACTCCATAGCGAAAACGGCAGTAGCCCGGCGAGCGGGACGAGCATCGTCAGGAGCAGCAAGCGCCGTTGATCGCGCGTCGGCTCGTCGGTGTGTTCGCCACGAACGCGCTTCACGAGGCGCGCCGCCGCGAGCACGACGAGCGTCAAGGGCCCTGGAGTGAGGTAGGCCAGTTGACCGCCAAGCACGGCGCCTACATTTCGCAGGGAAAATCCGGCGTTTGCTTGCGTGGTGATGAAGCGGTGCTCCAGCATCGCCCGCAACTCAGCGCGCGCGCCGGAGGCGACGATCAGAAGTGGCGTTCCGACGGCGACGAGCCCAAGCCACGGCCACGGGCTCCGCCGCCAGCGTGGTGAAGCGACGAAACCGGCAAGCAGCGCCACCAGCAGCAGGCCGCCGGTTGCCTTTGCTGCAGTCGCGACGACGGCGCACGCCACGGCCAGTGCGGCTGCGCCATCTGCCCGACTTTCTCCAGGATTTCGTCGAAGCGCAAAGCCAGCCGCTCCAAGCGCTGCGAGCCAGAGGGGGGCGAGGAGGACGTCTGGCGTGAAGCCGAAAAGGCCGATGGCGAGCTCGGGGGTGACGGCGATGGCGATGGCGGCGACGAGGGCGCGCCGTTGGCCGTAGGATTCGTCGTGCTGGAAGAGGCGACAGACGGCGAAAAATAGGAACGGGAAACCGCAAAGCACAGCGAGCGAGAATCCGTGAATGGCGGTCGGAGTCGGAATTCCGCCCGCACCCTCCGCGAGCCCTCGCGAGAAAATACCAAGTAATCCGGGATGATCCCGGTAGAAGAATTGGGGATGCGCGCCCCAGGTTGCGTACAACGCTTCGCTGTCGCCGTAGCCGATGGCGGCGCGCGCCCAAAGCCGAAGTGGGAGGAGCGCGACGGTGAGGAGCGCCAAGGGGCGTGCCGTCGCGACGGCGTCGGACGTTGCAAACCAGCGATGAAGGTCGAAGGACTTCACGCGGTACACAAGGCAGCTACGGTCGCAGACGGCGTCGCTTCCGGAGCGAGGAGCGCTCGAAGCTCGTCGGCGATCGTCATGGCTGCTGTCCGCGAGGTCCGCGAAAAGGCATCGAGAAGACGAGAACTGGTCATCTGATCTTGCAGAAGTTCTTCGATACAAACGCGACCGAGAAGAATATTTGGAAGTGCTAAATAGGGGATTTGAAGAAAACGTCTTGCAAGGAACGCGGTCAGGAAATCCGAGCAGTGAGCGGCAACCATCGGGACGCCAGCGAGCGCGATCTCCAGCGTCGCAGTCCCCGTAGCCACGAGGGCGCCGTCGAAGGCACCGGCGACGGTGGTGAGTGGGAGCGGCGATTGACGAACGAGAAAGCCCCGCGCGACTGCGGCGCTCTCCCAGAAGTTCCGGAGCGGCGGCGGCAGGTTCTCCGGGAGGAGAAGGACCCCGTCATCGAAGGCTCCGCGCTTCAGTAACTCGCCAGCAGCATCAAGAAAAACAGGAGTATGGCGGTTGAGTTCGCCGGGGCGCGAACCTGGGGCGATAAGGAGCCGTCGGCGGTGGGCGGAAAGCAAGAGCGCCGCCTCCAACATCGCGCGCGGAAGGGTGGGGGCTTCAAGTGCCGGATGCCCGACCCAACATGTCGACACCCCAAAGCGCGTCCAAAAGGGGGGCTCAAAGGGGAATAACGTGGCCATCATCGCCACGGAACGAAACCGTGTTGCCCGTCGCGGGCGCCATGCCCAGACTTGCGGTGCGCCGTACCAAATCGTTCGGACCCCCGCCTCGGCGAGCGGAGCTAACAAACGACGATTGAAGCTTGAATAGTCGATCAGCAATGCAGTTTTCGGGCGCCGCTCCTTTACTGCACGCAAGATGCGCTGGTACCGTCGAAAGAGCGCGGGAAGCTTCGCGAAGACGTCGCCGATCCCCATGGCAACTCCGTCGTCAAACGGGGAAAGCGTCTCCAGTCCGGCCGCCGCCGCCGCTGCGCCCCCAACTCCGAAAGCGCCGGCGCCAAACTCCGCCAGGACACCGGCCGCCATTCGGTCGCCGGAGGTCTCGCCGCACACGACGAGAAGGCTCACGATTCGACGGCGAGAAGGGCGAGAAGGGCGAGAAGGGCGGTCCCGTAGCGCTCAACTCGAAAATGACCAAAGCCTGGAACATTTTGAAGTTCCTCAGTATTCTGTGGTCGCAGCCGGGCCAAATCCCGCACGCAATGGCCAGGAAGAACCGCCTGCAAGTCCCGCTGGGAGGCGGCCGCTTCGGCGGCACGAAAGCCGGTCAACGCCGACTCCAAGCGCTGGCGAACGCGGTCCTCCGCGTCCCGCTCATGGCGCGGGATGAATGAGCGTTCCTCTTCGGGGAGGGTCTGCTGTTTCAACGCTTCGCGTGCCGCCTCCAGGATCCATTCGCGCTCTTCTGCGGAACACTTGGCCCGAATCGCCTTTGGGTCCTCGAGAACCGCTTGTGGGTGTCGGGACATCCAGAGGAGTGCGTCGTTCGCAATCAATCGGGTCTCTGGGACGTCATGAATCGCAGCAATTCTCGCACGAACATTCGCGAAGCTGCGGACGCGGGCAAGCTGAGCTTCAGAAAGACCTCCGATCCCCTTCACCCGCGCCCAAGCGGGGGTGGCTCGGAAATCTTGAACAGATGCAAGCGCTTGGGAGACGACGTAGCGAGTTTCTTCGAGCACGGCATCGGTGAGATCGGCCTCGACAACGCGCGCTGAGAGCAGGTCATAAATCTCGTGGAGATGAACGACGTCTCCGGCGAGGTATTTGAGATGGTCTGCGGTTAACGGTCGCTTTCGCCAATCGTGCGTCTGGAGCCCTTTGTCGAGGTGAACTCCGAGCAATGCTTCCGCGATCGCGGCCAAGCCGAGGCGTGTGAAGCCAAGAAATCGCGCGGCAACTTGTGTATCAAAAATGCGGCCGGCGGCGCCGAGCGGACTCTCCCAAAGGAGACGCGCATCCGACGAGACATCGTGAAATATGGTGACCGGTGCGTGCGCGGAAAAGAGGGGCGCGAGGGCCGTCAGGTCGCTCATCGTCGTCGGATCGACGACAAAAGTAGCGGTGCGTGTCGCAAGCTGAACGACGCGGATTGACGAGCGAAATGCCCACATTCCGTCAGCCTCGAGATCGACGGCAATCGGCTCATCGCTCCGGACGAGTTCGGACACAAGCGCGTGTACCGGGGCGTCCCCTTCCAGAAGAACAGGGTGCTCTTTCACGATGCTTGAGTGTTCCGCGCCGGCGAAAGGTCGCGTTTCGTCACCATGCGGCGACGCCGAAGGAGTGCGAGCCCGGCGAAGGCCGAAAGCGCAATGAGGCCGCCCGGCGAAGAGGCGTTCCTGCCGAAGGTGCAGCTCGCGTCGTAGCATTCTCGCGAAAACTTGAGCTTGTACGGGCGAGGATCGCAGGGCCCGGCCGACGCAACCTTCGGCTGGAAACCATCCGCTTCCTGCGCAATGGAGCGCATTCCGTCGGGCCGATAAATGCTGCAGACGACGGCACGGTCGTCCAGGGTCAATGCGCGTTTTCCAAGAGCGAGATCGGAGAAGGATGCATCCTTTCCGTAAAATTTACTCATGACAGCGGGAGTATCGCTGGAATGGGCGATACCAATGAAGTGCCCCCCCTCATGGGTAATCACGCTCTGCATATCGTACTCAGACTTGTCCTTCGGCGTGACCTTGATCGGGAGAGTCAGATTGATCTCCATGTCTGCATCGAGGATTTCGCCGGTCGATGGGCGGAACGTTAGAATCGTAACCCCGAGTACGGTATCGCTCGTGTCGGTCGTAGCCGCCCCCTGGCCGTCAGAGACGTCAGACTTGTGGGTCCACTCGGCATCCCGAAACGCAATGACGTTCTGGTTGGTGCCGGTCGGATTGAACTCAATCTTTCCGCAATCGACCGGGCCAAGATCACGAAGCTCAATGGAAGGTTTCGTGAGACCATTCACGGAGAACGGGCAAAGGGCAGCCGACCATGTCGCGAAAGAACGGGCGACGACTTCGCGCGCATCGTCGAGGGATACCTTCGAACTCGCCGAGCCGTTTGCGACGGCGATGCTGTATCCCACACAGCGATTGAGCCAGAACGATGGGGCGAAATTCCCGACGCGACAGCCGTTTGTGTCGCTGTCGACAGGCTTCCCCTTCGTCAGTGCGAGGGTGCGGCAATAGGCACTCGCCTGACCGGCGCCTGTGACAATTCCGAGACCCAGCAACGCCACAAGTGCACGCAAATGAACGCGATTCACCGCGACTCTCACTTCGTATGGGCTGCTTTGAAGGCACTCTGCAGTTCAACACGAAGAGCATCCAACGACCGCCCCGGAAGGGCATCCTTGGCAAGCCGGACCGACGCAAAGAGAACATGCGGATCGGTAACCATTGGTGATTTTGCCTGCAACTTCGCGAGGAAAGAGGGGAGCGCCTTCGGCGCCTGCGACGGATGAACCAGCGCGCCCACCGACGGACTCGGCTTCGTCATCGTCTTCCGGGTCGCCGCATCGACTTCAAGCAAGAACTGGCCTTGCGCACGCGTCACGACGACGAAGGGGCCGGAGGAAAGACGCTTTAAAAACAGGAGATTCGACGAACCGACGGCAAACTCCGGCTCACCGTCGACGTACTGACCGATGTCGCCGACGGTGCCGCCCATCGTCTTCACCCATACGTCTGAACCGGTCGCTTCCGAACCTGCGACCCCCTCATCTACGTGCAGCTTCGTGTAGGTCGCAATTCGGCCGTCTTCCCACTGAGAACGGGTTTCGACGGGGTGCGCTACGACGATCGTCTCCGCGGCCTCGAAGAGCATGTCGTAGGGGACGGCGACAGAAACCGAAGCTTCGGCGGACGTCGCCAGCGTAGTTCCCACGGCAGTCGTGGCAAGGGCGAGGCACAGCGCAACGGCGAAGGGGCGGACCGGCGTCATGGGCCGCTAAGCTATCACGGCAAATGGGCGTGTGCTCGCGTCTAGAAGGGCGGGCGCACCAGAAATCTCCCTAGGTAGCTGCTCGGAATCTCCTTTTCGGAGTGCGACACGTCCTCGCGAAA
>DYPH01000336.1 GCA_020720045.1 Sorangium cellulosum | reverse complement strand
TTCAACGCCGGTATCCGTCCCGCGATCAACGCCGGTCTGTCGGTGTCGCGCGTCGGTGGTGCAGCACAGACCAAGGTCATCAAGAAGCTCGGCGGCGGTGTCCGTCTGGCGCTCGCGCAGTACCGTGAACTCGCGGCGTTCGCGCAGTTCGCGTCGGATCTGGACGAAGCGACCCGCAAGCAGCTTGAGCGTGGCCGTCGCGTCACCGAACTGATGAAGCAGGCGCAGTACTCGCCGATGTCGGTCTCGGAAATGGCGCTGACGCTGTTCGCGGTCAACAAGGGCTACATGGACGACGTCGAAGTCGGCAAGATCCTCGCTTTCGAAGCGGGCATCACCGCGTTCGTGAAGTCCAGGGCGGCGGCGGCGATGGAAGCCGTCGAGACCTCGGGCGCCATGGACGACGCGAGCGAAAAAGCGATCACCGCAGCCTGCGACGAGTTCAAGAAAACCGGCGTCTACTGAAGCTCGCTAGATAGATAGGAGCCTCATATGGCAGCCGGAAAAGAGATCAGGACGAAGATCAAGAGCGTGGAAAACACGCGCAAGATCACCAAGGCCATGGAAATGGTTGCGGCGTCCAAAATGCGCAAGGCGCAAGAGCGCATGCGCGCCGCGCGCCCGTACGCCGAGAAGATCGCCCGTGTGGCGACTCACCTCGCGTACGCGCACACCGAGTACAAACATCCCTTTGTGATGCCGCGTGCGACGGTCAAGCGGGTGGGCGTGATCATCGTCAGTTCCGACAAGGGGCTGTGCGGCGGTCTGAACACCAACGCTTTCCGTATCGTCGTCAGCCAGATGAAGCAGTGGGACGCCGCAGGCGTCGGCATCGACGTGACGGCAGTCGGCAACAAGAGTCTGGGTTTCATGCAGCGTCTGGGCGCGAACGTCGTGTCGCAACTCACCGGCATCGGTGACACGCCGCACATGGACAAGCTCATTGGCCCCGTCAAGGTCATGCTCGACGCCTACCTCGAAGGCCGCATCGACGCGCTGTACATCGTCTACAACCGTTTCGTCAACACGATGAAACAGGAGCCGACGCTGACCCAGCTGTTGCCGCTGTCGAAGATGGAAGACGCCGACGAAGCCAGCCTCACGACGCACTGGGACTACATCTACGAGCCCGACGCCAAGCCGGTCGTCGACGCCATGCTGATGCGCTACATCGAATCGCTGGTGTATCAGAGCGTCGCCGAAAACATCGCGTGCGAACAATCCGCACGGATGGTGGCGATGAAGGCCGCGTCCGACAACGCCAAGGACGTGATCGGCGAGC
>DYPH01000060.1 GCA_020720045.1 Sorangium cellulosum | reverse complement strand
CGATCTGTAACCAAGGCTCCCGGGCCAAAGTGTAATCAGAGGACCGGTCCTTCAGACGAACAGGCGAGGAAAGAGACCGAGGCGAGCGCGAACGCGGCGAACGAAATCCGGAGAATGCTCATCGAGGACGCGTACCTGACCTCGGATCGCCCTGCAAGGTCGATGTTTCCCGCATTCCGAGCTTTGCGGGCGATTACATGGGGTGCCGCGCCGAGGGCTGAACGGCCCCTTCGCGACTCAGCAGCGCTTGGAGGGTCGCCAGGAGGACGCCCGGTGGGAAGGGCTTTGCCAGGAAGCGCTGGTTGGGCCGGAGCGCTTCGGCGCGGAGCCGCGCATCTTCCGTGTAGCCGCTCATAAAAATCGTAGGAATATTCGGCCGATGGACTTCTACCGCCAGGGCGACCTCCGGCCCGCTCCCGTGGGGCATCACGACGTCGGTGACGAGGGCGGCGATCGGTGCACGGGCGGCAACCGCGCCCGCCTCGCGGGGGGGAGGGCGGTTACGTGATAGCCGGCGCGGGTGAGGAGGCGTTCCATCAGGCGGCGAATCGCGTCGTCGTCCTCCACCAGCAGCACCAGCACCTCGTCTGCCGGCGGTGTCCCTTCCGTCAGAAGCACCTCGGCGGGCGGCTGGCGCCGCGGAAAGGGGCCAGGAGAGTTCGAAGGTCGTCCCGGACGGAGGCTCGCTACGGCTGTGAACGGTAATCGTTCCAGATGCTTGCACAATCAGCCCGTGGACCGTCGCCAGGCCGAGGCCGCTCCCCTTGCCGGCCGGCTTTGTCGTGAAGAAAGGGTCGAACGCGTTTGCCAAGGTCTCGTCGCTCATCCCGATTCCGGTGTCGGTCACCGTCAAGACCAGCATCGGCCGCTCGCCGCCGTCGCGACGGAGGGCGATCGTGAGTTCGCCGCCGTCGGGCATCGCATCGCGGGCGTTGAGCGCCAAGTTGACGAGGATCTGCTGGAAGCTCGAAGGATCGGCCCAGAGGGGGCCGAGATCGTCAGCGATTTCGGTGCGGAGGCGGACGGAATCGCCGAGGAGGGGGCGAAGAAGTGCTGCGATCGCAAGGACTTCCTTCGCGGGGTCGACGCGCGCGAGAGAGACGAGTCGCTGCTTCGAAAAGGCGAGGAGCTGCTGAGTGAGCTGGGCGGCCCGATCGGACGCGCTCCGAATTTGCGTCAGGCTCTCGGCGATCGTCGCCGTCGTGTCGGGGGAGTTTGGCGTCTGGAGGGCGGCGTCGGCGAGGGCGACATGCGCGCCGATCGCCATGAGAATATTGTTAAAATCGTGGGCTACACCCCCAGCGAAGCGGCCGATTGCTTCCAGGCGCTGGCTCTGGCGGAGCTGCTCTTCGAGGCGCTTCTGGAGCGCTGCCTGCTCTTCGAGCTCCCGGTTCCGCTCGTCGAGGCGGGCCGCCGTCTCACGAAGCCGTGTCGTAAGGGTGCGGAGGTCGGCCACCATCGACTCACGAGCCTGCACGAGGACGAGGAGGTCGCCGCGCGGATCGTGGGGCGGGAAATCGTCGAGACGGAGGGCGTGGGTCGCCAAGTCCTCCATCCGGACGATCCACGGCCCGCCAAGAAAATAGACGTCATCGCTGCCGTCAACGCGGCACATTTGCCCGCGAAATTGGAGCTTCGGGTGGGCGAGGGCGCGCAGGAGGAAGACGTCTTTCGGGCGCGCGACGAAGTCGGCCACGGTGGTGACCTGGAAGGGGCGATCGACGGCGAAGGCTTCTGCGAAGGGGGTGCCCACCCTCAACGACGGCGCAAAGCTCGCCCACCGCGGCCCGAGCGCGCAGACCCTCGCCCCTGCCTGCCCCTCGCCGCCGATGGCGACAAAAAACGGAAATAATTCGGCCAGGAGCGCGGTCATGTCGCGAGTGGCTGCCAGGCCACGAGGAAACGTTCAAAGGGGCGACCGCTCGGTGCCGTTTGGGCGGTGTAGCTCGCCTTCACGGCGATGCGGAAGCGCAGCCCCAGCCCTTCAAGCAGCCCAACGACGAGCGGCGCGAGCCCGACGCGCTCCGAGTGGTAGTCGAGAGTCAGCGTGCCCGCTTGGGCCCCGTCGGTCGCGACCTCGGAGACGGCGAACGACGGCGGGCGGAGGTCGGGGAAGGCGAGCTGGACGCGCGTGTGCAACCCATCAAGATTTGCGAGAAACTCCGGAAACGTCCCCCCCGCGGAAGCCATCATGCCCCCATAGCCGACGTCGGCCGTGTAGCGCACCCAGTACTGACCGAAGGCGCGTAAGACCTCCGAGGCCGGGAGGGCGAGCGTCGCTTCCGCGGCGGCGACCAGGGCGTAGGTCACGCGATCGTCGTAGGGTTCCATCGCCAGGAACGGCTCGTCGGGAATGTTTGCGGCGACGCGGATTTTTCCCAGGCCAAATCGCCGAATTCGCTCCGGATAAGGCCCTCGATCGCCTTGTTGATGAGACCGTACATCGGAGGAGACTACCGCAAACATGCTCGCCTGCGTCGGGGCGATTCGTCGCCTACCGCGCAATCAGAGGTTGAGCCCGAGCCAGACGCGCACGTCGGTCCCGACGCGGAACCGGTTGTATTCCGGGTCCTTCTTGCTTCCGACGGCCGCCCAGCCGTCGACGTTGCATTCGGCGCCAACGACGAGTGTGCTCCCCCCTTGGAGGCCGACGCCGGCGCTGGGGCCGTAGAAGAAATCGGGGGAATTCGCGCCGCCGCCGGTCGGCGTCGTCAGGTGGGCGCCGGCGCGCCAATAGGCGTAGCCGCTCCCAGTTCGGCTCCGGACGATGTCGTTGATGAGCGCCGGGCGCACTTGAAAGGCGCCGAAGGTCGAGGAGTTGCGGACGCTTCCGTTGGCCGCGGTGAAGCCGGTCCCCTCGACGTTCATCGCCACCATCGAGAGGTCGGTCGCGATGCGGAAATCGTCGCCGACCGGGACGCGGATCGGAAGCGTATACCCTACGTAAATCGGGCTCTTGCGTCCGGAGATGTCCCCGACGACAAGGCCGAGCAGTCCGATGCTGACGCCCCGCGCGCCGCCCCTAGCCCCGCCGCGGGCGCCGCCCCCCTCGTAGCGTGGCGTAAGCGGGAGACCGAGGTAGGGATTGGGGAGCGTCAATCGAAGGTTCGCCGCAATTTCCGCCTCGATTTGCAGGCGCACGCGCGCCTTTACCTGTGCCTGAATTTGCGCGCGCCAGGCGGCGTAGGCCTGCCACTGGACCGTGTAATCGACCTTCGGCGGCGTGACGGTCACGTTGGGGAGGGTGAAGCCCCCCTGGCCCTGAGCGGTTCCCCCTGCATTTCCCTGGGTAGAGCCGCCGGCACCGGCCCCCTGGTTTACACCGGGCCCGGTCACTGTGACGCCGTCTTTTCCGGCGCAAATGGGGGTGCCCGGGACGCAAAACTGGGCGTAGGAAATGCGCGGAAGTGCGAAAAGAGCGGTCGCCGAAAGGAGCGGAAGAACGTGAATGAATTTCATCGCGAGGCTCCTCAAAACTGGACGCTCGGGCCGACGTTGGCGGTAACGACGACGCGCACTTTGTCAGAGCCGGTGGTGCCGGTGCCGTCGGCACCGAGCGGGATCTGGACGCCGAAGCGGCTGGAGAATCCGAGGCCGATGCAGCCGTTGCCGCCGCCGATCGTGTAGCGGAGCGCGCAGTAGTCGCCGCGCAAGTGGGCCGACGGCGTGAGGAAGGTGGTCGGTTCCGAAGCAATCCGGCCACTTCCAACGGCGAACTCGCTGTTGAGCGCCACGCCGAAGCCCACCCGGCCGCCGTCCACGGTGGTGATGAACTCGACGCCGCCGCCGACGACGGGGCGGAGGTAGCGGACCGGCACCTGGGAGGGGACGCCGCGGTCGACACTCCGGAAGGCGACGCCCCCTTCGACGAAAAGGCTTAGGATATCGGTAAGCGGAAGGGCGCCGTAGGCGAGCACGTCGATGGCGTTCGACGCTCGTTTACCGCTCGCTCCGCGGGCGCCGATCCCGAGGCCGACGACGACCGGCGAGGACGGGAGCGGATACGAGGGGATGCGAATCACCGGGCGGGCCTGCTCGTAGGCGGCGTGCCGCTCGGCATCGACGGCGTTGGCCGCATTCTGCTGCAACTGGGGCATGTTACGCGCCGCTTCCGCCCGCGCCTCTTGCTCGGCGTACTGCTCTTCCCGGGATTGCTGGGCGGCGTCTTGAGCCGGCGGAGGGACGTTTTGGAGCCCCGGGGGCGGGCCTGCAGGGGCCTGCTGGGCACCGGCGGCGGTCGTCATCGCGAGCACGGCGACGGGGGCGCCGAGGTACCGAGGGAAAGCACGCATAGGCGCGCAGCCTTAGCACGGGGCATGCCGCCGCGGAGCAGACCTCCAACGGCGAAAAAGCGAGGAAATCAGGCTTCCGAACGGCACCGCTGTGCACCAACGTTCCTGGAGTTGGACGTGCGGCGATTGCGGGAGCGGGCTTGTGTAAATAAGGTGAGTGGTACCTTTATAAAGGGTGAATTAGACTCATTTTAGATAAAAAGAGTGGCTAGGACTCTTATAAAGAGTCTAGTTGACTTTATTGTCGACCGGTGGTTGCGCGCCGATCGTCGCAGCGCTAACGACGCACTGTGATGCGTTCCCCGATGATTCCCGCGCTTTTTTCGTTGGTTGCCTGTGGTGGCCCGGCCGCCCCAACGGCGCCGACGGCTCCGGCAACCCCGATCGTTCAGGTGGGGGATCCCGTCCTTCGAAGCATCGCCAAGCCGGTCGACCCGCGGGAGATTCCGACGCCGGCCTTCCAGGCGCTCGTGGCGCGGATGATCGCCGTCATGCGCGCGGCCCCTGGCGTCGGGCTCGCCGCGCCCCAAATCGGCATCCCGCTCCGCGTGATCGTGCTTGAGGATAACGCCGAGCGGATGAAAACGCTGAATCCTTTGGAAATTTCGGAGCGCGGGCGCGTCGCCTTTGCTCCGCGGGTCTTTGTGAACCCGGTGCTGCATGTGGCGGGATCCGACGAAGTCGGGGACGCGGCTGCGGCGAAGCCGATCTTCTTTGAGGGCTGTCTCAGCGTCTCTGGCTTTGCCGGGCTCGTCCGGCGCTTCCCGGAGGTGGAGGTCTCCGGCCTCGACGAGCACGGCGCGCCGCAAACGTGGCGCGTGAAAGGGTGGCCGGCCCGCATCCTCCAGCACGAAGTCGACCACCTCAACGGCACCCTCTACGTCGACCGTATGGAGACGCGCTCGTTCACCACGCAGGCCCACGCAAAAGAGCGCTTTGCCGGCAAGCCGATCGCGGAAATTCTCGAAAGCCTTGGGATTTCCCCTTAGGCAGCCACGCGCTTCCCGGCGATGACGGCGGCCGGGGCGAGGATGATCGCGGTGACGGCGGCGGTGGCGAGGGCGCCGGTCGCAGCGATGCAACTGCAGCCGAGGGCGCCGACGAGGGTCGCCGTGGAGCCTGCCGCGAGGAAAAACAAGGGCTTTGCGCCGGTCTTTACGCCGCGGTAGGCGATCCAGGCGGCGGCGGCGAGGGCGGCACACGCGCAGATCGGGACGCAGGCGGAGAAGCATTGGCCCCCCGCGCAGAGGTGGCCGGCCGGGCGGGCGGCGAGGGCGGCGCCGAGGGGGATCAGGCCGGCGAGGAGGCCGCGCGTCGCGCCGTGGGCGAGGGGACCGCCACGGAACACAGCAAAATAACTTAGAAAAATAAGGGCCGTGCCTCCGCCTACGAGCAGTCCTGCGTGCTCGAGCCCGAGCCAGGCGCTGAGGGCACCGACGGCGGCGACCAGCACCACAACGACTGCCGTTGCCGTTCGGGCGGCGGCGTGACGACCGGCGCGAAAGGCGATCGCTTCCGCGCGGAGGTCCGGATTGGGGTTCAATTCAGCCATCGTAGAGCCTCTTGAAGAGAGTTCGGAAGCCTTCAAAGGCGCGTTGGCGGGCCTTGCGAGTGCGAGCATCGAGGGGGGCGTCGCCGGTGTGCCCATCGATGGCGGCGACGATGGCGTCGCGGGCGCCGGTGTCGAGGGCGTCAAAGGCGGTGCCGGCGCGGGCGAGCGCTTCGCGGGCGAGGATCACCGCTTCGCCGTCGGGCGCTTCCGAGGCGCGAAAAGCGCCCGAATCTTCTGCGGTTCCGTCGCCGGGGCCCTCCGCCGTTTCGCGGCGTCGCGTCCGTCGCCGGCGCTCGGTGAGGCAGGCGTAGCGGGCGATCGTGAAGGCCCACGGGAGAACCGCCTTTGTTGAATCGTAGAAGGGGGCCTTTTGAAGGAGCTCGCAGAGCGCCTCCTGGGTGGCGTCTTCGGCGGCGGAAGCGTCCTGCAACTGGCTGCTACAATAGGAAAAAAGGGCCGGTCGAAGGGCGCGCACGAAGGGGGAGATCGCCGCTTCGTCGCCACGGGCAATCCTCTCAAGGAGCTCTTCGAGGGCTCGGTCGGACTGGGGCTCGGTCCGTCCTCGCGAAGCGAGGGGGACGGCCGAGCCGGACCTGGAGGGCGACGAAGACAAAGCGATTTCTTACACGATCAGTGGTGGTTGTTGCAGCAGGCGGCGCCCGGCTTGCAGCAGGCGGCGCCGGTTCCGCAGCACTCGCCGCCGAGGTTTCGGGCGTGGCTGACCGCGTAGGTCGCGGCGCCGGAGCCGAGGACGAGGAGGCCGAGGGAGAGGACGCGGGGGAAGGACCGGAGACGGGCGAGGAGGTTCATACCGGCGGTGGGCGCGAACCGCGGCTTCGTGACGAAAAAAGATCGCTCAGCTGCGCGTCCACCCGGAACCGCCGCGCAGGAGTGTAGCTACGCTCAGGTGCGTTTTCCCGCGATGCGGGCGACGATCGCGAGATCGGCCTTTCCGAGTTCGCCGGTGACGACGAGGGCGACCAGGTAGAGCACGGCGACGGCGGCGGCGGCCCCCAGCGTAGCGACCTTCCCAAGTGCGGGCAGCAACGTCCCTACGAAGACGAAAACAGCAAGAATTCCGCCGACGCGCAGCGCAGTCTTGAGGGGGACGAAGGCGCCTGCCGCCCGGTAGACGGCGACCCCGGCGAGCACGAGGCCGACGGTGAGGCCGGCGCCGGTGGCGAGCGCCATGCGCTGGAGCTGATCGGTGCCGAAGGGGGCGGTCGGGACGAGGACGAAGGCGACCGTCGCCGTGGCCCCGAGGGCGACAAGGGTGATCGCCGCGCTGGTGAGCGCCTTCTTGAGGCTGCTAAGGACCGTCGTTGCGATGCCGAGAATGGCGAAAATACCCTGGGAAAGCGCGAGGATACGGAGCGTGTTCCCGCCGTGGGCGGCGATGTTTGCCGGGCTTACGACGTGGAGGAGAGGGCTCGGGAGCGTTGCCAGCACGGTGACGAGGAGGCCGCCGGCGATGCACGCGAGCCGGGCGCCGCGGCTGACGGCCGCCTTGACCCCTTCGCGATCGCCGTCGGCGTCGGCCTTGGCGACCATCGGGAAGAGGACCTGGGTGACCGAAAAGAGCAATTGATACGGGAGGAACGCAAGCAGCTGGCAGGCCCGATAGACGCCGATCATCGCCGCCGACGCCTCGGCCGGGGCCTTCGTCGCGGCCGCTTTGGCGCTGTCGCCGAGGAAGCGCCCGAGGAGGGTGATGTCGACCTGCATGAGCAGGTTCACGAAGAGCTGGGTTGCCATAATCGGCAACAAAAACAGGATGTACGCCTTGATGTCGAAGGGGGTGACGCGCGCGTCGGTCGCGAGCGCCTTCCCGCGGCTCAGGAAAAAGGCGGCGAGGAGGATGATCAGGCCCGAGGCGATGGCGATGCCGAGCGTGGCGCCGTGGACGCGGTCGCCGCGGAGCGGATCGCCGCTCGTGCCGAAATGGGCGAGCAGGAGGGCGCCGCCGATGAGGCCGGCCGTCCGGAGCGTCGCGTAGGTGCCGTCGAGGAAGGCCTGGGCGCCGAAGCGACCGTCGCCGTTGAGGGCGCCAACAAGGGGCGCGTAAATGCCGTAAAAGGTAAGAACGACGGCCATTACCAGCAGCGGGGCTGCGATGCGTGGGGCGCGGACGGCGTCGGCCAGGAAGGGGGCGGCGAAGGCGAAGGCGCCACCGAAGAGGAGGGCGAGGGGCCCATGAACGGCGAGCGCGCCACGGAGGGCGGCGCGGCCTGAGGGGGATTGGGCGCCGCCGGGGGCGCCAGCGACCGCCCGGGAGACGCCTTGGACGGACGCAGCGACGATGACGTTGTTCGGGATGTTCGACTGGGCTAAAACAAGAGCAAGTACGCCGAAGTCGGCGGCACCGAGCACCCGTTGAAGGACGACCTGCTGGACGAACCCGAGCCCGAGGAAGAAGACCTTCGCCGCGAGCACGAAGAGGCCGCCGCGGCCGGCTTTCTTGGCGCTGTCCCCGGGAACCGCAGGAGGCGATGAAGAGACGGCGGGGGCCGGCGGACGGGATTCATTCGATTCGCTGCTCATCGCGGCGGCGAGTCTTTGCACGCGTCGCCGGTGACGTAGAAGCGAAAGCGGCGCCTCAGCGCAGCGCGACCGGTTTTTGGGCGATGAAGACGTCGGCGAGGGGGGTCGGCGTGCAGTCGTCGGCGAGGGCGAAGCGGTGGAGCGCGTAGCGGCCGCCCACGGGGCGTCGATCGCCGATCCAAAGGATATGCTTGCCCTTTTCGCCAGTAATGCCGATGCCGTAGTAGTCGAAGCCGGGGGTCTTCGGGAGCACCTCGCGGACGCTGCCGCCGTTGGTGGCGTCGAAGAGCACCGCGCGCGTCGGGTTCACGTTCGCCGTCGCGCCGGCCACGATCGCCGCCCCGCAGCGCCCGGCGACGCTCGTCTCGACGACGCTCCCGTCAAGGGCGCTCTCGGGCACAAGGAGCTTGCTTGTGAAGGCGGCAGCATCGACGCGCTCGATGCCGGCGGCGCTGTCGCTAGAACTGTCAAAATTTCCAGCGCTTGCGAGCCAGTAGACCGACGGGTCGTCGACGTCTTGCTTGGCGACGCCGAAGGGATTCCGGGCGGCGAGGTCGCGGACGCCGGTCGCTGCGCCGGTGACGGCATCGAAGCGGGCGAGCTGGGAGGGGCGCGTCGAGGCGTAGAGGTCGCCGTCGTCGAGGCGCTCAAGGACCACAAAGAGCGAGTCTTTCCCCTCCGACTTCGCGGTAAATGCGCTTGAAGCTTGCGGATTCTTGTCGTCGTCGAAGGTGGAGAGGTCGATCGGCGCGAGGAGCGTCCCGTCGGTGGCGAGGTGATCGACGAGCGCCTGATAGAAGCTCGGAATCCACAGGGTGCCGTCGGGGGCGACGGCGACGTCTTGTGGGTTCTTGGAGCCAGGGCGCCCGCCGGGGGCGACGACGGAAAGGGGCGTTTTGCCGTTCGGGAGGCCGCAGCTCGGGAAGAGCTCGAGGACGGTGTCGTTGTCGCGGGCGATGGCGAACGCGCGCCCCTGAGAGCGGGCAAGTGCTGGATCTTTGTAGAGATCGACGCCGCCGACGAGTTTCGACGTGCCATCCCCGCGGGCGCCGCCGACGCGGGAAGACGAGAAATCGCTCGCCAATACGAGCACTTCCTGCGCTTCGCAGGGGGGCGTCGCCACGGCTTCGTCCGCGCAAGCGGCCGCGGTACCTGCGCCGAACGCGACGAGGAAGGCCGAAGAGAGGTGGCGGCGCAAGGGACCCATGGCTGCCCTGCTAGCAGCCCGGCGTGGAGGCTGTCACTCGAGGTGGCTCGGGTCGATGACCTTGCCGTCTTTCGTGAGGCCGACGCGCTTCATGCGGGACGCTTCGTCTTCCGGCTCGAGGACAATCGGGGTGGTGTCCTCGATGGTCATTCGCACTTGGCCGAAGGGCTCTTTGGTGATTCGGATCCGCAGGACGCGCTTCGGATCCTCGGGGACGCGGACGTCGTCAAAGCGCGTTTCGTTGGCACCCAGCTCGATTTTTCCGTCGGCCACGCGGGCGCGCACGTAGTTGGAGACGTCTTCCAGGCTCGCCCGGCCGGTCGCCGTCGTCGAGGTCGACAAACGGATCCCAAGCTCGAAATCGCGAGGAAGAACGAGCGCGAAGGCGGTCTCTTTTCCGGGGACCAGCTCACCGCGGGCGAGGCGATCGGCGGGCGCGGCGGCCGAAGCGGAGGGGCCGGCCGCGACGGAAGTCAGCGTCTCCGGCTTCTTGCACGCGGTGAAAAGGGCGACAGAAAGAAGCGCCCCCGCTCCGAAGAACGGGGGGCGCTTGCTCGGTACCGAGGTGGGGCGTTCGTTGGTCATTCCACAACCGCAGCCCACGAATCGACGCGGGTCTGGTTCTTCACGAGGGGGAGGGTGACGCGAATGGCGTCCGGCGTTTTGAGGGTGCCTTGTACCTTCTCCTTCGCGACCGGGGCGAACAGTTCGTAGGAGCCGCTCGTGAAGGATGCACCTGCCGCGCCGAGGCCCTGGCCGAGGTCCGAGCTCCCGCAGGCGGGGACCGCCCGGATCGAGACGCCAGGAATCAGCGCGTCGCCGGCCGGGTAGAAGTCGTCGGTCGTGCTGAGGGTTCCGTCGGCCACGGGGGTCCGTCGGAGACCGCCGCGCGAGAGGTCGGCGCCCAACGGGCGGATGTAGTCGCGACCCCAGAGGCGCGCCTGGCCGGGGGCGCAGACGTTGCCGAGGCCGGCCGGGACGTAGGTGGAGAAGAAGAGGTTCGAGTCGAAGATCGACATCGGGCCGCTCACGCGCTCCCCTGCGTTGAAGCGAAGGTACCAGTTGACGCTCGCGCCGACGCGGGTGGAACCGGCGACGAACGAGGTCTTTTCCGAGAGCGAATACAGGAAGTTACGGCCGTCGGGGGCGAAGGCGTCGTTGTCCCCGGTCGCGATGCCGAGGACGATGTTTCCGTCCTGGTCGGCGGCGAGGACCGGCGTCAACAGGAGCGGCTGAGCGTCCGTCGGCGGGTAGATGCCGTCCTGGATGTTTGCTGCGGCTGCGTAGGTGTCGTGGAAGAGCTTTGCCGTCCAGTTCTTCGGATCGGGGTCGGTGAAATCCATCCGCCAGAGCATGCCATCGGCGTCGCCGACGAAGGCCTTCTGGCCGATGGCCCCCGTGCCGCCCGGGTAGACGACCGGCGTGCCGACCATCGGGGCGTGGAAGGTGACCGGCTGGTTGCCGAGGCGGCCCTGGGCCTTGAAGCGGGCGGGGACGTCGAGGTCGCGGCCGAAGACGCGAATGACTTCACCGGTGTCGACGCGAACGACCATCACCGAGCGCCCCGCGACCGGGCTGGCACCGTCCCCGGGGCAGGTTCCCCAGTTGCGGACCGCCGGGCGGGCCGGGAAGGCGGGGTCGACCAACGTCGAAAGGTCGTCACGGGCGCAGGTCTTCGGCGACGGGGTCGTCGCTGGCGGGCCGCTGGTGCCGCCGGGGAGAATGGCAACCGCGATTTCCTTCACTTCTGCGGCGCCGGGGGCCTTGAAGAAGAGGGTCGTCACGGCCGGCGTCGGGGTGCGCGTCGCGAAAAGGTCGGCACGTTTGATCGCGCCGCCTTTGCCGTTGTCCTTCCCCTTGCCGCTCGGATCGTCTTCCGAGTCGACGATTTGCCACAGGAAGTGGGGGCCGCCCTCCGAGGGGCGGGTCGGGATCGGGACGGTTGTCGTCGGCTTTGCCCACGAGCCGGTCCCGGTGCCGCTGGTTGCGTCGAAGGTGCCCGGGCCCGGATCGGTGACGTCGAGGGCGTAGTAGCCAAACCCGCCGACGCCGAAGCTACCGACGACCACCGAGTGCCACTTTTCGTAGGTCGCGCCCGAGGTGAGTGCCGCGCTGGTGACGTCGTTTGCGCCGCGCTCGAAGACGACGTCGCGAGAAGCGACCGTCCCATCCAGCAAAATCTGGTTGCCGCGCGGATAGTTGGCGTCGAGGCTCGCGTAAAGAGCCGGCGGGATGAACGACCAGAGTTCGTTGTAGTAACCGTCCGGCTTCGGGATGCCTGCCCCGTCGGTGTCGACGTCGGCCTTGAAGGCGTGGAGCTGGCCATCGATGCTCGCCACGTAGAGCGCCGTCGGGCGGTTCTTCATGCGATCGGCGAAGGCCCGGTAAGACTCATCGCGGAGGACGGCGCTGGGCGGACCGACGACGGTCGGATTCGAGCGGAAAATCGCGCCCATCGCCGAGCACTCGCCGCCGGGACAGCGGAACTTGCCGAAGTTGTAGGCTGGCGCGCCGAGGTTGAGGGACGGCTCGGCGACCGTGAAGCCGATGACCGCCTTCTTGCAGTCGTCTTGGGAGAGCGCCGGAATCGCGTGGCCGGTCGCATCGACCGACGTCTTGCAGACCCCCTTGTCGATGCTCTTCGAGGAGAGCGGGAGGTCGCCGATCGGGTTCGTCGTGAAGATTTCGGTACTCTTATTCGAGTTCATCCCGTCGGACGCGCCCGAAGCGAAGGGCCGGACCGACTGGGTGACCTTCTTCTCGTCGTCGGAGCCCTTGCCGTCCAGGCCGTCCGGTTTTACGAGCAAGAATCGACGCTTCCCGGCGAGCGCCTGTTTGCCGAGGTTGATCGCGAAGTCGTCTCCGTAGCCGATGGCGGTCGGGTCGGCTGTGCGGGTCCCCCCCTCGCAGCGGAGGCGGGAGCGCTGGATGTTTCCGGCCCACGGCGCGAGCGGCTGCGGGTCGAAGCTCGCGACGAAGGTCGCCGAGGCGGAGGATGTGCCGGTCGGCGCCGCGTAGGACGGCACGGTGCGCGTCGATGTCCCCTTCGCGATCACGCCGAGGATCGTACCGAACGCCTTCACAAGGTCGGCCTGGGACTCGGCGAAGAACGCGGGGCCGCCGTTGCCAGCGACCGAAATTTCATGGAGGTTGCAACAGGCAGCTGCCGCCGAACCGCGGGCGGGATTCGTTGCTTTGCAAGTGTTTACGAAGGCTTGCGCGCGATCCTTGTCCGAGGTGCCCGCCGGCTGTCCCGCGGCGACGCTGGTGTACCACTGGCCGCAGGTCGGGGTCGGCGCCGGAAACCCATCGGCGACGCCGCCGGATCCGTTGACCGAGAAGCCGACGACGAAGGTCGTGACCTTTTTGCCGGGGGCGCCGCCGAAGTTCGCCGTCGCCGTCCCCTCAAACATCGATTGGGCGATGTCTTTGGCAGGCGCGTAGGGGCACGTCCCGGTGACGCCGCCGGACGAACCGGTGCATTCGGGGCGCATGTCGAGGTTCGGACCGCCGTCGGTGAGGAGGATCGCGAACTCCTCGCGGCATCCCCCCTGGACGTAGGGATCGACGCTCTGGGGCCCCTTGGAGTCCTTCCAAAAGTAATGACGCGCATCGTCAAGGAGCCCGGCGATCGGGGTCGCGCCGTAGGGCCGTGCTGCGAGGAGCGTGCGCTGGACATCGTTGTTGAACGCGTCGATCTGATCCGTGCCGGCGAACGGCGGCGGGAAAAGGACCATACGCCCTTCAAAATCGGGGGCGCTCGAGTTGCGGGCGCCGACTTCCATGTCGCTCGCCAGACAGGCGGCGAGCTGCCCCTGGCCGTGGCCGGAGATGCCGCCGAAGCCGTCGGTCGGGTAGCTCCACATGCCGGACGCGTCCTGGGCTTTCCCCTGGGTGCTGTCGAAGGTCATGAGGCCGAGGCGGAGGAAGGGGCGGGCCGAGTCGAGCTGGCCGTCGGTCGCCTGGTTGAGGAAGCCGTCGGGGTCGGCGGTCGCAACGGTGAGCGGGCACGCGCCCGGGTTCGCGGAGCCTGCCGCGACGTCGTCCCATTTGACGAGTTCGAGCTGGTTGCCGGTCGCGCCGAGCTTCGGTCCCACGGTGCACTTCGTCGCGCCGTTTCCGAAGCCGACCGGGCGGTGGTAGGGGAGGAAGTAGCGGGCATCGTAGAGATTTCCGGCGCCGCCGAGCGCCGCGCCGTACTCGCCGATGAACTGGGAGCCGCTGCGGTCGACCTTCCCGCACATGTAGCCGTCGGCAAAGGTGCCGGTCAGCGCCTGGACGAGCGTCCCCCAACGGTTCGCCGTCGAGACGGTCCCCGGCGTGCAGGCCGAGTTGGCGTCGTGGGGGTCACCGGGGAGGTGGCCGTCGAGGAGGCGCTCCATCGAGCCCGAGTTGTCGACGAGCAGGAGGACGTTCGGCAGCGGCTTGTCGATCGCCGAGGCTTGGGCATACGCGCGCGAGGTGGCGCCGAGCGTGACGGCCACAAGCAAAAATGCGGGAATACGGCTCTTCATCATGATCAACCTCCGCAGTCGAATGGACCGGCAACAATGCGCGAGCGACCGGCTTCACGGGCCAGAATTCGCCCCGCGCCCCCGCCGTCTCGCAGCGAACCAATCGCCGTGACCGTGTACTTGCGAAAACACTTCCCGTTATTGACGTCGAAGCCGGGCTGGAGACCGTTGGAGATCGGTTCCGTAATTTCGGCTTTAAATTCTGCTGCTTGTGCGCCGTACACCGGCGACCCACTCGGCGCGAAGGCGTCGGCGCTGAAGGGGGTCACGGTGGCGCCCCGGTTGATGCGCCAGATGTCGGCGAGGCCCGATTGGCTGAACTTCACGCAGCGCTTCGAGATTTCGGTGGCGATCGTCGGGTCGGTCGCTTTCGGCGCCGCCGATTCGCACGTGACGGTACCGACGCCCACGTTCAGCGCCATCTGGTTGTCGTAAAAGCTCGCATTTTCGGGGGAAATTACGTCGTTGGTCGCCTGGGAGGCGTACTCGGTAACGTAGTGGGCCTGCGTCGACTGGCGCGCGTAGCCGGAGGTGCGCATTTCCGAGCTGGTGGCGGTCAGCGCGTAGACGCCCATCGCGGCCAGGAGGGAGAGCGTCATCGCGACGATAAAGATGATCGCGCCACGGTCGCGCTGGTGTTGGCGGGCGCGGCGGAGGAGAAGAGCAGGCGCGACGGTTCGGGAGGGGCGCATCAGAACAGCCTCGACTGGTTAAGGAGCGTGACTTCGCCGGTGACACTGCGGACCCGTGCGTAGCCGGCGTCCCCGGCGGCGCAGCCGGCGGCGCGGACGCAGTAGCGGAGCATGTAGTGGCCAGCGAGCGGATCGTTGCCGGCGATGACGACCGGATCGAGGGGCTGCTCGCGGTCGGGGAGGGCGGCTCGCGTCGCGAGGAGGAAGCGAATCGAGCGGATCCGTTGGGGGCCGGGCGCGTTCGGGTCGGCGGTCGCCGTCCCGTATTTGTTGAGCGTTGCGACGGTGTTCGCGCCACCAAGGTCCGAAAATGGGAGGATTTTTAGGTCGTCTTTCGTTGGGATCGCGGTGCCAACCGGGCGGGTGTCTGCGACGAAGGAGAACTGAAGGTCGGTCGCGTATTCGGCGACAAGCTGGGCCGAGGCGACGAGCGCGACCCCCGATGCGTCGACCCAGGTCCGCAAAAGGTCAAACTTTCCATCGCTGTAGCGGGTATCGTAGGGGTCTAGGATCGCGCTGGGGACGCGGGCCAGGCGCCACTCGACGATCTGGACCGGGTTGACCGTGTAGCGGCCGACGCCAAGGCCGCTCACGCCGCCGATGCCGCCGACGTTTGCGCCGGTCTTGAGGGGCGTCGCGAGGTGGAGCACCGGGCCGCCGCCACCGCCGTACGTGACCGGATCGGCGGCGCAGGTCACGCCGAACTGGATCTTGCCCGAGTCGTCGACGAGGCGGACAAGGAAGCTCGCATTCGGAACCGGCTGAAACGTTTCGCGAAGTGTGACGAGGGCGTCGCCCGCCGATTTCATCGTCCCGTCGGGGAGGCCGACGAGGCGGAGCGAGGCGGGGCTGTCGAGGGAGAGCGTGATGTCGCTGCCGCCGCAGGCGCCGCCGTCGCGGACCGACTGGACGATGTACTCGTCGCCGCTCGTGAAATTGCCGCCGAGGCGGATCGAGTCGGGGCGGATATGATTGACCTCAGAGAGGGCGCTAACCTTCGCGTCGTCGGCGTAGCTGCCTTCATTTCGGAAGGCAATTCCGGCAAGTTGACCGAGACCAGCGCCATACACGCCGGGCCCGAGGCGGTCCGGGGCGCCGATGGCACCGACGATCAGCGGGTCGATGAGGCCGTTGGGGGTCCCCATGTAACTTGCGCGGGCGAGGTCGAGGCGGAGGCGGTCGGAGGCGCCGCGAAGGGCGAGCTCAGCAGTGGAGCTTCGGAGCTCCTCGTGGAATGTGTCGTTGGCGATCTTCGAGAGGCCGACGACCGCCATCGCGACAACGAGGCCGGCGACGGTCGCGACGAGGAGTTCGACGAGCGTAAAGCCGCGGACGCGGGAACGTCGCTTGGCAAAACGCTTAGAAAACAGAGGCGTGCGCGCGCTCATTGGAAATTCCCCCGAATCGCCGAGCTTACGGAGACGAAGCGGTAGCGATCTGGTTTGTCGGCGGGGCCGAGACCGGCGGCGAGGCCAGCCGCCGAGCACGGGGAGGTCTCCCCAGTGCCGCGCGGCCAGAATACACGGACGTCGGCGCGGATCGTCCGCGGGACGACGCCACCGCCGCGGGTCTCGACGGAGAGCCATTGGAGGCGAACTTGCGTACAAAACACGGCATCTTGCACGTGCGTGACGTCGAGATCGCGGCCGAAGATGTCGAAGGCGGGGGAGAGACCAGTCGGGTCGGTGCCGCCGGGGGGGACGGTCACAAGCGTCCACGGTGCGGCATCGGCAGCAGCATCCTTGAGCCAACGGGTGTTCTGCTCGCGGGAGCCGGCGACGTTCGCTTCGGGGGTCGTCCACAGCATCGCATCGCGACGGAGGCGCTCTTCCCAGGAACGCGCGATGGAGTTCGCCACGTCGAGGGTGCGTGCGTCGTAGTTGCCTTGGACGCTCGTCCGCTGCATTGCGATGACGCCAGAGGCACCGATCGCAAAAACGGTCATGCTAATCAATACTTCCACCGCTGTGTAGGCCTGGAGGGCCTTCCGGAAGTGGCGGAAGCGGCGCGGTTGGCGATCGATAGGGTTCACGATCAGCTCCCGAGGCGCGTTTGAATGCGCGATTGGCCGTTGGGGGTGAGGAAGATGCTGCGGGTCCGGCCTACTTTGGCGCCCGCATTAACCTGGGAGACATCAAAGCGAATCGGCTGGACGAGTTCGACCGCCTGCCCGAGGTTCCCGAGGCCCGCCGCCTGATAGACGCGGCCGTTCGGCGCGAAACAGAGAACGAAACTCGAGACTTGCGCACCTTCTAGGAGGGCCGAGGTCTCAAGGTCGGTCTGGGCGTCGATGCCGCCGTTCAGGTCTAAGAGGCCGGTCTCCTTGCCGGCGACGTTCGCCGCATTCCAGTTCGTCGACCGGCAGTTCGGGTACGGGTTGCCGTCGGCGTCGAGCGCCTCGCGAATCTTGAACGTGCCGCGCTGACCGGTCCCGGGGCCGACGTTGATGATCAGCGCCTGCGCCGACCCACGCCCTTGGGCGCGCGCCCGCGCCTCTCGCAGGATCAGGTTGATGTTCCCGGCGGCACCGACCCCGCGCCGCTCATTCTTGGCGCGGATCATCGAAGGGACCGCGAGCATCGCGAGGATCGAGATCACCACGACGACGACCATCAGCTCGATCAGCGTGAATGCGCGCAGTCGGGTGCGAAAAGGGGGGGGCCGGAGCGGAAAGGGCATCGGTGCTACCAGGTGCAGGCGGGCGGAAGTCGCCTCGCGGGAGCTACACAAGGCAAAGGGCGTGCCGTGAACCCCGCGTCGGAATCGTTGGGCTATTGGAGGAATCGGCGGCCGTTTGGCGCCGATGGAGCAACTCTTTCCGTAGCTACGCAACGAATGCGGGGTTTGTCCCGTCAACGAAGGACGAGCCCGACCAGCTCGGAGCGACTCTTCACGCCGGTCCGCTCGTAAATCGACGAGAGGTGGACCTCAACCGTGCGCTCGGAAATCCCGAGCGACGAGGCGATCACCCGGTTCGTGCAGCCGTCGATGGCGAGGGCGAGGACGTCGCGTTGGCGATCGGAGAGGTCCCAGAGATCGACGAAGGCGCCGAGAGCATCCCGGCGGGGCCCGATTGTGCGCGCGCAAACGACGGAAAACCCTCGAGGACTGCCCCGACGGGTGCGGACTTCCCAGTCGGCGGTGTTCCGCTCCAGGAGCACGCACGACGCAATGATTTCACGGAGGCTCGGGCCATCGGTGGCGAGGCGCGCGGCCGCGGCGGCGTTGGCATCGTGGATGTGACCGTCGCCGTCGCAGAGGAAGACTTCCCGCGGCACGAGATCGAGCAGGCTCCGCGAAACCGCCTCCAGGCGATCGGCCCGACGAAACGCCGCCTCGAGGCGAAGTCGGATACGGACGTGCGGAATCAGGCGCTGAAACGTGCGAATGGTCGTCGCCGAATGGGCGTCATCGACGATGCCAAGGAGGCCGAGGGGCCGATTTCGGTCGTTGCATGGGGCGACGCACACCGAGCGACCGAAGCCGAGGGCGCTCAGCGTGTCGTCCAGGAAAATCCCGGCGGCTGCGCGACGGGACTCTCCGTGTTTGCTCGCAGAATTCTCGTCCGGTTCGTCGAGAAAGTAGGGGCGCCTTGGGGGGCGCTCAAAAAAGGCGCGATCGTTAAGGATCGGGCGCCAATCAAAGGCGCCTTTGCTCGTATCAAAATGGGCGAGGAGATTCGCCTTAGGTCCCGCGCGATTGGCGGGGGGCGACGACTTTGGAGGGGATTGGGCGGCTTCATCAAACGGCAAAAAGAATGCATCGCGCGCACCGGTGAGCAGCCGAATCCACTCGGGAAGTTCAGCGCTAGGGTGTCGTTTTCGTCCGCCCATGTGCGGAGACGTTCGACGAATTTGCGCATCGATGCGTTCCGCCGCGGGGGCAACGGAGGCACATTCATTTCAACGCATCGACGCTAAGGCGTGCCCCACAAGTCAGCTACCGAAATGCGCTGCACGCCGCGTCAGATGCGCCGCGTCGCGGAAAAGACACCCTTTAGGGGGCGAGCCGTTTGCGCCCAGTAAGGGATTTCCACAGTCGGCGGCGTGCATCGACGGGCGCTGTGGCTTGCCCCGCCGGAGATCTACGTGGTTTCCACAATGGTGACCGGCGCGGAAACCTGGTGCCTTCGGCCCCCATGGCTGGCCGCTCCGCAATCCTTTCGAGCCTCCTTCTCCTCGTCGCCTGCGCCTCCACGAAGGAGCAGACGCACCCCGCGTCCCCGCCAGGACCGGCCGGGTCACCCACCGCCGGACCCGCCGGGCCGCTGAGCCCACGCCCGCCGGAGGCAGCGCCAAGCGTTGCTTGGAATTGCTTTGGAGAACCGCCTGATATTGCAGGCGGTTGGCGCGTCGAGGTCGCTTCCGTAGAGGCGGGGGCTCCCGATGCCCTCGAACGCGCCCAGGCGCTCGCTCGCGACAAACTTCGGGCAGCGAGCTGCGGCTCGCTCGCCCCCGATTCGGCGGAATGCACCTACCTCGCGAAGTGCATCGATCCGTGGAAGACCGGGCGAAACAACAAGAGTGTCTGCGCCTCGGTCGCGATCCGAAAGCAGTGCATCGACGAATGGAACTCCCCCAGCCTGGCCGACTTCGATCGCGCGTTGAAGGCAGGGGCTGAGCGAATTCTTTCGCTGGCGAAGCGGAAGAAAATCGCGATTGCGCGGGTGTTTGACGATGAGTCGACCAGTGCGACGGAGGCGACGACCCCCGGCGGTACACGCGCCGACTGGGTCGCCCTACGCTACCAAGCTAAATTCCCCGACGGGACCGTCTCCCCGCCGATGCCCTGGACGCCCGGGATGCCAATTCCCGCCGACTGGGACGTCATCGTCGTCGGACGCCTCCACACGCGGAGTGCCGCCGGGCTGCCGACGGTGGAGGTGATTTGGGAAGCCTATCATGCCGGTGGAAAGCTCACCCTGGAGCCGGCCCAATTTCCAACGATTGCAGGGCCTACGCCGCCACCGCCGCTCCCGAAGTTCCCGTCTTCACCGGCGCTTTCGGTCGCGATGACGAGCCCCCATCCGGGGGGCAGTCTTTGCCCCGGCGAGACGACGACGCTGTGGGCTCAGTCGCTCGACCGCGATGTTTTCATCCGCGTATTTGACCTTTGGGGGAAGGACGCAGGCACCCTCCTCTACCCAGAAGGTGGCAACGGATTTCTTCGTGCCGGGCAGCCTCTCAATTTGGGAACCTTCGAAGCGTACCCGCTCGCTGGCAGTTCCCACGAGCGCTTTATGGTCGTCGCGGCACCGACGGAAGAGGCGCTCGGGCCCTACAAATCGATGAAGCGCGCCTGTGTGCTCCCTTCAAACACGGCAGCGACGCTCCTTTCCGGGGGACTCCCGCCGGGTCTCACCGCGGGAGTGACCGGCTACCGCGTGCTCGACGGGCCCACCTGCCCGGCCGTCGACCCCAAACATTCCGCGGAGGTGGCGAAGGCCGTCGCCGCACTTCCCCCCTGCCCGTGAGGACCGCTCTTCCATGAAACCCCAGCCCCTGTTCATTCCGGCTTCCCTTGTTTTCGCAACGTTTCTCGTCGTCACCGCGTGTGGGACGGCGTCGCCGCAGCCGCCAGTCGTTCCGGACGGCTTCGGCGAAGTTCAGACCGTGTCGCCGTCGCGAGCGCTTCGAATTCGCGCCGCCTTTGATGCCGACCCGTCCGTTTACGCGGGGCACTTCTTCCCGGCCGGCCTCGACGCGAGCAGTCCCAACCTGGACGAGAGCGAAGCCTCGAATACGAAGTGCTCAAAATATTTTTCCACGAAGATCGTGAAAGCCGATCAGGAAATGGACGAATATCTGATCGCTTCGAGCACGATCGCCGGCGGGATCTCCGGCAGTCACGGAACCGCGGCGGGGGCCGCATCCGCGTCGAAGTCGAGCGGAACCGTCTATCGGGTTCACTATAAGATTACCGAGAAGATGCAGGTTGTGAGCGACGCGGAGAAGCTCAGCACCTGCTGCCGGGAAAACTCCGGTGCCTGCACCAAGCTGGCCGTGGGGGAGTTCGTCCGAGGGACCGGCGAAATGTACGCGCTCGCTATGACTGATGCTCATGCCCAAGCGGAGCTGAGCATTCCGGTCGCCGCGGCAAACGTCTCCTATTCCGACGCGACGAAGTGGAAGAAGGTCAAGTCCTTCAATGACACCTACTTTGCCTTTCGACCGACGGTCACCGGCGAGGTGCAGGACGTCACCGGGGGCACCGACTGCGGCTTTTGCATGAACCTTCCGACGGACGACAGCGGCCTCTACTTCTGCGGCGTCTCTGCGCCGGCGGTGAACGAGAGTGACGCCCGGAACTCGGCCATGCTCGACGCCCGCAAGCAGATCGTCGATCACCTTGGCCAGGAAATTGTCACCGAGACGAAGCAGTCTTCGTCGCTGACGAAGGGGCTCCTCAGTGGGACGACCTTTACGACGGCGCTTGCAAACGGCCTCGTGAGCGAAGTGAAGGGGCAGAAGTTCTGCATCAAGAAGCAGAACTCCCCCGACCATCTTCAGGTGGTGAAGGTGCAGGCCTACGTAAGCAAGGCGGCGGTCGACCATGCCGCTGTTCTTGCTGCAGAAAAGGCTCTCGAAGAGAAGAAGAAGACCGGGAAAGTTTCCGCTTCCGACGAAGCGGCCACGAAGGCGGCTGTTGGGAAAGCGGCGAAGAAGTAGGGGCGTTCTTGGGGGCGAGGTCCCAATGAATTGTGAATGACTGCGCGAGTGCGTGTTGAGCCATCGCGCGTTCACGTCACCGAGCGACTACGTGTTTTCCACAATTGTAGGCTCGGGGGCGCTGTGGTTTTTCCTCGGAGTGTTTCTTCGTCGAAAATTCACTCCGCGAGCGCCAGCATTCAGCGCGCTCGTGCTCCTAGGGGCATGCAATGCGGCGCTCGGCATTGCGGAGCTCCCCGCTGTTCCCAGTGGAACGGCGGATGCCGCCGTTCCCGACGGTTCGCCTGCTACGACCGACGGAGGCGGCGATGTGACGTCCTACGATGCGCCTTCGAGCGATGGCGCGCGGGTCGACGGCGGACCGAAAACCGATAGCGGAGAGCGTACGGTGGATGACATCGCAACCGGCGGTGACTCTGTTTGTCTCGTCGCCTCCGACGGTGCCGTGAAGTGTTGGGGGGAAAATTCTTACGGAAAACTGGGGCTCGCCGATTCAAACAATCGCGGCGACGGGCCCGGGGAAATGGGGACGGCGCTGCCGGAGGTCTCGCTCGCGCAGTCGAGTGACCAGGTCTCCGTGGGGGCGGGGTATGCGTGCGCGCGCTCGGCCACGGGAGCGCTGAAGTGTTGGGGGCGCTCCGACTATGGGGAGACCGGGAATGGCGACACGCGCCCTCGCGGCGACGACCCCGGCGAAATGGGGAGCTCGTTGCCGGCGGTAGACCTGGGGGCCGGGCTCACCGTCCGTCGTGTGTTCGCTGGCGCTTGGCACGCATGCGCGTTGCTGGCGCCGTCGGGTCTGAAGTGTTGGGGCTCAAACGGACACGGCGAGCTCGGGCTTGGTGACGCCTATGACCGCGGATCGCGTCCTGGCGAAATGGGGAACCAGCTCGGTCTGCTGGGGCTTCCAAAAAATCCAACGGCGGTCGCTGTCGGTCGGAACTTTACCTGTGCGGTGTTGGAGGACCAGAGTGCGCGCTGTTGGGGATTCAACTTCGCAGGGCAACTCGGCACTGGCGATACCGCAAACCGTGGAGACACGGCAGGCACTCTTCCCGCAAAACTCCCGGATATTGACGTTGGTCTGGGAAAGAAGATTGTGAGTATCGCGGCGGGTGATGCATTTGTTTGTGCCATCATAAGCGGAAACTCTGTGAAGTGTTGGGGGCACAACAACTTCGGGCAACTTGGCTATGGTGACCTTGAAAATCGAGGGGATGCTCCCGGAGAAATGGGGGCATATCTCCCTCCGGTTGACCTCGGTGCCGGGACCGTAGAGGAGATTGCTGCCGGGTCGGCGCATGCATGTGCGCGATTCTCTAGCGGTGCAGTGAAGTGCTGGGGCTTCAATCTCTACGGTCAGCTTGGTCTTGGGAACACGGCAAATGTTGGCGATCAGCCCAATGAGATGGGCTCGAGCCTGCGGGAAGTCGACTTAGGTCCAGGCCGGGCCGTCAAGGTGCGCGCGAGCGGTTTTCACACGTGCGTTCAATTGGCGGACAAGAGCGTTCGATGTTGGGGGCGGAACTATTTCGGCCAACTTGGGCAGGGCGATGCGAACGATCGCGGCGTTGCGGCGGGACAGCTCGGGGCGAGCTACCCCCCGGTCGAACTCGGATTTTGAGAGGGTCAGTATGGCATATCTTCAGTCATTTGCGTTCTGCGCTGGTCTACTTGCACTACTGACGACCGGGTGTTCGCCCCATGCGGCGGCTCCAACCCGTTGGCCATCGCTGGCGAGTTCTGAGAAGTCCTTCCGGACCACACCCAGCAATGATTCCGCGCTCGTCATTTCTGTCGAAGACTACGCGTTCGTTTCCGATGTTGTCGGTGCCACCTCTAATGCTCGGGATTGGTACAGATACTTCGTCGAAAATGGCGGAATGTCAGCGTCGCATGTCTTCCAAATTCGCGACTCGAATGCTACGCGTGAACAGATCCTGCAGGCGCTCGAAAAAGCTGCGCGGTCCGTAAGGGAAGGCGGAAAACTCTGGGTCGTTTTTATTGGGCATGGCGCGCCGGTAAAGGTTGGCGACAGCGATCCGGAGGGGGCCATCGTCGCGGTGGATGCCCAGCAGAGTCTGGCAAGTATTTCCACGCGGTCGGTCCGACAGTCGGAGATCGTGAGTACGATTGAACACGCAGGCGGCCCGCGCGCAGTCGTAGTTCTTGATGCATGCTTTAGTGGGCATGACAGAACGAATAAGAGTCTCTCTGCGAGCGGGGAACAGCCGCTCATCGGCACCACGAACGTCAAAGCATCATCGACGATTTCTTGGGCCCTTGCGGCCAAGAGTGATGAGTTTGCTGGTGAGCTTCCTGGAGAAGGGCGACCTGCATTTAGCTACTTGATACTGGGCGCGCTGCGTGGGTGGGGAGATGCGAATCGAGATGGCAAAGTAACGCTCGCCGAGGCGGTCGACTATTCCGCGGAAACTCTTGCCGTTCTTCCTCAGTCTCACGCGCAAACGCCTTCCTATTTTTCGTCCGACAAGGACGTAGAATTGAGCGAGCACGCAACGGAGCCCAAGCCCGACCTCGCCGCGCTTTTTCTCGGCGGTGGGGCGCGGACTTCTGGCCAGAAGACCACCGGAATTGCTGTGGCTGGTGTTGGCCTTGCGGGGCTCCTCACGGCCGGTGGGTTCGCCGCAGTTGCCAAGTCTCGTTACGATGAGGCGGCGCGCCAGTGCTCGTCGCTCGGTTGCCCGGAGGACGCGCGCGCGCAGGCGTCCGCTTCGCGCGCGCTTGGAAACGTCGCGACCGGCTTCGCGATCGGCGGCGGAGTCGTCATGGGGATCGGTGGTGCCTTGTGGTTCACGTCGCCGTCGTCCCAGGAACGCGTCGGCGTCCTCGCGGGGCCGGGAGGTGTCCAGGTGACGGGGGTGTTTCGATGAGGCGGCTGGTTACGGGACTATTCGCAGTCCTCACCAGCGGGCTCGGCTGCAACGCCGTTCTTGGGTTGGATGAACTGCCGGCTGAGCCTGCAATTCCCACGGAAGCTGGCTCGAGCGCGGACACGCCCGATGCGACTCTACCGGCATGCGCCGACGGGCAAGTGCGATGCAGTTCCGGGAACGCCGAACGGTGCACGGCCGGCACTTGGGCGGTCACGACGCCATGCAAGGATTCCTGTGTCGACGGCGCGTGCACCGATCCCGTGATTCCGACGGCGCTGGTCGCAGGAAATTATCACACGTGCGCGCAGTTCTCCGATGCCAGCGTTCGCTGTTGGGGGCGAAACTCCGAGGGGGAGCTCGGGGATGGAACAACGACAAACCGCTTGGTTCCGACGCGGATTCCCGGTCTTCAAGCGACTGAAATCATTGCAGGCGATGTCCACACCTGCGCGCGCACAACGGACGGGAGCGCGCGCTGCTGGGGGCGCAATCCGGAGGGCCGCCTCGGGGACGGGACAACGATCGACCGAGCCACGCCAACGGCGGTTCAAAGCGTCATTGGCGCCGACCGACTGGCAGCAGGTGGCTCCCACACCTGCGCGCTCTTTTCGACGGGGGCGGCGAAGTGCTGGGGGCGCAACGACTACGGGCAGTGCGGCGATGGCACGACCGACGCACGGGTGCTTCCGACGCTCGTCGATGCGTTGCCGACGAATGTCGCCTTACTCGTGGCGGGGGACGTTCACACCTGCGCGATGCTTGCGACCGGAAGCGTGAGGTGCTGGGGATTCAATGAACAAGGGCAGCTCGGAGATGGGACGCTCATTCAACGGGCTGCACCGACAAGTGTGAATGGGCTCCCTGCAGCTTCGCAGATTTTTGCCGGTGCCTCTCACACCTGCGCGGTGCTCACCGATCGGACGCTTCGCTGCTGGGGCAACAATGCAAATGGGCAGCTTCTGGCGAGCGCAAATTCAAAAGTCGCATACCCCGTCGATACGGGCGTAACAGAAGTCACCGCAGGCGCCGCTGGCGGTGGACACACATGCGCGCTGCGTAGCGATGGCAATCTCTACTGCTGGGGCTCAAATGCCTCCGGCGAACTTGGCATCGGGACGACCGTCCAGAGCGGCCCGGCGCGGGTTCTGGCCAGCGTGAAGTCTGTGGCAGCTGGGCAGTCACACACATGCGCACTTCTCCTCGATTCTACCGTGAAATGCTGGGGGACAACCAATACGGCCAGGTCGGCGACGGAACGACGGGAAACATCCGACAGGCGCCATCGACCGTTGTCTTTTAGCCGCACGGACAACCGTAGCTGCTACTGCGAGATCGTGCGCGCAATCAAGCCTTTGAAATGATGTAGAATTATTTTTCGTGTCGGACTCCGTGTCTACGTGGTTTCCACAATAGACGATACTTCGTCGCCACTGGTATCGCTTGAGAACCACGAGACCTGCGTCTCCGGATCGGAACTCATGCGATTTTATCGATCGACACTTCTTCTCGCCCTAGGCCTGCTTGCCCCGCTCGGATGCTCCAGCATCCTCGGTATCTCCGGCGAACCTGTCACTCGTGATCCTGGAATTATGGACGCGGGAGAGGGCGAAGATTCCGAAAGCGATGCGGGCCCCACGGAGGAGGCAAGTACCGCCGATTCGACGACGACAGAGGCTGGTCCTAGCTGTGACTTCCCCGACGCAGGTGGCCCTTTCGCCACCGACATGCCGACCGTCGTAATCTCGTCCCCATCCTCCTTTGAAGACGATGGTCGCTGGCGCTCTACGACGACAGCGACCGAAGATACCCGCACCGGCTTGAAGTGGCAGTTAAAGACGGTTGATGGCAATGGTCAGCCGGTACTGGTGACATTTTCCCAGGCCGAAGAGATCTGCAGGACGCTCTCCATTGGTGGCTTGACGGGCTGGCGTATTCCTACCAAATTCGAACTCTTCACCGTCGTCCAATATAACGCCTTCAAACCGGACTTCCTCGCTCCAAACGATGTGCCGACGAATGGGATCTCGCCGGCGGGCATCACCGAGATGGCCGATACGTCCGTTGGGCAAGGGTACTGGAGTTCTTCAAAAACTCCAACAGGCCAGATTTGGACCGTCAGCCACGGCCCAGGGGAAAGCCGACCAGATCCCCAGTTTCCGACACAGAGTCTTCGCGTCAGGTGCGTCAAGTGAAACATCGCCTCTATTCCGCCAGTCTCCTCGTCGCACTTGCACTTACGGCCACAGCGGTTACTGCAAAAGCACCCCCGTGTCGCTACGAATTTCGCGCCAATGGCGCCGTCGTTTACGACACGCAGACCCACCTCGAATGGCAGCGGGGCGTTGAAGTGACCGGCCCCGCCTACCAAGTGTTCGCTGACGGACCGGGGCGCTGCGCGGCGCTGAACCTCGGGGCGACATCGGTCGACAAGTGGCACGTACCAACGCTCCTTGAGGTGCTTTCCCTGGAGGATACCTCGGTAGTCACGGGTCTGCATATTGATACCGCCGCCTTTCCAGCGACGCCGCGTCTTCCCGCACTGACCCAGTCCCGTGGTCCCCGGTTTTCGAGTGCACGAACAGCATTTCTCTTCGATTTTGAAAGCGGCGTTACCGAACGCTTTGGCATCGAGGCGGGGCCGACGACTGTCTTTCTTCGGTGTGTTCGCCAGGCGAGCTAGTCGATGGACCTCTTAAGCCGCCTTGCCCCAGGATTTGTATTCCTTGGGAAATACGAGTTCCTCAGACTTCTCGGTCGCGGAGGTATGGGCGAAGTTTGGAAGGCGCGCCATATCGCACTCGGCTCGGAGTACGCGATCAAATTCATGACCCTCCAAGGGGGCAATGAGGCCGAGTTCGCCGCCCGCTTTCAACATGAGGCGAAGACCGCCCATACCGTCGAGAGTCCCTACATCGTCAAGGTGATCGACTTCGGGATCGAGGACCGCGTCCCTTACCTCGTGATGAACTTCCACGAAGGGCGGGACCTTGATGAGGTCCTCCATTCGCGAGGAGTGCTGCCGATTGTGGAGGCGGTCCGTTACGTCCTTCAGGTCTCGGAAGGGCTTGCGGCGGCCCACGCGAAAGGGGTCACCCACCGCGATATTAAGCCGGCAAACCTTTTCTGGTGTGACGTCGTCGATCCTGCCAAGCCGGGTGCCGGTCGGGGGCTTGTGCGCATCCTCGATTTTGGGATCGCGAGCGGTACGAATCGAACCATGACCGCCGGAATGATCGGCTCCCCCCAATACATGCCGCCGGAACAGGTCACCGACGGAAAATTGGCCGATGCGCGCTCGGATATCTACGCCCTCGCAGCAACATTGTTTCAGTTAACGACCGGACGAACGCTCTTTGACGGCGAGTCGATCCAGGAGCTCCTTTTCAAGGTTGTGGGCCAAGAGGCACCGCGCGCCGACGCCGTCGTCCGCGGCTATCCGAGCGGTCTCGCCGACGTGCTTGCGCGGGCGCTATCGAAGAAGCAGGCCGATCGCTTCGCGAGCATGGGAGAGTTTGCTGCTGCCCTCGCGCCCTTCGCCGAGGCCGACGCGAACCACTACGCGCTCGCGGCGACCGCCTACGGGCTTCCGACGGCCCCTCAACGGTTCGTATCGCCGGCCCCTGCAGTCTCGTCGCCGCCGCTTCGGGAGGCGACCTGGCGACCGGAGCCCGGCGAGCTACCGCTGCTGCGGGCCGTCCCGCCGAGCGAGACGGTCGGCCCGGTCGCCGGCGTCCCCCATCACAGCGATCGCACTCCGCTCTGGAAGTTCGTCGCCGCAGACGTCGCGGTCGTCGCGGCGGTCGTTGCCGGCTTTGCCCTTCGCGCGCCGTCGCTACCTCCCGACCAGGCACGGACCGACGCCGGTCCTGGTCCCGCTCCCGTCGATGCCGCTCCAAGCACCGCTCCGCTCGACGCGGCTTCGAGCCCCGCTCCGCTGGACGCCGGTTTCGTTCCGATCCCACTCCCCTCGATTTCCGGGGACCCGACCCCGGTTGTGAAGATGCGCCCACAGACTCCGAAACCTCAACCGCCTTTGCCGGCGAAGCCTCCGTGCGTGAAGGGGCTTCGTGACTACGGCGGCGGTCGCATTGAAATCTGCACGAAAAACTGAGCGATGATCCGAATGAAAAAGTTGATGCACGTGGTCGCCGGGGTCGCAACGCTCCTCGCGCTTGCTTCTCCGGCCGCCGCCCAAAATTCGGCCGCGACCTGCATCGAGCAGCTCTCCTCATCGATGAAGAGCAGCGCGGCGAGCGATTGGCTCGCCTCTTACAGCGCCGCCGAGGCCTGCATCTCCTGCGCGAGACAGTGCACCACCTGTGGAGAGAGCGCGAGCGGCCTCTTGGAACGCTGCGGCGAGCAGCGTTCGGCGGCCGCGAGCCATATCGGACGGGTGGTCGTCCTCGTACATGACGCCTCCGGCAGCCCGATCAATGACGCCGAGGTGCTGTTTGATGGGCGCCCCGCGAAAGCGAATGCAGCGTTTGATGCACTCGAGGGGGCACGAAAGATCTCTGTCCGCCTCGCCGGTGAGGCGCCTAAGGACCTCGAGACGGTGGTGGTGCCCCAGTCGGCCAACCGCGTCGAAGTCGTCTTTCTCCGCGGAAAGTGTCGAAATGACGCCGACTGCACCGGTGGCCTTGCCTGCAGCGCCGAGCGCGTCTGCAAAGTTCCCGAGCGCGCGGTGGCCCCGGCGGCGCCGGCAAAAGGTGTTGCCACTGAACCTGCCCCGTCTCGCCCGACCGCCTATCCGGCCGTCGGCGGCGTTCTCCTCGGCCTTGGCGGGGTCGCGTTGGTGACGGGCGGGATCTTCGGGGGCATTGCCGCAAGCAAGAAGCCGGCGGGATGCACGGGAAATGTTTGCAATACGAGTGCAGATACCGACGCATTTAAATCGGCGCAGTCGACGGCAAATGTATCGACCATCGTGTTTGTAGGTGGTGCTGCGGTCTCTCTAGTTGGCGCGGGTATTCTCGCATTTGCGCCGTGGCGAGAGAAGGTCGATGTCTCCGGCATGACCGACGGAAAAAGCGGGTCCATTTCCGCACAGTTTCGCTTCTAGAAGACCTGGTATGGCCACGAGTGCATCGGTGCTCTAACGCATCGTATCTCAAGATAGGTGGAATGGATGAAAGCTCATTTGCTATTTCTTCTCGCGTCGTCCGTCGCCGCGGGGGGGACGTTCGTTGCGTGCTCTTCGCCGACAACGTGCATTTGCACCCAGTCGGATGCGGGGTCGTGTACGGCGTCTGACGCTGCCCCCGCAGTTGATGCCGCCGATGGGGAGGTGCCCGATGCCTCGGACGGCGCTGTTGGGGATAGTTCAAGCGATTCTGCGGCGATCGATGCCGGCCCGACCGTCGCTCCCTATCCGCGGATGTTCGTCGGTTCCCTTCATACCTGCCTTGCCGATGCCCGTCGTGTCGGCTGTGTCGGGTGGAACTATTACGGCCAGGTCGGCAACGGGCAGCTTCAGCGAGAGGCCGATCAAGATTCGAAGGCTTTCGCCATCAATCCACTCGCTTCGGACTTTGTGAGCGGAACCGGAAACTTCACCCATTCGTGCTTTGTTGCCGCCCCAGGGGACGTCTATTGCATGGGGGACGACGGGTTCGGCGCGGTAGGCAGCAATGCCGGACCCGTTACCGCACCACAAAAGGTCGCCGGTATTTCCGGGGTGAAGACGCTCGACAGTGGGAAGGGATTCAACTGCGCCATCGCTGCCAACGACCAGGTTCTTTGTTGGGGATGGAACGCTCACGGGGAACTCGGAAACGGGGGGACCGACGAGTTCAATCCGACGCCGACGCCGGTTCGGAATCTCGGCCCGGCCAAAGCGCTCGCAGTTGGCGATAGCCACGCCTGTGCGGTGCTTCGGGACGGCGCCGTTTGGTGCTGGGGCGAGACGATTGAAGGTCTCATCGTGAAAGATGAATCACTCATCTCTCGTGTTCCGGTGCAAGTGGCTCCTCCAGGAAGTGCAGACCTCATTGCCGCCGGCGCATCGTTCACGTGCATCGTGAAAGATGGGGCTGTTCGTTGCGTGGGCGACAACCAGTACGGCACGCTTGGGACGTTCCCCGATGTCCAGAACAGTCGTACATTCGTTCCCGTGACCGGCATAAGCGATGTGCGGGCAATCACGGCCGGGAATGGCCACACGTGCGTCAGTTTTGGCGCGTCTGGATCGGTCGCCTGCTGGGGCATCAACGACCTCGGGCAGACCGGTCTTGGCGGACAAGGCACCGTGCGAATTCCGGCGCTCGTAACGACGCCGGTGGGGGAGACAAAACCGCTTTCTAGCGTCGTCGAACTCAGTGCTCAATATCACCACACGTGCGCAAAGACGGCAGGCGGCAGAATCTTCTGCTGGGGCGACAATAGCCACGCCCAGCTTGCAACGGGAGCGACAGTCCCCGCGATTTACGCGCAGCCCGTCGAACTCAAACTCCCCTAAACGCCTTTGCTCAGACCTCCGCGCCTTCTCCCGCTTTGCGGACGGATGCCTCCGTTGAAGGCCCTAGACAGCGCGAAGGCGCCATGATTTTCTCGCCGCGTAGGGGGAACGTCGGAGGCTTGGTGTGCCCGTGGGGGGCCACGGGCGCGGTCGCTGGGGTGCGCTCGGCGTGGCGGGATCTCCCTCGCTTTTGGGGAGTGATCGCATGTCGAAGAAGAAGAAGATCCAGGAGCAGACGGCGGCGGAGCTCGAAGCGACGCTCGGGCGCGCGCAGAAGGCGCTGGAGGGGGCCTCGGAGGAGTTGCCGGGCCTCATGACGCTCACCCTCGAGGAGCGGAAAGCGAGCGACGGCCGCTTTCGCGACGGCGAGCCGCGCGCCCTTGAGGCGGTCCTCGACGTCGCCGAGGCCTACCCGGGGTCGTTCGCCGTCCTCGCCGACCGGGATGGCGGCGTCGACCCGACCGTCTTCGAGACGGCCCGCCTCCGCGACAGCCTCCGTTCCGCGGAGCTCCTCGGCAGTTTCGCCGATGCCCTTGAGGCGCTCGCCCGCGATGTGCGCGACACGCAGCTCCTCCTCGGCGAGGCGGTGCGCCGCCCGCTCCTCGCCGCCTACGAAATCGCCAAGCCGCTGGCGAAGCTCGACGCGGGGGCCCGCAGCAAGCTCGCCCCGGCCATCGACTTTTACGCAGCCCCGGCCGCCCGCGCCGCAAAGTCCCGCGCCGCCAAGAAGCCCGAGTGAGCGAAGCGCCAGACCACACGTTACGCAAAAGAGCCGTGCGATCCGTTGGGGTCGTACGGCTCTTTCTTTTTCGGGTCGCCCGTTCAGGTCTTGATGATGAAGTTCAGGGCGACGTTGGCGGGGCGCGTCTCCTCGCTGCCTGCCGCGTTGATTGAGATGCCGGTCGTCTCGCGCGACGTCGGCTCGTTTGGGGCGTAGTCGTAGCCGCGACCGATTCCGGTCGGCACCTCGTTGAAGCCGCCCCCCACACCGTTGTCGGTTGGGATGGCGTGGCTGTGGCCGGGGTCGGTGACACCGTGGGTGTGGGTCTTCAGGCTATCGGCCTCGACGGTGCCGACGGCGTTCCCGACGTTGCCCCCCGGCTGGGCGGCGGTGCGCGTGTCGCGACCCGGGTCGCGCGTCGACCCGTTGTCGACGCCTCGCAGGAAGCGGCCGCGAAGGTCGGGGACGCTAAATGCGCTGGCGCCGTTTCCGCCGTGGGCGAAGCCGATGGCGTCGAAGAGGGCGGGGAACTGGGCTTTGTCGAGGGAACGGCCGTCACACAGCACCCAGCCGGCCGGGATCTTCCCCGTGTCTCCCGCCCACGCTTCGACGGTGCCGGTCGGGACGCCCGACTTCGCCGCAAGGGCGTCGATTTGGGCGGAGAGGGCGGAAAAATTATCATTGAGGTCGGCGGAGCGGAGCGGCTGCCCAGCGGAAAATGTGCGTGGAACCCCCGCGTAGGCGAGCGTCCCAACGAGGACGAGTGCGAGGGGAATGCCGATGTGCGCGAACGGATTCTTCTTCAAAGAGGCGAAGGGGAACATGGGCATCCTCACAGGGAAAGAGTGCAGCTATCGAGGGTAGAAGTGGGATTGTCGAGAACGCAGGGGCTGCCGCCGGTGTCGGAACCTGCGTCGATCTTCGAGCCGCTGTCAGGAGCGCCACTGTCGGTCGTGCCACTGTCCGCGGTGCCGCCATCGGGAACGTCCGGCGATCCTGCATCTTCGCTGGGCGTGGTCGGCGACGGGGTCGGTTCGCACGCGAGCAGAGAAAGGGGGCTCGATGCGATAATGAGCGGAATAAAGGCGATGAGTCTTTTGGAATAGTTCAAACAGGTCCTCCTAGATGCAATTGGCGACAATCTCGACGACCGCGGCGTTCTTCGCGACGTCAAGAGGCATCGGCGAGCTGACGTCGGGTTCTTTGTGGATATGGACCAGGTCGACGTCGACATTCGCCTTCGATACCGAGCAGTTCCGTGCACGCAGATGCTGCAATGACGACGGCGATTTCGGGAGCACTTCGTGCATCGCCGACGGAGAATACGATCACGGTGCGCGGTCCAACAATTGTGGAAACCACGTACCGCTCTGCCATTGGAAGCTAGAGAAGATTATCGCCGAAGCCGGCATCGACGCCGCGTGGTTCGGTCACTCCTTTTAAAATTGGGGTGACCGGTCGCAAAGGCACCTTCGACACGATCGAAGTGGGAACAAAAGAAGGTTCGCTGCCTGGGGCACGCGGACCTTCTTTCGTTTACGCGCGGGCGTGAGCCGCTATGGCGTCGCGATTGGTCGCGACGAGCTCAGCGAAACAAAGGGCAAAGTGTCCCCCATCTGTCCGGCGACGTTTCCGCGGTCCCGGGAGTCCCCGAGGCCAAGGGCGCCGTAGCTAGCGAGCCCCCAGCACTTCACGCCGCCCGCCACCAGGGCGCACGAAAAGAGGCCGCCGGGGCCGCTGGCCAAGTAGGTCGCCCGCGCATTGCCGCTCAGCAGCGTGGGCGGAAGGGCGCCGCCCATTTCGCCCGCTTCATCGCCGCGGGCGAGCGGTGATTCATTGCCCAGATTCCCGTTCGCCCCCATTCCCCAGCACCGAACGGCCCCATCTCCGAGCAGCGCACAGGTGTGATTCACGCGCGGACTGAGCGCGACAACCGGCTGGGCGCTGCCAACGTCAATTGGCGGCAAGCTTGCGACGCTCGTGGCGGGCGTCCCTCCGCGCGAAACCTGGTCGCCGAGCCCCAATTCGCCGTAAACATTTTTCCCCCAACACCTCGCCGTACCGTCATCAAGCACGGCGCAGACATGCGAACTGCCGAAGGCGACCGAAGTCGCGCGCCGGCCGTTTCCGAAGTCGACGTAGGCGGTTCCGTTGCCCATATCGCCCGGTGCCCCTCCTCGAGACGTCCTCGTGCCGATCCCAAGCTGCCCGTCGCCGTTGACGCCGAAGCACGCGACGGCACCGTCGTGGGTCCGGGCGCACGTGCTCCACTGGCCCACCGTGACCTGAACCGGCCGCCGCCTTCCACCGAAGTCGACGGCTGCCAGCTGAGTACCCATCGTACCGGCGGCGTGCCCGTGGCTCTCCGTGGTCCCCAGGCCGAGTTGCCCGTAGGCATTCGTCCCCCAACATTTCAGGCGGCCGTCCACGAGGACCGCGCACGTGTGGTAGGCGCCTGCGGACACCGCGGCGACTTTCGCACCAGGCCCGAGGTCGACCCGTGGCAGTTGAGCCCCCATCTCGTTCGGCCCGTCGCCGCGGTTGCGGAGGTCCCCCAAGCCAAGCTGGGCCTGCTCGTTTCCACCCCAGCATTTCACGGTGTCGTCGACAAGAATCGCGCAGGCGTGGCGGTAACCGACGGAGAGCTGGATCGCTGGCGCGGCGAGCGTGACGGCGACCGGCGTTTTTCGTGTCGTTTGGGAGCCGTCGCCGACCTGACCGACGGCGTTGTCCCCCCAGCAGCGGACGTCCCCCTTCGCAAGGCGCGCGCAGGTGTGGCCGCCGGCAGGCTCTTCGCTCGTGCCGCCGGCGACGATCTCGACGACGCCGGCGAGGCCGGGGACCGTGTTCGGCGCGAGGCGATCGCTAGGTAGCTGCTCGGAATCTCCTTTTCGGAGTGCGACACGTCCTCGCGAAA
>DYPH01000335.1 GCA_020720045.1 Sorangium cellulosum | reverse complement strand
AGCACGTGCTCGGGCTGAAGCTGTCGAGCTCGCCGCGCGGGGCGTACAGCGCGAATGGGGTATCCCCGTCGCTCAGGTGGACACAAGGGGTAGCGGTCACGCTGCCAGCCCCGCCCGCAGGGGCGTGAGTGGCACGCGGCCGATGATCTGGGCGTAGGTTCGGAAGCCGGTAAACGTCCGCTCGAGCAGGCGGGCGAAGAGCAGGAACCGATTCGCCGACGACCGCCGGTTGAAGCGGAAGACGAACTCGTCGAGGTACGCCTGCCGGTGCTTGCGCGAGACGGCGCCCTGGTACGTCGTCACCAGCACGCGCCGCGCGAGCGAGAACACACGGTGGACTTTCGGGAACATCTTCGAGGCGTTCTTCGGGTTCCCGACGATCTCGCGGTCGTGCTTGCGCCCGCTCTTCTTCGCGATCGTCTTGTACGACTGGAAGCCGTCGGTGTGGAGGGTCGCGGTCGGGGCGACGTTGCGCTCGGTGAAGTCGCCGAGGCTCGTGGCGGTCGCGTCCGGGATCTGCTCCATCCGCAGGCGGCCCATGGCCGTGCCCTTGTCCTCGACAGCGACGACGACGCAGGCCTTGTGGCCGCTCACGCTGCGCCCCTTATGTGCGGCGTCGTCCTCGCCGC
Organism: Sorangium cellulosum; assembly: GCA_020720045.1. Taxonomy (GTDB): domain Bacteria; phylum Myxococcota_A; class Polyangia; order Polyangiales; family Polyangiaceae; genus JAAFHJ01. Next base: position 662 of record DYPH01000335.1, on the reverse strand, counting down.
CGAAGTAGCTCTCGTCGACTTCGACTCGGCCCTTCAAGCGGTTCGCTTGCGGCGCCTTCATGAAGACGCGCAGCTTGTGGCCGATCAACCAGGCGGTCTTGTACCCGACGCCCAGCAGGCGGTGCAGCTCCTTCGCCGAGCAGCCCTGCTTGGACGTCACCATCAGCGCCAGCGCCCGGAACCACACCGTCAGCGGCACGCGCGAACCGTGGAACACCGTGCCAGCCGTGACCGACGTCTGATGCCCACAGGCCGCGCATTCGCGCAGCCCACCGCGGACGAGCCACCACTTTCCTGCCTGGCACAACGGACACGCGAAGCCGTCCCGCCAGCGCATGTCGGCAAGGAAAGCCTTGCAGGCATCCTCGGTCGCGAACTGCCTCTCGAACCCCAGCATCGAACTCGGCAGGTTCTCCATCGTCGTAGGCTCCCGCGCACTCAGCAGCACGCGACCGACACCCTACACGGGGGGTCGGACACCACCGCTGGGGGCTCCCTGAGCGACGGGGATACCCCCTCTGGGTTGGGCGGCTACCCTGCTGGTGAACGAGATCAGCGCGTTCGCTTCAGCGCCTTGAGGAAGGTGACACCTGCGGACAGGTCCATGTGCCCTCGCCACAGGGTCTGCCAGCCGGGCTCGCCGTCGGAACTGCGGGCGAGAA
>DYPH01000194.1 GCA_020720045.1 Sorangium cellulosum | reverse complement strand
GAGTGTAATCGGAGGACCCGGGCCTTTTTGTAATCAGAGCGCCCGGTCTGCACCCGTCCACCACCGACGGCACCCCGACGCCGGTCGCCGACGGCGGCGCCACCGACGGCAGCACGACCCCGGACAGCGGCACCGGGAAGACCGACGGCGGTTCGACGACCGACGGTTCGACGACCGACAGCGGCACCGCCGCGAGCGACTGCCCGAACGCCGCTCTCGCCGCCGAAGATCTCGCCTACGTGAAAGATATCGGGTCCTTGGGGATGGCTCCGGTCACCACCGGCTCCTGCACCAGCGCCGACCTCGACAAGGTCGTCGCGGCGCTCAACGACGCGAACGCCACCGGGACGACGGTGGCCGCGTCAGCGACCGGCAACTGCAAGGCCTGCCTGATCGGCACGACCGATACCGGCGCCTTCCACCCGATCACCGCGATCGATGCAGACACCCTTTACGACGACTCGGGCGCGAGCTGCCTCGCGAAGAAGTCGGGCAAGCCGAATTGCGGCTCCCAGGCGATCGCCCAGGACGAGTGCGCGGTCGGCGCCTGCACCTGCGACGGCGCCGAGGACGCTGAGTTCTACGCCTGCATCGACGGCGTCTATTCGGACGCGCCGGGCGCCTGCGCCGACGTGCGCAAGTCCTACAAGACCGAGTGCGGCGCGACCACCGAAGCGGCGGAAAAGGCCCTCGTCGACACCTGCTACGTCGCATCGGCGTCGGCGACCGACGCGCAGATTGCCGCTTTCCAGAAGGGCGTCCTCAACTACCTCTGCGGCGACGGCGCGCTCCCCGTCCAGCCGTGACGAAATGCGGGGTATGTCCCCGCTTTTTCGCGTAAAAAAGCCGCAGCGTCCCCGCGAAGAGCGATGGAGCTGCGGTTCTTTTTTTGACCCGTCAGAGCGATTTCGCGTCGAGGACGAAGCGGTATTTCACGTCGGAGGTCTCGACGCGTTTGTAGGCGCTCTCCAAGGCAGAAAACGTCGTCGGTTCAATGTCGGAAAGGACCTCGTGCTTCGCACAGAAGTCGAGCATTTCCTGGGTCTCGCGGATGTTCCCGATCGACGACCCGGTGAGGATCTTCTGCTCGCCGACCAGCGAGAACGGGTTGAGGGCCGGAATTTCGCCGGGGAGGCCGACGAGGCAGTGGACCCCTTCCGGCCGAAGGGCGGCGAGGTAGGGGGCCATGTCGTGGTTCGCCGAGACGGTATCGATGATGACATCGAGCCGATTTCGTTGAAGTTTCATGGCATCAGCCGCCTTGGAGAGGACGACCTCCGTCGCGCCGAGGGCGAGGGCATCGTCCTTCTTGGAGGCGGTCGTGGTGAAGACGACCACTTCGTCGGCCCCGAAGGCGCGGGCGAACTTTACCGCCATGTGGCCGAGGCCACCGAGGCCGACGACCCCCACCCGCTTTCCGCGCCCCGGGAGCGCCGGATCGGTCGTCGGGCCGCGGAGCCAGCGACGGAGGGGCGCGTAGGTCGTAATGCCGGCGCACAGGAGCGGGGCGACGCGGGCAAGATCGAGGTGTTCAGCGACGGAGAGGACGAACGATTCGTCGACAACAATGCGGTCTGAGTAGCCCCCGTAGGTGACCCCACCGTGGCGCTTGTCACGACTGTTATACGTCCACGTCGCTCCGTTTTCGCACATTTGTTCAACGCCGTCGCCGCAGGGGCCGCAGCTCCGGCAGGAGTCGACCATGCAGCCGACGCCGACCGTCGCACCGAGCTTAAATTTCGTGACGTTGCTGCCGATGGCAACGACGCGGCCGACGATCTCGTGGCCGGGGACGATCGGGTAGGTCGAGCCGCCCCAGTCGTTGTTGACCTGGTGAATATCCGAGTGGCAGATCCCGCAATGGAGAATCTCGATATGGACGTCTTTTTCGCCGAGTTCCCGGCGCTCGAAGGCGAAGGGCTTCAATGCGGAGTGGGCCTGGTGGGCGGCGTAGCCACGGGCAGCAATCATGGGGCGTTCCTTCGGGTAGAAATTCGGCGTTCGTGAGCGGGCGAGAGGTCGATAGTCGCCCACCGAAAAAATGCGAGTGGCGCAGGCCGACCCGTGCGAGCCTGCGAGAGATGCCTCGTCGCCCGCTCTCGTTCCTACCCGCCGTCCTAGCCGTCCCCGTCATTCTCGGGTTCCTCGCGGCGCCGGCCGAGGCCCAGGAGCGTCGTCTCGATCTCGAAGCGCATGCAGGGGTGCTGTTCGGCGCCGTCCCGGGGCTCTCCAAGGGCTCGGCGATCGGGTTCACGTGGGGCCTCGGCTCCGTCCAAGGTCCTGTAAAAATTGGCGGAGATGCCTTCGTCGCCGTCGGCGGCGGCTACGAAGAGGGGTCCCATTCGGCGCTCTTCGGCGGGCTCCTCGGGACGTGCGGCCTCGCTGCGCCGAAAAACAGCGTCGTCCCGATTGTGAATTTCCATTTTGGCGGATTGATTTTCTCCCACGGTGGCACCAGCCCCTACCCGTCGGTCCCGACGACCGACTTCAACCTGGTCGCTGGGTCGACGCTTGGACTTGCGTTCCCCGTCTCGAAGAATGCCGCGATACACATTGGAGCGAAGGGCTTCTACCCGCTCTTCCCGTCGTCGAATCTCCCAAAAGCAGGGGCACTTGGTAGAGATGACGGACCGTCCCGGCGCGTGTTCCCCCTCTTTGCGGAGCTCGGCTTTGATGTCCTCTAAAGCGATCTTCTTCCCTGTTCTTTGCGTACTCCTTGCGATCCCTACGAGCGCGCACGCAGGCAGCTTCGATGGCTTCAATGAGCAAGGGCGCTTCGGGCTTCAGTTCGGCGTCGTCCCGAAACACTCGTCGATTATGCCGGGGATCTTCCTCGGCGGCGGCGTCCGTTACGGGGCGGTGCGCGTCGGCGCCGACGTGAACCTCGCGATCGGCGGCTCCCGAAGTGGCAATGGTTTCGCGATGATGGCTAACGCCCTCGGGACCGTCGGCGTGCGCGGACCGGCCGGCCCCTTCAGCCCCTACGCCGATTTGCATCTCGGCCCCGGCTTCGTCCACGCCGAGGGGGGTGGCACCGTCGACCGCAGCGGCTGGATGGCCGGCGCAGCGGTTGGCGTCGTCGGCCTCGGGCGCACGCAACCGCTCGGCGGCTTTGTTCAAATCGCCGGCTACATGACCCTCGACCGCGCCCCCGTCTTCCCGATCTTTGTCCGGTTTGGAGTCGCCGCGCTGTAACGCTGTGACGCGGCGCCCACCTAACGCCGCGCTGTGACGTAGGTGTGCCATGGCACAACTGCCGAACGTCACAAACCCTTGCAAATCCGGGCAGGAGACCGGCGGCACAGTCGCTGCAAAAGGACCGCCCATGAAGAACCCCCGCGCGCTCCCCGCCCTTCTCCGTGCTCTTGCCACGACTGCGGCCGTCGGAGGCTTCTCCGCGGCGACCGCCGCCTGTGCGGCAACAGAGGTCGACATTCCCAGCGATTTCGTCGAGAACCTCTGCCCCGCCGGCAAGGACGTCGTCGATGACCTCGCGCCCGAGCCGGCCCTCGACTACGTCGCCCTCATCGGCACGAGCGCCGAGAACGGGGTCGCCTGCAGCGGCGCGACCCAGCAGACGGCCTGCATGGAAGCGCTGGCCGCAGCGCGGAGCACCACCGGCGCCTGGGGACGCGGCTTCGACGGCACTGGCGAGTCGCTCGTGGGGACGCGGGGCGATACCGTCGTGGCGGCGGGCGACACGAAGGCGCTCGTCGGTATTTTGGGGAAGATCAACACCCTCGCCGAGGCGATGCTCGTCGCCCGGAGCGCCGACTACTACAGCACCTGCGACGGGCGCGCCCGCGGCCGCGCGACGGCGAGCGGCTACGACATGGTCCTCCGCCGGGGCTCGTCCTGCGGGTCGGGGAACGAACTCGTGGAAGCGATCGTCCACGTCGGCCCCGATGGCGCCCTTTCGGAGACGGAGAGCGTCGTCGTCGAAAAGGGGGACCCGAACTGCGCCATCGGTCGACGGCCGGGGGGCCACGAGGCTTCGCCGCCTTCGCTGGCGACGACGAACGACCGCGAGAGCCTTGGCGCTTTTCTCGGGAAAATTGCTCAGTTGGAGGCGGCGAGCGTCGTCGCTTTCGCCCAGCTCGAACGCGAGTACGCGGCCCTCGGCGCCCCGGAGCGCCTCCTAAAAAAGATGCGCCAGGCGCGCCGCGACGAAGTTCGCCACGCGCGGACGATGACCAACCTGGCAGCGGCCCACGGCGCCACGGTCCCCGCCGTCGTCGCGCGCCCCTTCCGCGCGCTCCCGACCTTGGAGACGCTCGCGACGGAGAACCTCGTCGAGGGGTGCATCCGGGAGACCTTCGGCGCCCTCGTCGCCGCCGTGCAGGCCACACGGGCCAAAAACCCCCGAATTCGCTTGGCATTGGCGCGCATCGCCGTCGACGAAGCGGCCCACGCGGCCCTCTCCTGGGAGCTCCACCAGTGGGCGGAGGCACGCCTCGATCGTCGCGCCCGCCAGCGCCTGAATGCAGCCGTCGCGCCGGCCCTGGCGACGCTCCGCGAAGAGGCGGCGGCGACCTACAGCGCTGAAATTACTTCCCAAACAGGAATGCCCACCGGCGCCGAAGCGGTCGCGCTTGTGGATGCGCTCGTCGGAAAGCTCGGCCTCACCGCGCAAGCCGCCTGAGGCTCAGTGGCCTCCGCCCGAGACCCGGAGGACCTCCCCAGGCGCCGGCGCGGTGATCGAGGCGCGCGTCTGGGGTGCGAGCTTTCGCGTGAGCGCCTCCTGGGCCTTCGGCTCCCCGTGAACAAGCACGATCTTCGCGAGCGCCGGTGACGCCGCCTCGACGGCCTGAATGTAGGAAAGAAGCTCCGACTGACCGGCGTGGGCGGAAAACCCATTGAGCACGACCACTTCGGCGTTTACGTCGTAGGACATCCCGAAGATTTTCACCGAGGATCGCCGCTCGACGAGGCGGCGACCGAGCGTGTGCGGCGCCTGAAAGCCGACGATCGCCACGGCATTTTTCGTGCTCCCGAGCGACGCCTTCAAATGGTGAAGGATCCGCCCGGCTTCGCACATGCCGCTGGCACTGATGATGATGCAGGAGTCGCCGTTTTGATCGATCGCCTTGCTGTCCTCTTTGTCGGAGACGTAGGTGAGTTCGTCGAAGGAAAACGGGGAAGTCGCGTCGCTAGCGAAGAGCGTGCGCATCTCGTCGTCGTAGCATTCCGGGTGGCGCCGGAAGACGTCGGTCAGTTTCACCGTGAGCGGTGAGTCGACGTAAACGGGGATCTTCGGCATCTTCCCCGCCCGCTGAATTCGTTGAAGCGCAAAGATGATCTCCTGGGCACGCTCGAGGGCGAAACTGGGAATGATCACCTTCCCACCCCGCGCCACGACGCGGGAGACGAGGTCGGCGACGGCGTCGTCCATGGCGGCGATGGCGTCGTGGTCACGATCGCCATAGGTACTCTCAATCATGAGCAAATCTGCGCCGGTCGCCACTTCCGGGTCCCGCAGAATGGGGACGTCCTTTCGGCCGAGGTCGCCGGTGAAGACGATACGCCGCGTCTCCCCTTCGTCCTCAATATCGAGAACGGAAATGGCGCTTCCGAGGACGTGACCGGCGTCCAAGAAGGTAAGTTCAATCCCGGGGGCAATCGCAATTCGCCGGTGGTAAGCGACGGCCGTCATTTGCGACAGGACCTGGACGACGTCCTCTTTCGTGTAGAGCGGTTCCACCGGATCCATGTCCGATCCGTCGCGCTCGATGGCGCGATTGATCGTGCGCGCATCGGACGCCTGAATCATCGCCGCATCTTCGAGCATCGCGCCGCAGAGGTCCTTCGTCGCCGGCGTCGTGAAAATAGGCCCACGAAATCCCTGCTTTGCGAGCACCGGCAGCGCCCCCGAGTGATCGATGTGGGCGTGGGAAAGGACGACGGCGTCCAAGCGCTCGACGCCATCGATGCCGAGGTTCGCGTTCCGTTCGTTCGACTCGCGGCGGCGCCCCTGGAAGAGGCCGCAGTCGAGGAGGACGCGCGCGCGGCTCGTCGTGAGGAGGTGCTTCGATCCGGTGACCGTCTGCGCGGCCCCTACAAACGTCAGGGAAATCATCCCCAGAGCATCGCACATTCCGAGGAACGACCGGTACCATCAATCGGCAAGAATCCGATACTCGGCGCGGGCAACGCCCCCTTGGAGGACGACGTGGACGTTGTCGCAGCCGCCCGGCTCGCCATCGTTGTCGGGGCCGATCTTTGCGCGGTTCGTCGGGCAGGTGTCGTCGTGGAGATCGGTCCGAAAGACCTCGGAGACCGCCGAAAGGGCGGCGACGACTTCCGCGTCGGGGAGCACGACCGTTGCGTACTTGGTCGGCCCGGCGCTGATGATGGAAATCTTTGGATGAACTGCCGAAATCGTCGCCTTTCGCGAGGAGGACTTCGAGCCGTGGTGGGGGACGACCCAGACGTCGGCGGCGAGCGCATCCCGATCGGCGGCGAGGAGCTGCCCCTCCACCGATCCGGCGGTCGGCTTCGCCGCCGGCGAGGCGCGACCGCCCGCCTCGGCGTCGCCGGAAAGGAGGACGCGCACGCCATCGAGGTCGAGACGGACGACCAGAGACTCCTCATTGAAGTCGTCGCGATGCTCTTTTTGAGGGACGTGAAGAAAGGTCATTGAAGCCCGCTCCCCGAGAGCGACCGTCGCCCCGGCGACCGGCGGCGCATCCGCGGGGAGGACGATGTCGTCCGCCGAGCAACGGCTCCGTTCCTTCCCGGCGCCTGTGGAAGTGGGCCCGCCGTCTCTCGCGACGCCGCTCCCAGCAATTTCGCTGG
>DYPH01000059.1:32923-34708 GCA_020720045.1 Sorangium cellulosum | reverse complement strand
GTAAATCGGGCCATTCACGAGCGGGGAGGGGGTGGCCCCGGCCAAATTTGCCTGGCCTGGGCCAGGGGGGGACGGCCACCTGACCGCTAGACCTAAAGAAACCGCGAATCACTTCGTCGGCGCACATGGTCCCGGGCGGCGCGCCGTCCATGCGAAAATGTGCTGCGGAACCGCCGTTCCGCGGATCGTCTGCGACTTGCCGGCGAGTTCGACGACGAGGCCCCCGTCGACCTCGGCTCGCTCGCGGTAGCTTTCGCCGAAAGGCAACGCGGGGACAGGCGCCTGCTCGGGGTTGCGCGGGGTGAGGACGCCCAATTGTTGCGAGCGCGCACGATCGAAGGGAAATTCCCAAGTCGTTACGCGCTGCTTGGCGACCTGAAAGCAGACCGCCGCCTTTGTCACGACGCCGCCGTGGCCAGCCGCCACCTCCTGGAGCTCGCGGAACGCGGAGACGATTCCGAACGGCGTGCCGGTACGGACGGCGTCGCGATCGACGGTGTTCATGTAGAGGGCGCTGTAGACGGAGGGGACGGGCGTGGCTCGTGAGGGCGGCGCTCCCGGTGCAGCGGAGACGAGGAGGGAGTTCTGGTCGCGTGCGAGTTCCTCGGCGTCGATGCCCTGCCAGCTCGCGAGGAGGGACCGGGTGAACGCGTGCGCGCCGCCGCCGGCGAACCAGCCGTCATCTTCGCCGGGCGGAAGGCGCACCGTTTCCCCAATGTATCCGCGGGATACGGCGGCGAGGGTCGCGAGGCGGAGCGGTCCGCTCCAGACGTCGGCGGGCCCGACGCGCACGTAAACAACATCGCCGTGGCGCCCCACGGAGAAGGCCCCTTTGGGGCGCTATGCGTCGACGTCGACGAAGAGGCCGAGGGTGCGGCGATCGCCAAGGGCCCCGAAGCGCTCGCGGACCGCAGCCCGGAATCCGGCGACTTCTGCGGCGACGGCACGCACGTCGAAGGCGGGGGTGCCGTTCCAGAGTGCCCAGTCGTCGCCGTCGTCGGCACGAAACTCGGCGGTTCCCGGCATTTCGGCAACAAAAAGCACCGGCGCACGATCGGCGACCGTCGCGAATGTCGCCCCGACGCCCCCCGCGGGACCAAAATGCTGTGCGGCACCCGCTGCGACGGGAGGGACAGCGGCGATCCCCCACCGCATCGCCGGCGCGCGGGACGAGTTCTCCGATCCGGCGTCTCGCCGCGCGGCGACAGAGCCGTAGCCCGAAAGATCGACCTCGACCTCCGTGGTGCCGGCCGGGAGCGCGATGCGGCCAAAGGCGCCGTGGCCATCGGCGCGAAAGGTCTCCGAGGGAGGGACCTGAGTCGCGGTGCCGTCGGGGGCGATCACCGTCACGCCGCCCCCCACCGGATCGACGATCAGGCGAGTCCTGGGGGCCTTTTTCGCGGCGACCGTCGTACGTGGAGGAGGGGCGACCACGGGGGCCGCCGACGGACGGGGCGCGGTTCCGGCGCAGGCTGTCGCTGCGGCCGCTGCGAGAACTGCGAGTAGATACGTAATTTTCAAGGGGGCACCTGCGGGGGAGACGGCCGGCTGCGGATGCGCCTGGACCCAACGGCAGTGCTCCGCCTTGGGCGAAAAACGCAAGAGGCATCCCAACAAACGCCCGTTCGAGAGCCTGCTCTTCGCATTCAACTCGGACTCCGGAGCTGTGCTTCCCTTCGGCGAGGCAGCTTCCCGGCGAACGCGTTTGCCAAGAACTCCGCGCCGTCTCCGGCTTCGCCGCCGGACGCGTTTGCCAAGAACTCCGCGCCGTCTCCCGCTCCGCGG
>DYPH01000059.1:0-32823 GCA_020720045.1 Sorangium cellulosum | reverse complement strand
ACGGACGCGTTTGCAGAGAACTCCGCGCCGTCTCCCGCTCCGCGGACGGACGCGTTTGCAGAGAACTCCGCGCCGTCTCCCGCTCCGCGGACGGACGCGTAACTGCACGCTTGAGTTGCCGAAGCCGGAATTGGCGTCGACTGTCGCGGATGTGCGACACTTTCTCCGATGGCCGACGGAACGCGCGACGATGTGGATGAGGTGACCGAACCGATGCTCGGCGCAAACGTCCGCGCGTGGCTCTCGGGGGAGCTCTCGCCGTCGGAGCTCTGGTGCGCGACCCATGTCGGCTGGGACGTCTCCACGGAGCCGCTCGCGCTCGCCTACCTCCTCGCCGCAAACGGCGATTGGGGGCGGTTTGCGGCGGCGTTGCTTTCGCTTGCCGGGGTCGTTTGGGGCGCCTCGTTTGGGTCGTCGGATGGCGTGGCTCGGACGCTTCGTTCGTCGGCACGGAGTCTTCGGGCCGGCGGTCCGCTCGTCGTCCCGGTCGTCCACGTACCGGCATCCGTGCTCGCCGTTTCCTCACCGCCGTTGGCGGTTCCGGGCGGACGAGCACCCGCATCCATGCTCGCCGTTTCCTCACCGCCGTTGGCGGTTCCGGGCGGACGAGCACCCGCATCCATGCTCGCCGTTTCCTCACCGCCGTTGGCGGTTCCGGGCGGACGAGCACCCGCATCAATGCTCGCCGTTTCCTCACCGCCTTCGACGCGGGCCGCAGCGACGTGGCAGGTGGTCGACCGCGCCGTCGCCTTTGCCCTGGAAACGGCTCGTGATCCGGTACCGGCGTGGGAGGCTTTCCACGCAGCGCTCTCGGCGATCGTCGCCGCGATGCCGATCGTCGGTGCCCGAACGGCGGCAAGTGAGCTTCGAAGAGGCGGCGCCCCCCGCCGGTTCCGCCCCACCGCCCGCGATGAACTGCTTTCGTTCGTTCTCCGGTCTTCGCCCGAGCTTCATCCCTAGTAGGTTGCCCCCTCGAAGGGAGTTCCGACATGAACTTGCAGGAATGGTTCGCGTTTCGAGCGGTGGGCTGATGCTCGTCTACGCGCGGCACTGCCCCGTCGCTGGCGGCTACCTGGAGCACTTCTACGTGCGGGACTCGGGCGTCCTTGAGATCGAAGTTGATCTGCCCGATTCCGAAGAGAACGGCGTCTCGTTTAGGTCCGCTCCCAACGCGTTCGTGGAGACCTCCGCGCCGTCTCCCGCTTCGCGGACGGACGCGTTCGCGGAGACCTCCGCGCCGTCTCCCGCTTCGCGGACGGACGCGTTCGTGGAGACCTCCGCGCCGTCTCCCGCTTCGCGGACGGACGCGTTCGTGGAGACCTCCGCGCCGTCTCCCGCTTCGCGGACGGACGCGTTCGTGGATCTCGCGGAAGCTATTGAAGTCCTTGGTGAATACCTCGGTTGCACCGACGCCTGGTCGATCCCGGCAAGGTGCGCGACGCCTGAGGGGCCGCCGGCGTCGGAGGCGCTTCGGGCGGCGCTGCGCGCGGGGACGTATCCGCTGCCGAAACGCGGTTCGTTCCGGTATTCCGGGCTCCAGTTTTGGCTGGAAGCCCCCTCGCGCTGACGAGGGCGAACAAGCGCGTCGCGCCGGTCGCCCCCGGGAAACGGCGGTGCGCTTCGGATCCCGGGTGCGGAACGGCATCGTCTGCGGTAGAATGCGCCCGCAATATGGCGACCTACATCACTGCGGACTGCATCAACTGCGGCGCCTGCGAGCCGGAGTGCCCCAACGAAGCGATCAGCGAAGGGGACGAAATCTATGTGATCGACCCCGAGCTCTGCACGGAATGTGTCGGGTTCTACGACCATGAGGCCTGCCAGGCGGTCTGCCCCGTCGAGTGCTGCCTCCCCGATCCGAAGCACGCCGAAGAAGAGGCGCTCCTCCTCGAGCGCGCCCTTCGCCTCCACCCGGACGACGACGTCCTCAAGGGGCGCGCTTCCCAAGACGTGTTCCCGTCGCGTTTCCGCAAGTAGTTCGGGAAGGTACCGTCGTGGATCCCAAGGCTCGGCGTTCTGCCGGGCCTTTGTCGCTTTTGTGCCGTGTGCCAGGCGTGACGGTGCAAATCTTCGCTGGCACGCGCGCCGCAGTAGGGCCGCCATGAAGAATTACCTGGGTGTGCTCGCGGCGCTGGTTCTTGGGGTTCCGCTGCTTGCCTGCAGCACGTCCGAGTCGTCGTCCGGGGGATTGTCGCGGACCAACGCGAGCGCCCCTGGCTCGCCGGCCAAAGGCGGCTCCACAGGCGGTTCCGGGGATGATTTTGTCGACCTTGGTCCGGGCGATCCGCCGCCCGCAGAGAGCGCCGGCGGCGCGCAGAGCGCCCAGGTCGGCGCCGGCGTGCTCACGGCGGGGATCTGGGACGACGCGCTGAACTACTCGTTTTTTGACAAGTATCTGGCGACGACCGCCGCCGTCCCTGGCGCCCCCGCCTTTTCGAGCGCCGAGTATGACGCCGCCGCCGCCGAATTCGCCCCCGGCCAGCGGAGCCCCCACAGCGCCGTCGACGCCGCCATCGTCCTCGACACGACCGGCAGCATGGGGGACGAAATTCGCTACTTGACTGCCGAATTTGCGGGCATTTCCAAAGCGGTCGCCGACAACTTCGTCTCCGCCCGGCCAAGCGCCGGATCGGAGAACAAGTTCCCGGGGCGAGCCAGCGCTGGTCCCTCGTGCTCTACCGGGACGCGGGCGACGAGTACGTCGTCAAAAGCTTCGATTTTACGGGCGATCCGCGCGCCTTCACGGCGACCCTCGGTGCGCAGGCGGCCGGCGGCGGTGGTGACATCCCCGAGAGCCCGGAGAAGGGGCTCGCCGCGCTCTCCCAGCTCGGTTGGCGGAGCGGCCGCGACGTCGCGAAGGTCGCCTTTTGGGTCGGCGACGCGCCCCACCACACGGAAAACGCCGGCGCCATGAAGCAGGCGATCGTCGGCGCCCACCAGCAGGGGATCCACATTTATCCGGTCGCTTCGAGCGGCGTCGACGACCTCCTCGAGCGCACCATGCGGAGCGCCGCCCTCGTTACCGGTGGTCGCTACCTGTTCTTGACCGACGATTCCGGCGTCGGCAATGCCCACCAAGAGCCGAAGATCCCTTGCTATTTCGTGACGAAACTCCAGCGGAGCCTCGTGCGCGTCCTCGCGAGCGAGCTCGCCGGCACCACCAAGACACTCGCCCCGGCCGACATCCTGCGGACCACGGGATCGCCAACGCCCGAGGGGCTCTGCGCGACCGCGAGCGGCGACACCGTGCAGATTTTCTGAGTAGAACGACGGGATGCTTCTCGTCGTTGCCGCCTTTGAACCGGAGCTCGCCCCCCTTCGTGCCGCCCTCGGCGAGCGGCTCGGCGAGCATGTCGTCCTTGCCGCCGTCGGCATTGGGCTCTTGGAAGCGCCACTCGGGACGATCGCCGCCCTCGATCGCCATCAGCCGGAGTCGCTCCTTTTTGTAGGGACTGCAGGCTTTTACCCGGGCGTACCGCTTGCGATCGGTGACCTCGTCGTCGCCAAACAGGCAGCGCTCGCGGCGCCGGTCGGCACCGAGCTTCCGGCGGGGGTCGGCGATCCGTTGCCGGCTTCGCCGCTTGCCGTGCTTTCCCGCGCGCCGCTCGCCGGGCTGCCGCGTGTTTCGGTCGCGACGACGCCGGGGGTGACCGTCGCCCAGGAGCCTCCGTTGGTGACCGGCGAGCATTCCGTGGAACACATGGAACTAGCAGCCGTTTTCGCGGCGGCTCGCGCGCGGAGCGTCCCCGCGGGGGCGCTTCTGGCGATCGCCAACGCCACCGGCCCCGGCGGTCGCGCCGACTGGCTCGCCCACCACCGGGCCGCATCGGCGACCCTCGCAAGCGCCCTCGCAAAGGCGCTCGGCGCGTAAGCCTATTTGACGAAACGCTCGAAGTTGATGAAGGACTCGCCCATGGGGCAGGACCCCGTCGTCGCAACATCGATCATCGCGCCGGGTGCGGCGCTGACGGCGCTCCCGATGCCTTCGAAGCGGGTCGCACTTCCCAGCGGCCTGGCCTCCCAGGAGTTCGCTACTCGGCTGACGAGCGACAGCTGAGTGACGCCCCCAGCGGTTCGGAAGCTGACCACGTCTGTTGGCGCATCGACGGCCGGCGCGAGGCCCTCCGAGACGATATTCGGGAGCGGAACGAGAGTGTCCCCCCCGACGTTGGACGAAAGCGTCGTCCCTTGACGGACGAGGAACATCGCGCCGGCGACGTGGATTTGGGCGACCGGCGTCACGTTTGCGCTCTTCGCAGTGGGCAGAAGCCCCGGTTTCTTTTCGATATTGAGCTGCCCATTGCGGATCTGGGCGAAGTAGGCCGAAGGGGTATCCGTCACCGCGATCCCGACGTGCCCCTGACCGCTTAATCCGGTCAGCGTACCTCCGGCGACTTCGTAGTGCGGTGTCCCATTGGCGGAGATCCACGCAATCGCCAGCGGCTTGTCGGCGGTCGGACCGATGGCCACGGCAGCGCCGATCACGTTCGACGGCGGGAGTGCGGCGCCGACCGTCTGCACCGACGTCGTGCTTGTCGGTTCGTCCAGCCGCATCACCTCGCGTGCGTGCGTCACGACTGCGACCCCTTCGCTCGTCGGGAGCAGAGAGGCCGGAGCGCCGAGCGGAAGCATAAATTCAGCCCCTTGGCCGCATAGGGGGGCGCCGGAAGCGACCCGCGTGCGTGCGGTCTTGTGGAGGACTGGCTTGCTGTCGCTGGCGCCACATGCCGGCCCGACCCAGTAGACCGACGTCGCAGTGACGGCGACTTGCGGCAGCGACAGCACGCCTCGCGAGCCGCTGCATCCTGCACGGAGTCCATCGACGGTCGGGCCTGCGTCGCTAGGGCCGCTATCGGTCATGGCTCCCGCATCGCCCCCGTCCGGGAGGGCGCTGTCGGCTGCGCCTCCATCAGCGACGGCGCTGTCGGCGCCCGCGTCAGCGACGGCGCTGTCGGCGCCGGCGTCGACGGGCGGCTCCGTGATCGTCGGGAGCGACGTGCAGGCGACCGGAAGGGCGAAGACGAGGGCAAGCAAGGCGGGGCGCATACGCGGGCGCAGGCTAGCGGGGAACCGCCGCAGTTCCGCCACAGAAGTTCGATGGTGCCCCGCAAACCTTCACTCCGGCGCTCGCCGGAAAGATCCTTTTTGCATTCCGCGAGCCTCCACGGCCAGGCACAATGGAGGGTTTGCCGCCGCCATGAAATCTTCCGCACCATCGTCACGCCCAATTCCGACGCGAATCGGCACGCACTTTCGCGTGGAAGGGCGTCTGGGCGCCGGGGCAATGGGGGAGGTCTTTGCCGCCGTTGACGAACGGAACGGCACCGCCATCGCGATCAAGTGCCTTCGCGCCGATCTCATGGACGTGCCGGAAGTGGTCGCCCGCTTCGCCCGCGAGTCCCAAGCCGCTTCGCGCCTCTTTGGGCCGCATACCGTTCGGATTTTTGCCGTCGGCGAGGACGACGGCGTCCCGTTTATCGTGATGGAACGGCTCGTTGGCGAGGATCTCGACACCGTCCTCACCCGTCGCAGCCGGCTCCCGATCGCCGAAGCGGCGCGCTACCTGCTCGAAGCCTGCGAGGCGGTCGCCGAAGCGCATGCGGCCGGGATCGTTCATCGCGACGTGAAGCCGGCGAACCTGTTCTTGAGCGCCTCTGGCGTCGTCAAGGTCGTCGATTTCGGGATCTCCAAGCTCGTGGTGGAGGGGGAGGCGGCGATCACCCGCGCCGACGCCATCGTCGGGACGCCCCAGTACATGAGCCCGGAACAGCTGGCGGCGTCGAAGGACGTCGAGGCGAAGAGCGACGTCTGGTCGCTCGGGGTGACGCTCTACGAGCTCGCCGTCGGTGAACGCCCCTTTGAAGGGGGGACGATGTCCGAGCTCATCGGCGCGATTTTCCTCGGGCGTTTCAAGCCGCCGAGCAGCCACCACCCGGCCTTCGCCCCCCTCGACGCGATCATCGCCCACGCGCTCCAGGTCGATCTCCCCGAGCGCGCGTCGCTGACCGAATTTGTGGAGGCGTTGAAGCCGCTTACGAAGCTGCCGGCGACCCTCTCTGATCCGCCGGAGCTCACGTCCGAGCTCCCCAAGAAGCCGCGCGCGTCGCTGGCGCTTCCGACGGCCGCGACACGGTTCGATGTGAGCCGCGAGGACGCCACCCAACAACCGGCCCAAGAACCGGCCCAAGCGCCGCGCCGTGGCCGTGCTCCGGTCGCCGCGCCCGTTCCTGATTTTCGTCCCAAAGGGGCGGCGGGTCGACGCCCCCCGTGGCCGCTTCTGGTCGCCGGCGCCCTCCTCGTTGCGCTCGTCACGGGCGGCTATTTCGCCACGCAAGCGATCGCCGAGCGGCGGACGGTGGCAGCGGCGGCGCGCCTCGGGTTCTCCCTGCGCGGCGCGATCGCGACCCACGGAAACGGCGTGACGATCGCCCAGTCGGAGCTCGCGCCGCTCGGCATGACGGCGGTCACGATCCACCCCGATTCCCTCGAGATCTCCGGCGACGATGGGCCGCCGCTGACACTCCCACGCATGGCGATCGACGTCGATGGCGACGCGAAATCGCTCGCAACGACCCTCGACACCTGGCGGACGACCTACGGCGCCGTCTGGGCGACCGGTCCACGCCTTACTGGCGATGGGCACTTGAACTGGCGGGGGCTGTTCCCCGGCGAGCCGACATCGCGCCTCGAAGTCGGCGCCTTCCACCTCGCCCCGGAAGCCAAGCCTGCTTCTGGGTGCCAGGCGCTGGTCGGCACCGTTGAGCGCGTCTACATCGCCTCGGCAGGCCCGCTCTCCCAGGGACCGTGGTCGGGGGCGTTTCGCGTCCCCCTGTGTGCCGCCGAGAAAGCGACGCTCACGCTTGCCCGCGACGGCGGTCCCGAAAAAGCGACGCTCACCTTCGACGGCACCCGCCCGGTCTTCGCCCTGGCAAACCGCGCCCCGTGAGCCCTGTTTTCAAGGTCGGACATTGAATTGGGGGCAGCGGCGAGCCCTGTTTTCAATGTCGGACATTGGTTTGAGGGCAGCGACGAGCCCTGTTTTCAATGTCGGACATTGGTTTGAGGGCAGCGGCGAGCCCTGTTTTCAATGTCGGACATTGAATTGGGGGCAGCGGCGAGCCCTGTTTTCAAGGTCGGACCTTGGTTCCGCGCCCGTGAGCCTTCGTGGGGGCGAAGGTGGGACGTTGGCGCCCCAGGCGAAGGGGGCGCGACGTCTCTTCAGTCGATTGCGGCGGCGCGAGCGTTCTTCGTCGCTTGACTCACCCGCGAAAGGCTTGTCAGGCTGCCGGTATGCGGAAGCTTCCTGGTCGCGTCGAGATGTTCAGCAGCAACTCCCCCCGGGCCCGTCGCCAGCGGGGCACCGTCCTCGCCGTCCTCGCGGTCGCCGGGATCGTGACGAGCGGCATCGTCTCCGTCGCCTGCGGCACCGATAAAAAGCCGGTAACTTCCGATATCTTCGAGCCGCCCGCCAGCGGAACCGAGTCGAACTTGACCGACGCCGTCGGCCTCGTCGACTCGACGAACGCCGTCTGCCCGCCCGGCTCCAAGTACGACGAGAAGATCACCTTCTGCGTCCGCGGCAACGCGCCCGGCACCGCCCTCGGCCCGTTCCCCGCGGGGATGGTCGAGGAGTGCAAAAAGCTCGGTTTTGCTGAGATTTGTGACCAGACCGACTGGCCGGCCGACGTCGCGGGCGCCTCGCGCGGCGATGGCGTCTGCCCGAACGGGACGACCGTCGACAGCACCGGCCTCTGCACCGACGGCACCTACGCCTACGGCCCCTTCGACAAGACGATCGTCGCCGAGTGCAAGGAAAACGGCGGCGGCGCCACCTGCGACACGATGAAGGTGCCGGTCAGCAACTTCGACACCGTCCCCCTCGGCCCCGACGCCCCCGAAGAGCAGGGCCCCAACAGCCCCTACGGCTACCCGTGCCCGAGCGATGGCTCCAAGCGCCAAGTCTCCACCGATTGCGAGCCGGGCGGCTCCTCCAGCGGCGGCACGAGCTCCGGCTCCACGACGAGTTCCGGGTCAACGACGAGCTCCGGTTCGACGACGAGCTCCGGTTCGACGACGAGTTCCGGTTCGACGACGAGCTCCGGTTCGACGACGAGCTCCGGTTCGACGACGAGCTCCGGCTCGACGACGAGCTCCGGCTCCACCACGAGCTCCGGTTCCACAAGCAGCAGCGGCGGCACCGACGGCGGTTCGACGACGAGTTCCGGTTCGACGAGCAGCTCCGGTTCGACGAGCAGCTCCGGTTCGACGAGCAGCAGCGGCGGCACCGATGGCGGTTCGACGAGCAGCAGCTCCGGTTCGACGAGCAGCAGCGGCGGCACCGATGGCGGTTCGACGAGCAGCAGCAGCGGCTCCAGCGGCAGCTCCGACGCCGGGCGCTGCATCCCCCGCGACGCAGGCCCCGCGGTGAGCGACTCCGGTACCGACGGCGGGAGCTGCCCCGACGACGGCATCAACGCGAAATTGCTGGCGACCTACAAGTCCCAGTTCATGCTCATCCGCCGCACCGCCCGCGCCCACCTCTACGGTCGTGGCCGCGAGAACGACCCGGCCGCCGACCACATGGCGTGCACGACCTACGTCTCCTACGCGCTCCGTTTCTCCGGGCTCAACATCCCCGTGTACCAGACGACCGACGGCCTCCGTGACGCGCTCCTCAAGCGCGGCTGGCGGAAGACGACCAACCCCCAAGAGATGGTCGGCGGCTCGGTGATGGTCGCCCAGGATCGCGCCGGCTGGGCGGGCCACCCCGATCACATGTACACGCTCTCGCGCTTCACCGATCGCGCCGGCTTCGGGTACATTTTCGACAACCAATTCGGCTCGTTGAATGGCGTCCGCATCGAGGGCTTCTCCCACGAACGCAACATCACTGTCGAAGACGGCAACCCGCCGCTCTCGAACGCGGGCGAGCGCGTCAAGCGGACCCAGCTGAACTTCGCCCTCATCGCCGACTGCCCGAAGGACGCCCGCCCGGCCAGCGACGCAGGGACCGTCCCGCCGGGGCTCTGCGCCGGCAAAGCCGACGGCCTCTACTGCACCGGGACCTTCGGCTACGACGCCGTCTTCTGCAAAGCGGGCCTCGCGAACGGCACCATCCAGTGCGGCAGCGGCACCTACTGCGTCGGCCCCAACGGCCCGACCCAGGCGACCAAGCCGGTCTGCGACCCGACGCCGCCGGTCTGCCCGTGACCGGTTTGTAGCGTTGGCTGCCACCGCGATATTTTTGAGGGCCGGCGCTGCGTTTCCGGCACCGGCCCTCGCCGTTTCCGACTAAGCCGGTGCTTCTTATGTGGCTCTCTGGTCTTGCTCGCCGTCTTCGGCGCCTCTTCGCGACGCCCCCCTCGACGGCGCGCGGCCGAGCGATTTTGCTGGCGATCTGCACCTTCGGGGCGACCGGCTGCGCCAAGGAGATCGGCGACCCTTGCACGGTGAACGCCGACTGCAACGGGAGCACCTCCGACCGCATTTGCGACACGACCCAGCCGAGCGGCTACTGCACGGTCTTCTCCTGCAGCCGCGGGACGTGTCCGAGCGAAGCGCGCTGTGTCGCCTACGGCACGAGCATCCCCGGCTGTGGCTACGACGACCGCCGCCTCCCGCGCACGGCACGCAGCTTCTGCTTGAAGGAGTGCGAGGGGAACTCGGACTGCCGCGACGGCTACATCTGCGAAGACCCGACGAAGGCGCCGTGGAACGCCGTCGTCCTCGATGACGGGCGCCCGCGCGTCTGCGTGGTTGCCGCAAGTTTTGAAATCGACAAGGTAAAGACCCCGACCGCCGTCCGCGATCCCGACGCCGGCGTCTGCCTGGCCGACGACGGGCGCTACGACGGCGGAAGCTTCGACGCGGGGCCCGCCGATGCCGGCGCGAAGGATGCCGGCGCGAATGACGCCGGGGCCGCCGATGCGGGCAGCGCGCAAGATGGCGCCGTCGACAGCGGTCTCTAAAGGGCGCCTCGCTCGCGCCCTCGGCTTCATCGCGTCGCCGGTCCAGCGGGCCGGGGAGGGGGGGCTCGTCGTCCTCCTGCTGGCGACCGCCGTCTTCTTTGCGTTGCGCGTGATCCCCGGCGACGCCGCCGCCCTCGTCCTCGGCGATCAGGCCTCTCCAGCCGCGTTGGCGACGCTGCGCGCCGAGCTTGGCCTCGACCGACCGCTTCTACTGCAATATCTTCAGTATCTTCGAGGTCTTGCAACCCTCGATCTCGGGTCGTCGCTCCGCCGCCCGGGGACGAGCGCCTTCGCCCGCGTTGGGGAAGCGCTTGCGGCGACCGCCTCGCTCGCCTTCCTGGCGACCGGGATCGCATTGGTGGTCGGCGTCGCCCTCGGGCTCCTCACGAGCGGCCCCTGGCTCCCGCCCCCGGCGCGGACCCGCCTGTCGCGCCTCCTCGACGGGGCCGCCGCGGTGCCGCTCCTCGCCGTCGCGCCGGCGATCACCTGGCTCCTTGCCGTGCGATTTCCAGTAGTTCCACTCCCCGGCGATCCCGATGCTGGCTTTGGGGGGCTCTTCTTTGCCGGCGCCCTCCTCGCGTTCCCACTTTCCGTGCATCTTGCACGCACCTCCCGCACCGCCCTGCGCACCACGACCGACGCTCTGTTTGTGCGCGTCGCCCGCGCGAAGGGGGCGAGCGTCTTCCGTGCCCAGTTTTTCCATGCATTGCCGGCGGTTTCCGCCCCGATCCTGACCGTCGTCGCGACTCAGCTCGGCGCCCTCCTCGGCGGCGCTGTCGTCCTTGAAAAGCTCTTTGAGCGGCGGGGCCTCGGCACGCTCCTCCTCGAAGCCTACGCGGGGCGCGATCTGCCGGTCCTCGAGGCGACCGTCGTCACGAGCGGCCTCCTCTTCGTCGCCGTGCAGACGCTCGCCTCGCTCCTCCAAGGGATCCTCGATCCGCGCGCCCGAGAGGCTCGATGACCTCCGCCGCACAAAAGGCCGATTTTTCTTGGAAACGATCGGCGCCGCGCCTGCTCCCCTTGGCGCTCGTGGTGGCGCTGGCGCTCGTGGCGGCGAGCCGAGGATCGGCGACCTACCTCGTCCCCGAAGACGCCTTCGCCGCGCCGAGCCTGCGCCATCCGTTTGGCTGCGCGGAGACCGGCATCGACTTCGCGGCGCTCCTCGGCGTCGGGCTCCTTCGCGGCCTCGGGCTCGCCGTCGTCGTCGCCCTGTTTGGCTTCTCCGTCGGCACCACGGTCGGCGTCGGCGCAGCGCTCCGCGGGGGCGCCCTGGAGCGGGTGCTCTTGCGTACCTGCGATCTTCTGCAGGCATTTCCAAGCTTTCTGCTGGCGATGGTGCTGCTCTCTGCCGTGCGAGCGCCGAGTCGGGTGCATCTTGCATGTGTTTTCGCCGTGACCGCTTGGGCGCCGTTTGCGCGGCTCGCGGCGATGGAGACGCGGGTGCTTCGTGGGGCTGCCTTCGTCGAAGCGTCGCTCGCCCTCGGCCGCGGCCTTTTGGGGACGGCGCGTGTGCATATCCTGCCGAACGTCCTGCCGACGGTCGCCGTGCAGCTTGGGGCGAGCGCCGCGGCGACGATCGTCGGGGAGGCGGGCCTCGCCTTTGTCGGCTTCGGCCCGCGCGATGGCGTTTCGCTCGGCGGCGCCCTCGACCAGGCGGTCGCCGGGGTCTTCCGCGCGCCGCTCCTGCTTGGCGTCGCCGGGCTCGCCGTCTTTCTGGGGAGCGCGGCACTCGTGCGTGCGTCGACGGTCTTTTCGCCACGCAAGCGCGGGTAATCCTTTTTGTTTTACGAAAGCGGCCCCGGCCCTTTCTTCCCCTGGTAGGCAGGCCGCGTGTTCGTCCCTTCGCCGCTCCCGCGCACCCGCGCCGCTGCCCTCCGCGACCTCGCCTCGGAAAAAGAGGCGACCCGCGTCGCCGCGCTCCGTGACCTCGTCCCCCACCTGCTCGCCGCCGCCGGTCGGCGCGACGCCGGCCTGGAGAACGCCGAGGTCGATGCAGTCATCCGCACCCTTGGCGACCCGAGCGCCATCGTGCGCGTCGAAGCGGCGACCGCCCTCGCCGATCTTGCCGCCCTCCCGGCGGCCCGCGGCGCCATGCCGGCGCTCCTCCGAGCCCAGAACGACGAACACCCCCACGTCGCCCAATTTGCGCTCGTTGCCGCGGTCACCATCGCCACCGCTGTTCAAGAAGGCGCGAACGCCGCCGATCCGCTCGTCGATCGCGCCCGCGACGCCGTCCTCCGCGCCCTCGCCGACGATCGCCCCGAGCTCCGCTACCAGGCGACCATCGGCTGGACCGCCCTCGAAGAGAACGACGCCCTCTGGCTCGCCCGCCATCGCGCACGCTTTTCCGATGAAGATCCGGAAGTTCGCTACGTCGCCGTCCGTATCTTCGAAGAGCGCCTTCGGGCCACGAGCCTAGGCGCTTCGGCGGGGGAGGTCCTCGTTCCGCTCCTCGAGGACGCCAGCGAAGCGGTCGCCCTCGCGGCGGCGATCACGCTCGGAGGGATCGGCGATCGGCGGGCGGTACCGCTCGTCACGAACGTCATCGTAAACCGTCAAATTCGAAACGAAAAACCGGCCCCCGAAGACGAAGCCGAGGCCGTCGAGCTGGCCGGCCCCCTCGGTCTCACCGGTTGCATTCCGGCCCTCCAGCGCCGTGCCTTTGGGATCCTTCGCCATGTGCGTGATACGTGCAGTCTGCAAGCACGTACCGCCCTTGCACACCTCGGCGACGCCCGCGCCTGCGCTTCGATCGAAGCCGACCTCGGCGACGAGCCCCGAAAAGCGCTCGCGGCAGCGATTTCCGCCGCCCGCGCCGGGCTCTTGCCCTTGGAAGCGCGGGTCGACGCCGTGGTGGCCCGGCTGGGCGACGAAAAGGCGATCGCCGAGGTGGCCGAACTCTGGGCGAAGGCCCAAAAGGGGCAGCAACCATGACTGAGCCTGTTGCCCGTCCTCCCGGAACCGCCGTCCACTACCCCTTTATTTTCGGGACGATCGCCGTCTCCGTCTGGGTGTTCGGCTTTGCGACCCTCGGGGCGATCGTCGCGCCGATCGTCTTCCGGACGGTCCCGGCGCCGTGGGCCGCCGACGCGATGACGCTCGTATTTGCCCGCTTCGACAAGGTCGCGCTCGTGGCTGGCACGATCGCCATCGTCGCCGAACTGCTACGCCTCCGCGAAACCGGGCGGATCGCGGTGGCACGCCGTGTCTGCCTCGGCATCGCCTTCACCGGGCTCCTCGCGGGGGCGCTCGTGTTCACGCCGACGATCGCGCGCCTCCACCGGGAGGGGGCGATTCGCCACATCGGCCCTGCGGGCGAGGAGCTCGAGCAGAACCACCGCCGCGCCGAGGCGGTCGCAAAAGCGGAGGTCTATCTGGGCTTTGCCTACATCCTCCTCCAACTCGTTCTCCGATCCGGCGCTTCGCCGGGCGGCGCCAAGGCGACGATCGCCCGTCGGGAAGAGGCGCCAAACAATGGTGCATAATGCACGCGCGCGATCGGTGTATGATGCACGCGATCTGTAAGCCTGTGCAGGATGCACCTAACCGTTTTGCAACGTGCGGCAGCATGAATCGCGGGCTATGACAGCGGAGTCGCGGTCAAAATCGGCGTAACAAAAGTATTCCCGATCGTGGCGATCGGGTGACGATTTGCGATTGACGACCCCCCACTCACCCGCTAAACCGCCTCACGTCCGCTGGCGATGGTTGCCGAAAGGCGCCGAATCCGGGACACCCGCGACGCGGGGTGCATCGACAAGATTACGACCGGTCCGTTCGCGGCACCGGTCTCAAGCGACATCGATGCGTTCCGCATCGAAGCAACCCGGTCACGGAAATTCGTTCGAAGTCTCGCAGTTTGGTTCGCCAGGTGTGGCTTCGTTACCTTAGCGGCTTCGGCCGTCGTCTGCAGGAGGCATCTCATGTTCAAGAAGTTCTTCGGTCTCGTCTCGCTCGTCGGTCTCGTTGGCGCTGGCGCCCTCGGCGCTTGCACGGTGGAACCCAACGAAACGCCCAAGGCGGATGGCGGGGTTGATTCCGGCCCCGCGAAGAAGGATGCCGGCGATGGCGGCCCCGTCACGACCCCCGACGGCGGCGGCGACGCACCCGCGTGCTACGATGAGGCCAACGGCGTCGCCATTCCGGCGGGTTCCATTGTGGTTGAGAACCAGGCTGGTAAGTGCACGGATGCCCAGCTCACTGAGTTCGGTACGGTCTGCTCTTCGCAGGGGGGAAACACTGCTGAGTGCGACAAGTACACGCGTGAAACCTCTGCGGACGCTGCTCGTAAGGCTTGCGGAACGTGCCTCCTCGGTTCTGTCGACGCGTCCAAAAAGCTCCTCCTCGGCGCGTTTACGACGAACAACTCCGGCTACATTGCCTGCCTCGCCGACAAGCTCGGCGTAAAGGCTGCTTGCGCGGCTCCTCTCGCGTCTGAGTACATCTGCATCGAAGGGGCATGCACGGACTGCACGACCGAGGCGGATGACAAGTCCTGCCAGGCTGCCGCAGCGGATGGACCCTGCGCAAGCGTGCTTGTCACCGACGACAGCGCGTGTGGCAAAGCGTTCACGGCCGCCGCGAACGACGCTGCGAAGCTCGCCGCCGCCAAGACTGCTTGTGGCGGTGACGCGACGACCCTCGTCGACTTCACGGCGAAGCTCGGCGCCTACTACTGCAAGTGAACTTGAGGCGCGCTCCTTTGATGGCATCAATCGCCTTCGCGATCGGTGCGCTTGAGGGGTGTTCGTCATGCAGTGCGACTACGGTAGAGAACTCCTCCGCCATTTTCGACGCCGGGTCGGAAGCATCTGCGGGCGAGTTTGCGCGGCCTAAAGCGCATCCAGGGGGGGGGCGTCTTCTCCCTGGAGTGCGCTTTCGTCCCGCCGTCGTGCCCTCCGCACACTCCCAATGAGCATTCAACGCTCCTACCAGGCGAACTCCCGCTTTCCTTCGGACGGCGGGAGTTCTTCTTTTTTTGTACCTATGCGCGTTCCCCCTCACCTCATCGCCCTTTTGCTTGGGACCGTTGGCCTCGGCACAACGAGTTGCGCGAGCGATGACGTGTACCAGCCGCTAGGGGACGCAGGCCCCCCTCCGGTCGACGATGCGGCGCTTGATGCGGCGGTGCCTGCCTGTCTTGACGCCGAAAAGGCTGCGACTTTCGAACCTTCGCGCGTAGTCGTCGGCCGCCAAACGGTGTGCGCGGCTGGCGATGCGAGCGGTTTTTACGACGCCTGCGTCGCTGCGGCGGCCGACGTCGCTCGGTGCCAAGCGTTCCTCAACGCGCACACCGAATGTGTGAAGTGCCTTGCGGGCGCCAGCGCCGATGCTTCTGGCAGGTTCTATCTCCCTGCTCTGCTCCAGCTCCCAAGCCAGGACTACATCCCGAACGTACCGGCGTGCGCGGCAGTCGCTCTCGGGAACGCGGCTGCCTGTGGGGTCGCCTATGTAAATGCCGAGTACTGCACGCGCTCCGCGTGTGACGCCTGCCCCGTGGCGCGCTTCGGTACGTGCATCGACTCGGCAGAAGCAACGGTATGTGCGGCGTTTGTCCCGCCACCGAACGGTGAATGTGGCCTCGCCCTCGCAGGCGGGAAGGCGACCATCGAAAAGCAGTGTCTTGGGACAGCCGCGCGCGAAACGTTCTTGAAGGTCGCGGCCGTGCTTTGCGAATGAAGCGTCTTGAATCCCCGGATGCCGGTGATCTCCGCCAGTGCCGTCTCGCGGAGCGGGCCTGCGGGCGACCCAACAGCTCCGTAATCACGGCGGTGGCGAGCGTCATTTAGTCAAGTAAAAACGAGGAGTGTGGCATGATGCCACACTCCTCGTTTTTACTTGCTGGAGTCGCCGCAGAAGTGGCACGTAGGCGCGCCATGAGAACCCTGTTTAGACCCACTGTAGTTGCCCTTGCCCTCCTCCCACTCCTCGCCTGCGTCGCCGATAACGCCTCGCCGCCCGATGTTGCCACCACGACCGGCGCGTGGACGGTGAACGACGGCGCGTTCGCCGCCTGCGGAACCAGCGGCGGCATCAACGTATCGAGAAGTAGCGGAAACGTGGGTACTTTCGATGCGAACCGCCGAATTCTGCGACCGTCGTCTCTTACTTGGTTCAGCAAGCGCTTTCCGGCATTCCCCGCCCCGACGACCTACCAAAGCGTCTACCTGACCTTTTCGTTCGGAAGCGGCTCGCCGTCGACTGTGACATGTGCCTACGGGGGCACCGGAGCTTCGATCTATCTCAACGATTGCACCAGCCCGTCGAGGGTTGAGTTGGACGGTGCCTTCGACCGTCCGCTTTCGGGAGTGACCGCGACGTGGACCCAAGGGTCCACCAGCCGCCTTTCGCTTAACGGGTATCGGACCGACTTTATCGCTGACGTCCACGACGGCGACCCTTGCACGCAGGAGGGCTGCCAGACCATGCTGTCGGGGCCCGGGATCTGGCGGCAGGGGCTCGGTTCCTGGAACGGCTGTTCCGGCAATGTCTGCAGCATCGGGCCCGACGGGAAGGCGACCTTTACCTACACGACGTCGACCAGCCCGGCTTGCGTCCCGAGCACTCCGAGTGCCCCGAGCCCCAGCGATCTCTTTCCGCGCAAGACGGACGAGATCGGGGCAGCGATCACGGCGCAAGGGGGGACCCCCTTCGATGCGTCCCACGGGTCGATTCTCAGCGGACGCGTGGTGGATGCCGCAGGGAACGGCGTGGCTGGGGTCACCGTTTCGGCGCTCGGGCGCGACACCGCGGCCGGCACGACGAGCACCGACGCGAATGGCTGGTACCGCTTTGCCATCGAAGGCGGCGAGCCGGTCACCCTGAAGTTCGCCCAGGAGGGGATCTCGAGCGTGCTTCGCGTCGTCGAAACCCGTTGGGGCAGCCGCGATCGACTCCCCGACGTGGTCACGACGCCGCTTGAAGCCGCCATGAACGTCACGCTCCCGGCGGCGGGCGAGGCGGCCGTTGTCGTCGAAGCGGAAAAGTTTCACGGCATCGCAGGTGTCACGGGAAACAAGCCGCGCCGCGCGCGCCTGATTATTCCGCCGGGCACCACGATCACCAACGCCCCCGGGCTCACGAACGTGAACGTTCGAATGACGGAGATGACCGACGGCTCGCCGGCAGCGATGCCGCTCGACCTGCCGTCGTCGATCGGCTTCACCTACGCGACCGACTACACGATCGACGAGCTGCCGAACGGCGTCCAGTGGAGCCAGCCGGTGTTCGCAGCGCCTGATCCCGCTGCCCCAGGGGGGAACCTCGGCCATCGACTTCACCTACGACGCCTAAGATCGCCCGGTCACGGCGACTCAGGGGGGCCGCACGCAGACGATGGCGTATGGGGCCGATGGTTTCCTCTCCTCGGTCACGACGACCGGCGGCGACATCTCGCTCACGCGGTCGTACACGCGGGATAGCCTCGGTCGCGTCACCACAGAGACGCTGCCGACCGACGCGGCGATGGGCATGCGTGAGACCCACTTCTCGTACAACGCTGCCGGAAACCTGCAGACGCTCACGGCGCCTGCCGCAAGCCAGAACGGATTCGGGTACGACGCCCTCAACCGTCTTGTGTCGTTCACGGCACCAAGCACGAGTGCGTCCCAGTGGACCTACAACGAGGATGGGCAGCCGTGGTCCTTCTCGTCGCCCGGCCGCACGCTCATGAACACCTATGATGCGACGCGGGGGGTGCAGACGGGGATCGAAACACAGTCGGGCAGTATCGGAACGTACACCGTGGACGCGTGGGGACGGCGGACGACGGAGAGCTACAACAACCTGACGCGCAACCGTACGTTCATCGGCCGCTACCTGGTCGCCCAAGAGTTCCTCCACGACGCGACCCAGCACGGCTTTCAGTGGATTTCCTACGATCAGCACGGCGCCCCTTCCGCCACGACGTGGACCTTCGGCAGCACGTCGTTCAACGTCACCGCGACGCGGGACAACGACGACCTTACGACCGGCATCACCGCCGGTGGTGCCGCCATCGGGATGACCCGCGGCCCGCGCGGTGAAGTGACGGCGCAGACCGGCGGCGCCGTCACGGAGGCGCGCACGTTCGACAGCTATGGGGCGCTCGCCTCACTCGAGTACACGAAGACGAGCGGCGGCTCGGCGGTGTACGCGGAGGCGCTCGGCGTCGACGGTATCGGCCGCATTTCCTCGCGAACGGAGACGGGGCTCGTCTCCGCGACGACGACCTACACCTACGACGGCGCGGGTCACATCCAGACGGCGACGCGCGACGGCGCGACGACGACGTACAGCTACGACGCCAACGGCAATCGCCTCTCCGACGGCGTTGGGACCATGACCTACTCGGACGGCGCCAATGAGAAGGACGACCGCCTGCTTACGCGGACGGTGGCCGGTGCGACGACCAGCTACACCTACGACACCGAAGGGCGCTTGGCGGCGAAGTCGGGGCCGGTGACTGCCACGTACACGCACCACGACCTCGGCCCGATCAGCACAGTCATCACCAATGGCGTGACGGTAGACTACACCCTCGACGCCTCCGGTCGCCGCGCGGCGCGCACGCAGGGCGGCGTCGTCACCCGCTACGTCTACGCCGGGGGCCTCCACCCGGTGGCCGAGTTGAACGCGAACTACACTGTCAACCGCGTGTTCCTCTACACGTCCCACAGCCATGTCCCCGATTTCGTGGCCGTCTCCACGGGCGGTTCCTCCTGGAGCCTCAGGCGCGTCGTCACCGACCACCTCGGTTCGGTGATCGGTCTCACCGACGCTTTCGGGAACCCCGTCTTCACCCGCAGCTACGACGCCTTCGGGAACATCGTCGCCGTCACCGGGAGCACTGCCGAGAGCGATCGCTTCATCTTCGGTTTCGCCGGCGGCCTCTGGGACCCGACGACGAAGCTCGTCCAGTTCGGAGCGCGAACCTACGACCCCGAAATCGGCCGCTGGCTCGAACGCGATCCGAGCCTCCACAAGGGGGGTGTGAATCTGTATGAGTACGCGGAAGGGGACCCGGTTAATCGGATTGATCCTACGGGCAATTGGAGTATTTTCTATTTTTTCGCATTCAGCGGTCACCTCCCGTTCCTACCGGTTTCACCGGAAGGCGAGGGAGCGGTTCTTGCCGGGTTCGATAGTCATCACGGCTTTTTCGTGGGATCGATTCTTGCCGCCGGGGCGAAATTCGGTGGTGAACAGAATTACGTCGCAGGACTCTACGGCGTCGAAACGCTCGTTACGCGCGAAAACGGGAAAACGGTGATTGACTCTGAGCCAATCTTCATCGGCGAAGGAAAGATTGGCGCTGAGGTTCCCCTTGTGTGCGGACTGGGGGTCGGCGCCGGTGGTTTTTCCACTCCCTCCGAGATTGGTGGATTCAGCTTTGTTGACGGAGGGGCGTTTGGCGATCACGCTTCGGCGGGCTTTGGAGTTGGGATCGACAGGAAATGACCCTGACTATTCGGAGTTCGCTGTATGCGCGTGCCGCCATTATCGCGCTCAGCGCGGGGCTTTGCGCCCTTGCCTCGATGCCCTCGATCGGACCCGTGATTCTCGGGTACGCGCTTGTTTTCTTTCTTCTGGCAGGCTCAGTCGTCTTTCAACGGTACGAACTTCGTCGCGACGCGGGACTGCTTCGCCTGCGTGCGCATCGATTCGGGATCCTAGTTTTCGACGACGTAAGCTCAAGCCCGGAGCCATTTTTCCCTTTCGAACGTTCTGGTAGGCGCACAAGCCCGCGCAGCCGCTGGACCGTCGCATTTCGAGGAGACTCGAGGCCGCACGTCTTGTGGTTCCACTTCGACGTCGATCGGGCTCTCTCTTTGGCACGGAGTCTCAATCGATTTGATGGTCCCACCCCTCGTACATTAGCCTGGCCATGCCTTGCGCGCACACGTCGGGCACGCGTTCAGTAGACGTATCGAAGCAAACGAAAAAGAAAGCGGCGCAAGGATCCCTCCTTGCGCCGCTTTTTCTTTGGGGCTTCTCTCTTCAGCGGAAGGGACCATCCTTGGAAATCGGGGGCTCTTCCTGGGGCACGACGGGGGCGATCTGGGGGCGATCGGCCTGCAGCGGTTCGTCGGTCGCTTCGTCGCGGGCGCTTCGGCCTCGGCGCCCCGGGTAGAGGGAGGGGACGAACTTCTCGGCGTCCCCCTCGTGGAAGCGGATGTACTCAATCGCCCGACGGAGCTCTTCGTAGGCGTCCATCAGGAGCGTGAAGGTCTGGTCGCGGAGCAGATGGAGGGCGGCGAGGGCCGGGTCGTCGTTCGTGCGCTCGGCGGTCTGTTGGTAAATCGCGGTGCTGATCTCGGAGGCGCGCTTGACGTCTTCAATGCCGAGTCCCGACCGCCCCTCAATGAGCGACCAATTGTCGCGGGCGACCGACGAAATCGTGCGAAGGTTCTTCGCGAGCGCCTGGTAGCCGGGCGAAGGCGCCACGCCGTCGAGGGCGCCGGCCGGGAGGACGCCGCGGAGCATCAACGTCCGCAGGTCGGCGCTGATCAGTTCGAGGACCTTCGCCCCTTCTTCGGCGAGCGCGGCGACGTCGTACACCGGCTTCGACGCCGCGAGGACGCGCCCGAGGACGTAGCTCATCGCATGGGCGAGGTCGGGGATCGCCGCAATCAACGCATGCTTCGAATGCGGAAGCGCGGCGATGTCGGCCTCAAACTGCAGCACGCGCGGGCTCACGCGGAACGCCGCCGTCACCAGCTGGCCAATATCGAGGTTCCGCGGGCGGAGCGCCGTCGCAGGCACAGCGCGGATGAGGTTGGCAACACGGTCGAACCCGAGCTCGTCACTGTCTTTGGAAATCGTCATGGGCAACGAAGATATCGGCGCCGCTTGAGCTGTCCAGGGCAAAACGCCGCTCCTTGGCGCCGAAATGCCTGCCAAAAGGGGGTCGAAATGCTTTTTTTCGACGGTGCCCCTTCGATTTGGGCATTCCGAATGCCTAAAGCTGGCACCGAGTGCCTGAAAAAGGCATTTCGAATGCCCGTTTGGGGGGCGTGACCCCTCGAAAAAGGCATTCCGAATGCCTTAAACTGGCACCAAGTGCCTCGAAAAAGCATTTCGAGGGCCTTTTTGGAGCGCGCCCCCTCGGAAGAGAGCATTCCGAATGCCCTACAGTGACACTTGGTGCCGCAGCGGGGCATTTCGAGGGCCTTTTGTTTGGTTGCGTGCCGTTCCCTTCGGCCGTGCGGCGAAGTCAGAGAAGGCCCGCAAGCAAACCTTTCTGGTAGGTTACCCCCATGCACGAGAGCCGCCCAAAGGCGCCGAAGATGACGATGGGGGTGTCTCCGCCCGGCGAGACGCCGGCTCGGAGAACCCGTGCCCGCGCCGTCGCCATCACGGTGGAAGACCTGCTCGAGCGCGTCCGCGAAGGGCGCGTTCGCATGCCGAACTTCCAGCGGGGCCTCAAGTGGGACGGGAACGATCGCCGCGCTTTGGCCGATAGCGTCTACCGCGGCTACCCCATCGGTACGCTGCTCCTCTGGAAAAACCCGCCGCCCACGGCCGGTGGACGGGGGCTTCGCGGCGTCGAGGATCCCCCCGAAAGCGGCGACCGCTTCCTGGTCGTCGACGGGCAGCAGCGGATCACAACGCTCTGGGAGGCGCTCGGGCGTCGCCCGGACGTCGACGAGCGCACCCTCGTGTTTTCCGTCCAAGAAGATTCGTTCCGCTACCGCGCGCTGCGCGCCGACGAGCGGGAAGGGAGGCCTGCGGTCGCGCCCGACGGGCGTGCACCCGACGTGCCCCTCTACGTCGTCCTTGACGCAACTGCCCTGTCTGAGTGGGTGCCCGCCGAGCTGCCGCGCGAAACGAAGCGGGCCTACTTTGACCTCGGCAAACAGCTCCGCGAGTATCAGCTCCCGCTTTACGAGGTCGACGGCGCCGACGAAGAGACCCTTCGACACGTCTTTGACCGCGTGAATACATCTGGAAAGCCCATGGAGCGCGACGAGGTCTTTAACGCCCTCGTCGGGTCCAAAATTGGCCAGGGGCGTGACCTCGCGTGGTCAACGCGGGCGACCGTCGAACGAGGCTTCGGAGCGATCAAGGCCGGTACCCTCCTGAACGCCCTCGAAGGGATCCACGGAACGCGCGTCGGCGGGCTCGACCCGCATACCTTTGCCGTTCAAGACGCGGCAGTCGCGCTTCAGACGCTCCGCCCGGCGCTCGGTGCGGTGGCGGAGTTCCTCCAGGCGAACGGCGTCCCCCACGCCAGCCTTTGCGCGTACGAACTGCCGCTGATCGTGCTCGCGCGCTTCTGGGCGCTGTTTCCGCGCCCATCCGACCGCAGTCGGCGCTTGCTCGCCCGCTGGTACTGGCGCGGCGCCGTTGACGAGCGCCACGGCAGCGCATCCGGTGCCGCGCAGAGGCACCTCGACGAGATCCGTGACGGCGACGAGGAAGGCTCGGTCGCGCGGCTCCTGCGGCACGGCGGTGAGGCGCCCGATCGAAGCGTACGCCCATCCAGCGGCGCGTTTTCGCTCAACGGCGCGCGTGGAAAGGTCCACGCGTGCGCGCTGCTCCACCAACGGCCCCGCGACCTTCGGACCGGCGAAGTGCTCACGCTCGACGACCTGTTCGGCGTCGAAGGCGAGCGCGACGGCGCGACTGGCCTGCTTCAGCGCGTCGTTCCGCAGACAGAGAACTGGTTCCCGAGCTTGGCCACGAAGCTGATTCATCCGCCGGTACGGAATTGGCGCGTCGCGATCGGGGAGGCGGATGTCGGGGCGCTCGCGTCTCACGGCATCGATGAGGCGGCGCGCGACAGCCTCTTGCGCGGGGACGCTAACGCCTTCGTGGCGCGCCGTGCCGCCGTGCTTGAGGGGTGGGTTGCCGCTTTCGTCGACGCGCGCACCGAACGGGAGCGCGACGACGCCCCGAGCGTCGCCCATCTCGCGCGTGGTGGGGGCGGCCGATGACGCCGGCGCGCGTCGATCTCGGGGAGGTGGCCGTCGGCGAACTCACCCCGGCGTCGCCGTCGGGGGAGACCGCGTTTACGCTCGCCAAGAGTTACCTGGCCAACCCCCGTCGCCCGGTCCTCGGTCGCGTGTTTGAGGACAGCGAGGCGCCCTCCTTCCACGGCAAGCCGCTCCCCCCGTTCTTTCAAAATCTCCTGCCGGAGGGGGCACTGCGGAAAATCGTGGAGGGGGCGCTCGGGGCGGTCCCGAACCGGGACTACGCGATGCTTCTGCGCTTGGGGGGCGATCTCCCCGGCGCCGTGCGGGTGGCCGCCGACTCGTTTGGCGAAGGCCCCGCCGATGCCGCGAGCCCGTTCGGCCCCTACCGTTTTGCGCTGACCGGCGTTCAAGCGAAGCTAGCGCTGTCGGACGACCAGAATCGCCTCACCGTCCCGTTTGCTGGCGAAGAGGGGGCGTGGATCGCAAAGTTCGGCTCCCCGAGCTACACCGAGCTCGTCCGGAACGAGCACGCGATGCTGACCTGGGCGGAACGGAGCGGTCTCGTCGTGCCCGAGCATCGCATCGTCCGCGGGACGAGCATCGAACACCTTCCCGAGGAGTTTGACGGCGATCAAGACGTGCTGCTCGTGCGTCGCTACGACCGAGTCGCTGGCCGAGTGGGAGCGAAGGCCCGCATCCACCAAGAGGACTTCGCCCAGGTTTTCGACGTCCCGCCGGCGTGGAAATACGCCCCCGAGATCCTTGAGCTCGATTGGGTGCACCACGCGGCGATCGGTGGCGTCGTCCACGGGCTCTGCGGCGCGGATGACTTCCTCGAATACCTCAAGCGAGTGGCGTTTTCCGTCCTCTGCGGCAACGCCGACGCCCACCTCAAAAATTGGGCATTGTTCTACCCGGACGGTCTCCATGCGCGATTGACGCCGCTGTACGACGTCGTCGCGACGGTGGCCTACCCGAGCATCCAGCGAAACCTCGCGCTTCGGCTCCTGCCCGCTGACGCACCGACCGTGGACCCCGGCCCCGACCTGGCTTCCGTGACGTTCGACGACCTCCTGGCAGTCGCGTCGTTCACGGAAGGGGGAGGGACGCTGGAGGTTGTTCCTCGATCCGCGCCAGCGGGCGAGGACGAAGTTGCGGACGCCCTCGAAGCGTTCGTCGCGCATGCGCGCGCCACGTGGAAGGCGATGGCGCCGGAGGTGCCCGACCTCGTTCGCCGGGCCGTCGACGCGCACCTGGCAAACGCCAAGCTCTAACCTGGGCCGACGATCCTCCTCATGCGAGTATCGCTCACCTCGCCCGTGGGGCGGCGCTGCGAAAAATCGTGAATGGGACTGGCTTGCGCTGTTCCCGCGACGGAGTTCCCTGCTAGCCAGCGCCCATGCGGCTCCACCACGTTTCCGTCGCGAATTTCCGCCATCCTCGGATTGACGTCGACTTCTGCGACTCCTCGGGGCGGCCCCTCACGCTAGCAGTGTTGGCTGGGCCGAATGGGAACGGAAAAACGACGGTGCTGGACGCAATTCATTGCGCCTACGCCGGTATCTCGCAGGCAAACTCGCCTCGATGGCGTGTCGATCTCGACCCGTTCAACCCTCGCCTTCGCCCTCGTGTCAACGAACCTTGGTCGGTTACACTCCGATTTTCCCTTACCGACGATGAGATATCGGCAGATAGCAGGGTTGAAAAGCTGTTGTCAGGACGGGAAGTGCCGATCCGCCCCAAGAGCGCGTACGGGGTTACCGTGCGCTTCATGCCCGACGGGACGCACTCCGTGGAGGGGGACGCCCAGGCGCTTCGTGGAAGAGCCCGACTGAAAGTGGCACTTTCGCGGGGCTTCCGCGTCGAGCGCGAACTCGAAAATGTCGGGGGACTCCTCTACTTGGACCAGGCGCGCGCAGGCGTATTGGCCGGAAACGAAAACCTGCGAATCACGGCTGCTCCCGGGGTGCCTCTTGAGCGGGAGGTGAGTAGGCTTAGCCAAGCGTTCGTCGCTGGAACCAGGTGGGACGCGGAGAGCCGTGGGGCGAACCCATGGGCTTACGCGCAGCGCCTGATCGCGCGACTTGCGCCCCCCGTGGAGCTGAAGGACTCCCCCTACGCGGACGATGGCGTCGACCTTGAATTCACCCGCGACGGTGATGCTTCCCGTTACTCGATGATCGGCACCAGCGGGGGCGAGCGCCAAGTCTTGAAACTCGTCGCAAATTTTGTGCACGAGCGGCCGTTCCACTCGGTGATTCTTATCGACGAGGTGGAGCTCAATCTCCACGCACGGTGGCAGCGAGCGATGCTCCGTTTCTGCGAAGCGGGCGGCGAGGCCAACAATCAATTCCTGGTCACTACCCATTCGGAGGAGCTGATGAACCTCTGCCCGTCGGAGTCGCTCGTGACCATTACACCCTTCGGTCAAGAGGTCGCGCCATGAGCCGCCGAGGTACCAGAGACATTACGCTGTTTTGCGAAGATGTGCCGAGTGGGCTGTCGAAACAAATCTTGCAACGCGTCTTCGATAACCAGTTCTCTGAGTTCAACAACCGGATCAAAGTCGAAGGGGTTGGTTCAAAAACGATCATAGACGGTACACTCGCAGAAGCTCGCAAGAAAGGGGAGCTGTGTTTTGCCATCCGTGACCGCGACTTTCTTTCAGAAGAACTCGTAAGCGAGCGAAGTGCGAACCCATTTGGGAATGCGAAAGCACGGTCGCTTCAGCGCCATTGCATGGAAAGCTATCTGCTCGACGACGCCGCTCTCACTGACAATCAGCGAGCGCTGCGCGACCAAGAAGCAGCGTCGAGAAAATGGCTTGATATCGCGCGCGCGGTCAAGGAAACGGGCGTGTACAAAATTCGTAACCGTAAAGTCGAGCCTCCGCTGGATACGGAAGGCGTGACCGACGAGAATTCGGCGCTCTGTTCGCTGCGCGCATTCTTTGAGAACCTCGGCTCGCTCGTGGATTGCTCAACCGAGTTGACGCAAGTCAAGGTCGATTTTGAGCGGCACCCGCTTTGGACGCGCGTCGATGGCAAAGCGCTGTTGAAGAGCCTTCGCGGGCAGGGGTTCGTGGTGCCGTCTATGCCAGAGCCCGCCTCGCAACTTCGGCTCCTCATTTCTCAAATGCCGAACGACTGGTGAATGGCCGGGCCTTTGCGTCGCTCGACGGCGCTGAGACCTTGCGAGCGCCTCGCTCCGACGCGATGCCTCCCAAGAAGGTAGGCACGTAGGCGCAGGTGTGTCATGGACGCCGCCATGCGCGCCTCGCCTTCTTCCGCTCTTTTCGCAGCCCCGCTCGCCCTGTTTGCCCTCTTTGCCCCGGCCGCCGGGTGCGGCGGCGACGTCGATGAAGAGCCGAAGGTCGGGAACGACGGCGGGACCGTCGTGCTCGAAGGGGGAAGCGTGCAGGATGCAACTTCCTCCGCCGACAGCAGCGTCGACGGTGGTGGCACCCCGGCCTGCTACGCCGCCGCCGCGGCACCGGCGCCAGGCCCTTCCGGGACGATCGCCGTAGCGACGCCGGGCGCCTGCACGGCCGGTGAAGTCGCTCAGCTCGCCGCCGCGTGCATCGGCGCAAACGCGTCCCAGGCCGCCTGCGATGGCGTCGGCGCGTCGACGGAATGCACGGAATGCTTGTATTCTACAAGTCGCTTCGACGGCGACGGCCTCCCGATCCGCCCGGCGATCGCGGTGCGCGGCACGCTCCTTCGGCCCGACGTCGAAGCCTGCCAGGCGCTCCTGCTCGGTGCCGTCGCTGGAGCGCCCGAAGGGTGCGGAGATGCGTTTGCCCAGGAGAGCGACTGCCTCCTTGGGACCTGCGCGACCTGCGACGGCGGCGAACTCGGCGCCTGCGAACGGGCCGCCGCCCTCGACGAAGACGGTGACGGGCCTCTCGGCGCCTGCGCGCCGGTCGTCCTCGCGCCGAGCTCCCCCTGCGGCGCCGCCCTCGCGGCCAAGCGCGCGGAGATCGATGCAGCCTGCACGGGAGTCGACGCCACCGCGCGCTTCGTGAACGTCGGCACCGTCCTCTGCGTCGGTCGCCGGTAATCGTCCGTTTGCGACCGCCAGCGAATTTGCTGGCAATGGCCTCGTGACAAACGGCGGACCCTTTGCCCTTCTCGCGGCGAATGAAGCGCACTAAGACGGCGCACAAGGAACCCTATGAGCACCCAATCGAATCCCTCCGAAGCGTTGCCCGGCGACAAAACCTACGACGCCATCGTCATTGGCGGCGGTCCCGGCGGGTACGTCTGCGCGATCCGCCTTGGCCAATTGAAGCTGAAGGTCCTCTGTGTGGAAAAAGAGGAGGTCGGTGGTGTCTGTTTGAACTGGGGCTGCGTCCCCTCAAAGGCGCTGATCGCCGCGAGCCACACCTACGAAAAGTTCCACATCGCGGGGACGATGGGGCTCAAGCTCGAAGGGTCTGTCTCCGTCGAGCCGACGAAGATGCAGGAGTGGAAGGCCGGTATCGTCAAGAAGATGACCGGCGGCATCCGCGGCCTCTTCCGCGGGAACGGCGTCGAGCTCGAAGCGGGAAATGCCCGTATTGTCGACAAAAACACCGTTGAGGTCCGTGCGGCCGACGGCACCACGAAGCGCTTCTCGACGAAGAACATCGTCGTCGCGACCGGCTCGACGACCGTCGAGATCCCGACCTTCAAGTTCGACGGCACGCAGATCATCGGCGCCAAAGAGGCGGTCAGCCTCACCGAGATCCCGAAGCGCCTCGTCGTCATCGGCGGCGGCGTCATCG
Source organism: Sorangium cellulosum (assembly GCA_020720045.1). GTDB lineage: Bacteria > Myxococcota_A > Polyangia > Polyangiales > Polyangiaceae > JAAFHJ01. The sequence continues at coordinate 5,194 of DYPH01000059.1, read as the reverse complement.
GCCTCGAACTCGGCGGCGTCTATCAGCGTTTCGGCGCCGAACTGACCGTCGTTGAAATGGCCGATCAGGTGCTCCCCGGCGTCGATCCCGACGTCGCCTCCGTCGTCGAGCGCAAGATGGCGAAGCACGGCGCGAAGTTCTTCAAGAGCGCCAAGGCGCTCGGCCACGTGAAGAACGCCGACGGCTCGGTCACCGTGAACATCGAAGTCGGCGGAAAGACCGAGCAGGTCGTCTGCGACGTCGTCCTCGTCGCTGTCGGTATGCGCCCGAACGGCGCCGGCCTCGGCCTCGAAGAGATCGGCGTCAAGGTCGAGCGCGGCTTCGTCCCGAGCGACATCGTCGGCCGCACCAACGTCCCCAACATCTGGTCGATCGGCGACGTCAGCGGCCAGCCGATGCTCGCCCACAAGGCGAGCAAAGAGGGCGAAGTCGTTGCAGAAGTCATCGCCGGCCACAAGTCGGCGAAGGACTGGGTCGGCATCCCCGGCGCCATCTTCACCGATCCGGAGGTCGCGACCGTCGGCCTCACCGAGCAGCAGTGCAAGGAGAAGGGGCTCACGATCAAGGTCGGCAAGTTCCCGTTCTCGGCGCTCGCCCGCGCCCTCGCTGTCAGCGAAACCGACGGCTTCATCAAGGTGATTTCCGACGCCAACAAGAAGGTCCTCGGGATCCACATCGTCGGCCCCTCGGCGACCGACCTCATCTCCGAAGGGGCGCTCGCCCTCGAGATGCACGCCTTCCTCGACGACATCGGCCTCACCATCCACCCGCACCCGACCCTCGGTGAGGGGATGATGGAAGCGTCGATGCACGCGATGGGTCACGCGATCCACATCATGAATCGCTGATTTCGCCGCTCTTCCTCGCGTTTTTCGCGTTCCTCGCGAAAAACGAGGAAAACGCCGCTGGCGCCAACGAGCGCCGGCGGCGTTTTCGTTTTGTCTACCGCTTGTCTAGCGTCGGCCCTTGAAGCCCATCATCCCCTGGACGACTCACTCGCCTCGGCGATCTCCGCCGCCTCCCGGGCGCGGTCGGCGCAGTCCTCGCAGAGCTTCTTCGCTTTGCCGTCGACCTTCACCGTGACGAGGGCGTCGACCTCGTCGTTGCACTCTTTGCATGTCGGCATCGTTCTTTCTCCTCGGCGGGGCGCCCGCTCGGCTATCCTAGCGCCCACCATGGGCATCTTCGACAGAATGGGGAAGGTGATCTCGAGCAACGTCAACTCGTTGCTCGACAGAGCGGAAGATGACGAGAAGCTCGTCCATCTCTCGCTCGACGAAATGAAGGAGCAGCTCAAAGCGGCTCGACAGGAGGTCGTCTCGGCGGTCGCCGTCGACAAGCAGCTGAAGAAGCGCTCTGCCGACCTCGAAGCGGAAGCCGAGAAGTGGGACAAACGCGCCGAGCTCGCCCTCCGCACCGGCGATGAGGCGCTCGCCCGCGAAGCGCTCAAACAGAAAAAGCGCGCCCGCACCGAGGCCGACCACGCGGAAAAGGCCCGCTCAGAAGCGCGCGATCAGGCGTTGAAGCTCAAGGCGGAACTTGAGCGGATGGAAGCGAAGCACGAAGAGCTTTCGATGCGCAAAGGGACGCTCGTCTCCCGCGCCCAGCAGACGCGCCAGGCCGACGAAAACGGTTCCGGCGGCTCGGCTTTCGCGAATTTCAAGGCGCTCGAAGAGAAGATCGAAGGGCGCGAACAGGAAGGCCTCGCGATGGCGGAGGTCGAAGCGGCCCTCAAGGATGGTCCGAGTGATCGGGACCTCGACGCGAAGTTCCGCGCCCTGGAAAAAGGGGAGGGGGGCGTCGCCGGTGGGAAGACCGAAATCGACGATGAGCTTGAGGCCCTGAAGAAGCGAATTCGCATCTGAGCGTGCGATGGATTGGGTCGAGCCCCCTTCACAAAAGGGGGCTCGCTTTCGGTGGAGATCGGTTTTGAAGAACGGCTGGTACTGCGCCTTCGCGCTCGCTGCGACCGAATGGGAGCGCCCGACAGGGCGGTCGCCGGACGTGCGCCTGGATCTTCTCGCGCGACGCGTCCTCGGAGCGGGGGCAAGTGTCGTCGGTGGGGGCGGGCGCGCCGTCGTGTTTGCCTTCCCCGAAGCGACGCCAGAAGCGGTTGTCGCTCTCCTAAGGGCCGGCGAAGAGACCGCTCGCGGCGAGGTCCCCTTCTCCAGCGCCGTCTCGCAAGGGCCCGGAATTCCAGTGCGCGCCCTCGGCGGCCTCCACTTCGGCGAGACGACCGCGCGCGTCACCGCCCTCGCTACCCTCGCGCGCTCCGGCGAAACGCTCGTCGATCCGGCCCTCGTCGATGCCGGTGTATTCTGCACGCTTGGGTCGCGCGCCCGAAAGATCGACGGCGTCCTCGTCCGCGGTGGGCGTCTCGATGCCGGCCAGCCGCTCCCGCTCTTGCCCTCGCAGCGGGCACGACGCATCAAAAACCCAAGCTTCGTGACGGTTGGCGACATTCGCGCCCTCCTTGCGAAGCCGGCCGCCCTCTCGATCCTCCGCGCCAACCGCGGCTCCGGCGGGACGCGGGTCCTCGCCGAGCTCGCCGGGCAGATCGCACCGGTGCCGTCGCTCCTCGTCACCCCGGCCTTCTCCGGCCTGGAGCCGCTCGGCGCCCTTCGCCATGCGTTTTTGCGCGCGGGCGGGATGCAGCTCGCGACGAACGTCCACGACGAAGCGCTCGAACTGGAAGAATTGCTTCGCGGAAATGGGATCGCCCCTGAGGCGGCGGTCAACCTCGTTGCGAAGGTCCTCGGCGCCGCAAACCAGGACGGCCTCCGCCCGGCGCTCCTTCTTGACGACGCGGAGAACATCGATGCCGCGACCCTCGACGTCCTCGCGCGAGCAGCGATCACCCACCGCCTGAACCTCGTCGCGCGCCTCGAAAACGACGTGCACCCGCCGCCAGCGCTCGCCACGATGCCGCAAGGGGCGCTCTTCACCGTCGGGCCCCTCGGGCCCCGTCGCGCGGAGACCCTCGTCCAGAATTTCGTCGATGGCCCCCTCGACGAAGATGCGCGGCTCCGCTTCGTACGCCGAGGCGGCGGTCAACCGCTTGGAATTGCAGAGGCAATCGCGCACGCGTTCTTCTCGGGCGGTCGCTCGGGGGGCATCCCCCAGCGCTTCAGCCGAAACGAGCTTTCCCAGCCGTCGGTCCGCTGGACGCGTCGTCGTGTGCGCCTTGAAGACGAAACCACCTGCGGAATTCTTGCGATCCTCTCCCTCCTCGGCGGCCAAGCGGAGCTCTCCCTCGTCGAGGCGGTCTCTGCGGAGATCGGCCACCCGGCGGCGGCTCGCGACGCGGCGATCGTGCGCCTCCGCGAGAATCGCTGGATGACCGTCCCCAAGGGGGGCATCGTCGCGCTCCGCGCGCGCAGCTACTTGGCGGTCGGCGCTGCCATCGTCTCCGAGGAAATGCGCACCAAAATCCTCGACATCGCCGCGACCCGCCTGCTCGCCCGGCCGGGGGCGCTGTCCCGCGTCGAAGCGGCTGCCTGCCTCGCACGTTCCGGGAATGGCCGTCGCGCCGCAGAAGTGGCCCTCGAAGCGAGCCGCGAGGTGGCGACCGTCGGCCTCGATCCGACGCCGCTCGTCGCCTTTGCCCGCACCTGCGACCCGACCTGTGAAGAAGAGGCGCGCCGGGCGATCCTCTCCTCGATCCCGGAGCCGTTTTCCCACCCGCCCGCCCCGGTGCGGCGAACGACGCCCCCCCCGTCGAGCGACGGCGATGGGCCGACGCTCATCCAGATGGCGCCGGTCTCCCACGTCCCGGCGTCCCCGGCGGCGCCTCGGTTCCTGGAGCCGCCGGCGCGCATCGACGCCGCGCGCCCCGAGCAGCGGCGAATGTCCAATCCCTTCCACGACGCGATTCGAACATCGCCGAGTGGTGAGCGCCCGGTGCCGTCGGTCGGGCGCGTTGAAGCGCCCATCGAGGACGGGGTAGCACTCCGTAAGCGTCTAAAACGATTGGTCAAAGAGTCGCTTTTGGACGCCGACCTGGTCGCCCTTGAGCGCTGGATCGAAGCGCTGCGCGCCAGCGGCGGCGCGCGGACCTACATCGATCGGCTGCGCGCGCTCGCCTGCACGCGCCGCGGCGACACCGACGAAGCGCTTCGACTCCTCCGTCGCGCCCGAAGCGTCGTCACCGCCGAGAGCGGCGAACGGGTGCAGGTTGCACTCACCCTCGCCCTTGTCCTCGCCCAGTGCGGTCGTGAGCAAGAGGCGCTCGTCGAGGCGATGGATGCCCTCGCCGCCGCCCGTAGGCGCGACGACGCCGGTGGCGAGCAGGCGTCCCTCCTCGTCCTCGGCCGGCTTTACGCGGGGGTCGGTCGCGAAGACGCCGCTGCGAAGCTCGTCGATCAAGGCCGAAAACGCGCTCGCGCCTAGTGGTGAGTTGGAGCTAGGCGCGCGGGAAGGCCCGCGCGAGCACGGCAAAATGGGCCTCGGGAATCGGTGCCCGTAGCGGAAGATCTGCAAGGTTCTTCGCGAGTTCTCGGTCGTGAAAAGGGGCTGGGGCGGCGCTGGGGAGGTCCCGCTGGGGGACGACGGCGCCGACCCACGGCGCACGATCGACGCTGCGAAAATAGATGCAGTATGCAGGCGAGTCTGCGGCGCCATCGGCAACAACAACGGCTGCCGGCGCGCCATCGGCGTCGCCCGACAGGGCAGCCTCCGCGCGGAACCGGTCGCGGGCGCGTGCCGCCTCGGGGCTCCCGTTCGCTTCGCGGTCTTCGCGGCGCTTTTCGCCGTCGGAGCGCCGGTGGCGGGCGAGGAAGGCCCGGTAGCGGCGGACGCCATCGAGGGCCACAAGACCGACGCCAACCGCGACGGCGGGGCCAAGCGTCGTCGCGAGGGTCGGGGGGATGCCGGCGACCCCACCGCGGTAAATTCCAGAAATTCCAAGTAAAAGAAGCGATGCCGTCCCCGCGACGAGGACCGCCCCACCGAGCAACAGGCCAGCGGCGCGGTCGGCGAGGAGGTCGGTCCGTGGGGCGAAGGGCCAGCGTGGTGCCGCGCGTGGGCGTTTTCGCGGGGAAATTCCGCCGCGTGCGAGGAAGGCGAGCGCGATCGAGACCACCGCCGCGCCAGCGAAGGGGGCGAGCGGGAGGTCGATCGACGCCAACGGGTTTGCCAAGAACGCGTTTGTGGAGAACTCCGCGCCGTCTCCCGCTTCGCGGACGGACGCGTTTGT
>DYPH01000193.1 GCA_020720045.1 Sorangium cellulosum | reverse complement strand
GCATCAAACTTACGTCGCTTACGCGTTGCCATACGATTTTCCTCCGGCTCGATTCCGGATAGCGCGCTATCCACGTATGGGACGAGCCTCAATCCGTGGCTCTCGACGGCAACGCCCCTCCCCTCGCTCCGCGCGACGGCGCTCGTCGAAACGACGCTCATTTCACGGTTTGCGGATGGCGAAGTTTCCGCACTCCATCGCGACTACGCCGACAATCTCCATACCGTTTTGCACGGCGAAAAATCGTGGATGATCGCGCCGCGAAACACCCCATTTTGCGTCATTCAACCGGGGGCGCCCGGGGACCCGCTTGGCCCGCAAAACTCGATCTTTCGAACGTTTGATGAACTCGACGGTCGCCTCGGTCGCTACGGGACGCCCGTCCGTCTACGGGCGGGCGACATGCTCTACGTGCCACGAGGCACGTGGCACGCGGTAAAAAGCCACGGCGGCACCGAAGACACCTACGGCGCAACCGCTCTCATTTATACGTTTTTTCGACCAGGCGAGCCACGACTGCGCCGCGCGCTCGCCTTGCCGTTCCTCACGCGGCTCCACAACGCTCTTGTCTCGTCGCCCGTGAAACGCTGACCACTCGTTCAACGGGAGTAGGAGCAGCGGGCGCCGGACATGGCCGCTTTGTAGAAGGGATACGGGTGCTTGGTGGCCCCTCGCACGGCACGCGCACTCGAGTATGCAAGGCCCCGATACATCAGGACCCAGCCGCTTGAGGACAACGTCGCGTTGGACGCGCCGTTGACGAAAGCGATTTCATTCAAGTTTCCGGCGAGGTCCGCCCAGGGCTCTTGGTTGGCGATCCCCTGCGTCGTACGATCGGCGACGACGCGCCCACCGGCGGAAATGCGCCCCGCCCCGTCGGCGGTGGAATTGGTCTGCGGGTACAGGTAATTCCCCAGCTGGGAACCATCCGACGAAATATTGATGTTGGCGCCGGGGAGACGCCCCCCCGAAACTGCGGTCGTCCCGGCAACCGCCGCGAGAATCTGTTGGGTCGCAAGACGCCCGCCATCCCAGTGGCAGAAAGCGGCGAAGATGGCGTTCGGAATTGCGCTGGCCGCCTTCACATCGAGCTGCTCTTGGGAGAACGCCCGCGGCGGAGTATCGAGGACCTGTTGCGCTTGAACGGCCGGCGGATACCAGTATGTCGGAAATCCGTAGGAGCCGTTGGTCGTGACGAGGTTCGCCCCATGAATGTAGTAGGGGTCACTGTAATCGCCGGGGCGGGACTGGTGATACATCGTCGCGCCAAAAGCGAAGTTCGTCCCCATGTTCCCCCCGACGCCTCCAGAGGAGGAATTCAGGCCTGGATAATTGGCGTTTGGAAGCGGCGCAACTTCCGGGCCGTCGACCGCCTCCGGGAGATAAAGCGTCCAAATATCGTTCCAATAGGCCGGCTTATTCGCGAGGAGCCACGCCTTGATGTTTGGAACACCGTTGTTCGCAGCAGCGATCGATTCCACGAATGTACGAATGCGTCCTGCGGTAATTTCGTACTTGTCGAGGTAGGTCGTCTTTCCAACGTTCACCGGATCGGCAAAGCCGACGACCTCCAGCTGGCGACAGCAGCTTTCATGATTCTTTACGTTGTCTTCGACTTCCCCAGTTCCGCAGGTGCTACCGCCGAAGACCCGCTTGCAGCTCTTGGCTTCAATGCACTTTCCACCGAAGCAGGAGTCGCGCTGGCAGTCAGAATCTAGCGCACAAGACTTCGTAAGTGCACACTTCGGCGCCGTGTAGTCTACGGGGCCCGCTTGATAGCGACCGCCGCCACAGTCGATATCCGTCTCCCCTCCGTTCTTTACGCCATCGGCAGCCGTCGGCGCCGTACAAACGGCATTCTTGCAATAGTTTCCATTGCAATCGGCGCTCGCGACGCAGGCCTTCCCCGGGTTGCACTTGGGTGCGTTTGGCCCGCCGCAGTCGACATCGCTCTCGCCATTGTTCTTCTTGCCGTCGGCCGATGTGGGCGCGGAACAAACGTTGTTCTTGCAGAGCCCTTGGCAATCGTTGTCGACCTTGCACGCTTCATTTGCCGGACATGGCTGCGACGCCGCGATAGCCCCCCCACAGTCGACCCCCGTCTCCCCGGCATCGCGACGCCCGTCCGCCTTGGCTGCGGCATCGACGGGCGAGCAGAGGGCCCCCGAACAATAGTCAGTGCTGCAATCGGGGTCCTGCTCGCAGACGGTTCCGTTTGCACACAGGTTCGGCGTCCCTACTCCGCAGGTCTTCGTCCCTTTCGCAGCGCATTTCCCACCGTCACAAATGCGGCTCTTGCACTCCGCGTTGGCCCCGCAAGCGGCACCGTCGCATTTGTCCGCGCAGGAACCGCCGCAGTCAATACCGGTTTCGGTGCCGTCATTCTTCCCGTTCGTACACGATGGTGACTTGCAGACGCCGCCCGAACAATTGCGACTCGTGCAGTCCCCTTCCGCCGCGCAGACTTCACCGACGTCGCATTTCACCGGCTTGCCGACCCCGCAACCGGCCGGCGCGGCGCCATCCGTCCCGAGGCCGCTATCGATCGGTGCCGTACCGTCACTGGCGGAGCCGCCATCGCCGACGGGGGCCGGTGCCGCTCCATCCCCTGACGAACAGGCGGCAGCGAGCGCCGCGACCGAGAGAGTGGCAAATACCGCAAGAACGATACGCGAACGATTCATGGGAAGCCTCCGGAAGGTCGGATGGTTCGCGAGGTCCGGGAGGGTTGCAAGCACCAAAGACGATGCCGACACAAATCGAAGCGATTACGTCGATGAGGGCGACGCTTTTCTCAGCGGAACCGCATGCAACGCGCGCCCGACATTGCTGCCTTGTAATAGGAGTGGGTAACCTGCGTCGGGTTCGATATCGCGCGCGCGCTGCTGTAGCCGAGGCCGCGGTAGAGGAGCTTCCACGTACCACCGGGGTTCCATGTGACCTCATTCGCGTTTCCGGCAAGGTCGGCCCAAGGTTCCTGGTTTGGAACGTTGGGGAGCCCCTGCGTCACCCGGTCGGCAACGACACGCCCCCCTGGGGCGATTCGGCCCGCACCATCGGCGGTCGAATTCGTCGGCGGATAGAAGTAGTTGCCGAGTTCAGAGCCGTCGGAGGAAACATTGATGTTGGCCGCTGGCAAGCGACCGCCAGGCGCCCCGTAGCCGTCTTCGCTGGCACCCGTAACCGCGGTGAGGGCGGCAGGTGAAACAACGCGCCCACCGTCCCAATGGCAGAAAGCCATAAAAATGGCGTTGGGGATCGCTGTAGCCGCCTTCACATCAAGCTGTTCGCGGGGATAGGCGCGTGGCACCGACCCAAGCGTTTGTTTGGCCTGAGCGGCGGCATCGTACCAATAGGTAGGAAAGCCGTAGGCGCCCGGCTCAACGATGAGGTTCGCACCATGAATGTACTCGCCGTAGTACATCGTTGCGCCGAAGGCGAAATTGACCCCCATGTTTCCACCGCCACCGGGAGTCTCGGCAGCTTCGTAGTCCTCGGGCAAGAACGGGGTCCATGCGTCGTTCCAATAGGCGGGTTTGTTGGCGACCAACCAACTCTTGATGTTTGGCGCACCACCGTTCTGGGCCGCCATCGCCGTCACGAACGCGCGAATTCGCCCCGCCGTGATCTCATATTTGTCGACGTAGACGGCTTTTCCGGGATTCAGCGGATCCGAATAGCCAATAACTTCGAGAGATTTGCAGCAGCTCTCGTGGTTGCGAACGCCGTCCTCGACCTCGCCCGTTCCGCACGTATCGCCGCCGAAGTGAACGCCTTCGCAGCTCTTCGCGTCGCCACATTTCTTTTGGGCGTTGCAGTTGAAACTACTGCAGTCTGTGTCGACTCCGCAGCTCTTGGTTAGCCCACACTTCGGCGCCGTATAGTCGACGGCCGCTACCTGGAAACGTGCGCCACCGCAGTCGACATCGGTCTCATTTCCGTTCTGAGCACCGTCGCTCGCCGTCGGCGCGGTACAAACGCTATTCTTGCAGTAGGTAACATCGCAATCGGCGGAGACGGCGCACGCCTTTCCGAGGGAACACTTTGGGGCGTTGGCGCCGCCGCAGTCGACGTCCGATTCGCCGTTGTTCTTCTTGCCGTCGGTCGCGTTCGGGATCGAGCAGAGCTTGGCGACACAAAGCCCCTGACAGTCGCCGTCGGCCGAACAACCTTGGCCGGCGGGGCAGGTCTGTGTCGCCGCGACCGAACCGCCACAATCAATGCCTGTTTCTCCGGCATTCAACCGGCTATCTTTGTGAGATGCAGCGTCCGGTGTGGTGCAGAGCGCGCCGGAACAGTAGTCGGTGGTGCAGTCGAGGTCCTGTTCGCAAATCGCGCCAAGAACACACTGCGCTGCGGTGCCGACTCCACACGTCTTTGTCCCCTTGGGGGCGCATTTTCCGTTCGCGCAGGTACCGCTTCGGCATTCGCCATTCGCCCCACAGGCGGCGCCGTCGCATTTGACGGGGCAGGACCCGCCACAGTCGACGCCGAGCTCGCTTCCGTTCAACTTCCCGTCGGTGCAGGAGGGCACTTTGCAGATGCCGGCGACGCAGCTCTTCGTTGCACAATCCCCATCGATTCCGCAGCTCTGGTTGAGTTCGCAGAGCGCGGCTTTCGTTGCTCCGCAGGTCGCCGTCGCAGGGTCGTAGGGGGGCGGCGCCGGAATCACCGATCCATCAGGGCCGAAGATCGGCCCGTCGGCCCGGTACTCGTTCGAACAGGCATTGGCGAGCGCTGCAACGCCGAGAAAAGCGACCAAAGAACCGAGTACGCGAGCGACGACCATGCAGACTCCCGGGGGACAGTGGGTAGGGCGCGCGCAGCTTTCGCGGTCGCCTCAGCACAGTCAAGAGAATCATGCACCGCTCAAACGAGGAACTCGCGTGACGTTTCTGTTAGGCCGAGGGCAACGAAGCGTGTGCGCCGCCACCCCGTCCCGACGGATATTTTCAGTCACGGCACCAGAACCGCCTGACGGACGGCCCGGTAGAGAACAAGGTCCTCGCGCGCACGGATCACGAGGACCGCGATGCTGGAGCGCCGGGCCGAGGTGATGCGGTCGTCGTCGCCACTTTCGGTAGCCGCAGCAAAGCCGGCGTAGGCAAAGGCGGATGTCACGTCACGGCGAAGTTGGGCGCTGTTCTCGCCCATTCCTCCCGTAAAAACAATCGCATCGACGCCGCCCAAGACGGCAACCATTCCACCAACGGCGCGGCGAAGGCTGTGTACGAAGCGCTCGTAGGCGAGCTGGGCACGGGGAGATCCCTCCGCCGCCGCGTCAAGTACCTCCCGCAAGTCGCCCGAAATTCCAGATACGCCGAGGATCCCCGATTGTTTTGTGAGCGCCTCACGGAGCTCTGCAACCGTAAGGCCACATTGTTCCTGAAGATAGAGAATCAAACTCGGATCGAGCGCCCCCGATCGCGTCGCCATCATCACGCCATCGGTCGGCGAAAAGCCCATCGTCGTTGCCACCGATCGCCCGTTTTCAACAGCGGTAATTGAGCAGCCACTCCCGAGGTGACAAACCACCATTTTTGCAGGCATACGACCAAGCATTTCTGCGGTCCGCTCGGTGGAATAGGAAACACTCAAACCGTGAAAGCCGTACCGATGAAGTCCCCAACGCTCCACCCAGGCGGCCGGGATCGCGTCGCCGGCGGCCGCCTCCGGGATGGTGCGGTGAAAGGCAGTATCGAAGACGAGCGCCTGGGGCGTCCCTGGGAAATGGGAGCTCACCGCGTCCACGGCGGTCAGCGAAGTTGGGAGGTGCTCGGGGTCGAGTTCTGCGAGTGTATTTAGAGCTTTACGAAGAATCTCATCGTCTCCGCGGGCCTCCGGTGAGCCGCGGAGGACCTCAGGACGGTGGAAGCGCAACCCGCCATGGACGATGCGATGCCCAACCGCGGAAAACGGAGGGAGCGAAGAAAGCGTCGCCGAAATCTGCGCGGCACGGCTGGGGAGATGGCCCGACGTCCACGGGGCTTCGCCACGAAGCGAAAGGACGTCGCCGTGAAAGAGCGTCCATTTGAAGCTGCTCGATCCGGTATTGATGGCGAGAATGGCGCTCATGGCGTTGCCCCAACAAGAGCCGGGTAGTAGCCCCACGTCCAATCCCGAATTTCGGGGAGATCATCCCCATAGGTGCGGATGTAATCATGGTGCTCGATTCGCTTCTTTTCCATCTCGCGACGAAGGTGGGGGGCCCGATCGGCGAGTTCCGGCGTCCGCTCAGCGACGTCGATCACGAGATGAAAACGATCCATGTCATTCAGGACCGTCATATCGAAGGGGGTCGTGGTCGTCCCTTCCTCCTTGTAGCCGCGCACATGCAGCTTTGAATGATTGTTTCGACGATAGGTGAGTCGATGAATAAGAGTCGGGTAGCCGTGGAAGGCAAAAATAATCGGTTTGTCTTCCGTGAAGAACGAATCAAAATCTCTGTCTGAAAGCCCATGCGGATGCTCCTCCGCCGACTGCAAACGCATCAGATCGACGACGTTCACCACACGGACGCGGAGGTCGGGGGCGTAGGCGCGCAGGAGATCGGCGGCGGCAAGGACCTCTAAGGTCGGGACATCCCCGCAACAGCCCAGAACGACGTCGGGGCGTCCGGGACTGCTCGCCCACTCCCAAATGCCGAGGCCGGCCGCGCAGTGGACCTGGGCGTCTTCAAGCGCGAGCCATTGGGGCATCGGCTGCTTCCCGGCAACGACGACGTTGATGTAGTTGCGGCTCCGGAGGCAGTGGTCGGTAACAACCAGCAGCGTATTGGCATCCCCCTACGTGCCAACTTGGCGTGAGACAGTTCCCTCTCGAAATCTATGTACCG
>DYPH01000192.1 GCA_020720045.1 Sorangium cellulosum | reverse complement strand
AGTTGGATCCGCCGTCAACGCGGCGGATCGATGCAACCCACGGGCGGTCTAGGGCAGGTGAGGGCCCTTCTGGACGAGGCCGAGTTGCGCAGCGGAGACCCGCTCTTCGCGCTCCGCCTTGCCGACGTCGTCCCCGCGGGGACCTACGACACCGCCGAGCTCCTCGTCCGCACCGCGGCGACCCTCGGTGAAGGGCTCTCCGCGCTCGCCGAACATGCGTCGCTCGTCAATCCGATTGGGCAATTTGTCTTTGAAGTCCGTAAGGATACGTCGGAGCGCTCCTGTGCGCTGCGCTACGTCGTCGCTGGCCCCCGCGACGGCCTCGGCCCCGCGATGAACCTGTACACGATCGCCTACGTTCTTCGTGGCCTCGAGCGCGTCCTTAAGGCGCCCGTCCAGGTCCAGCGCCTTTGGTTCGCGCACGGACCCCCTTCAAAGAGTATTTCCGCGGACATTGAGAGTCATTTCAGAGCGCCTGTCTCCTTCGGAGCGGCGACCTCCGGCTTCGATTTGCCTTTGGATTTCTGCAACTTGCCACTCGCTTCCAGCGATCCGGTCGTCTTTGCCTATCTAAAGCGGCAGGCAGAAAAGGCGACTGCGAAAGCGGCGTGCGCGCCATTTTCGGCGACTGTTGCACGCGCTATCTTGGAAGAAGTAGGCTTTGCCAGGGCCGACTTGGCCGCTGTAGCGAAGCACCTTGCACTCACCGAGCGGACCGCCCAGCGCCGCCTCGCCGAAGAGGGGACTCAGTTTCGTGAGATCCTTCATCGACTCCGAAAACGACGGGCCGAGGAGCTCGTCGCGAAGGGGCTCGGCGACGAACGCATCGCAGAACTCCTTGGATTCGCAGAAGTAACGGCCTATCGCCGCGCAAAGAAGCGTTGGTAACCAACGGACTCACGCGAAATCGGCCGCTTCCAGGCGCGCCTGAAGTTTTCCGAGGGCGTGGGCGCAGTAGAGGCCGTCTTCTATCCGTTCGTCGAAGGTGTAGCGCACCGTGCAGACCTTCCGAGTCCCCTCGCGGGTGACCTCCTCGCGGACGCGGCCGATCGCTGCAAAAATGGGGCAGTTTCCCCATTCAAAGAGATGATGATAGGCCGCTTCGAGCCCGACCGACCCCAGGTTTGCCACGAAGATGCTTGCGTACATGGGATCGCCGCCAATGAGCGCCTTCGGGAGAAGATTCCGTCGATCGAGCCACTGGGCAAAGGTGACCAGGAATGCCAAAAGAAACCCGGGAAATGCGAGGAAGAGATCGAGCTCTTTATCGGTCGAAGAGCGCTCCTTTGAGCGCCCCTCAGCGACGCCGCCTGCGAGGCGCTCGCTGTGTTCCTTGAAGCTAGAAATTCCGGTAAAGTCACGCTTTACGACAACCATAGGTGCGTCGTTGTTCATCGCCTTCTTGGCCGAGAAGGCGATCTCGATCTTCTTCCGCTGGTAGAGATGGTGCCCCATCGTGAAGCGATTGAGGCGAGGATGTTCCGAGAGCGTCTGAACAAGAGCGTACGTAAACAGATGGAAGAACGTCGCCTTCTTGCTTGAGGCTCCCGCGTGCTCTGTCTGAGCTTCGAGCCATTCGTAGGCCTTGGTCACATCGAGATTTTGCTCGAAGTAGACGACCGCACTTGCGCGGCTCGGCATCAAATACGGCATGATCGCCCGCGTCGGCGGGACGTTGGTGACCAGGTCGCCATCAAAGCGGGAAAAGAGCGGCATGTACGTCGGCTACCATGCGTCACGCCGGTGAGCCGCCGGTGGCGCCTTTCTGCCGAACTCTGTCGGGAATGGGCCTCGCGGCGCCTGCCGCTGGGGGGCAGTGTCGGCCCCATGCGGAACGTTGTTGAGAACCTCCAGTGGCTCGCCTCCCTCGCGCCGACGCGCCTCACCGGCACCGAGGACGAGCGGAAGGTCCATGATGCGATCGCCGAGCGGATGAAGAGCTTCGGCTACACGACCGAATTTCTTCCGTTTCGCTTCCCGAGACACATCTACGGAAGCCTCGCGCTCCACTTCGGGTTGGCGGTGGTTGCCCTCGCAGCGGGCCCTGCCGTCCCGCGAACGGCGGCGACGGTGCTGTTGCTTCTCGCATTGAGCTTCTTCTCGGAGGCGGAGCGCAGGCAGCATTTGCTTCGTTTGATCTGGCCGCAGATTGATTCGCGGAATCTCGTCGCGACGATGCCGATTGCGAACGGCGCGCCCAAGCGTCGCATCGTCTTCGTCGCCCACGTCGACTCGGCATTCACCGGTATCCTCTTCCGACCGGAGGTCATCAAGGTCGTCGGCGCGCCTCCTCCCAAGTTTCTTCCTTTCCTTCAGAAGCAGCTGCTCCTCCCCTTTGTCACGCTCCTTGGGGGCGCCGCCTACCTGATGACGCACGCCCGTGGACCGATGGCGCTGTGGCCGCTCGTCCTCCTGGCGATCCCTTCGGCGATTGTCGCAATTTTCAATGCGGAGATCGTCCTTCGGAATCAACCGGTTCCCGGCGCGGCGGACAACCTTTCTGGATGCGCAACTCAGCTCACGCTGGCGGAAATGTGGGCTGCGACGGCGCGCGCGTCGGGCGTCGAGGTGGTGTTTGCGTTTACCGGCTGCGAAGAGGCGGGCACCGGTGGTGCCCTCCACCTGGCGCGCGCGATGAAAATGCGCTGGAAGCCTGAAGAAACAGATATTTTTATCCTCGACACGCTCTCCAACGGGACCCTTTTTCAGCTCGAAGAGGGGGAACTCTTCCGCCGGACGATCCCCGCCGACCTCGCTGCCCTCGTCGATGGAGCGGCCCGCGCCGCCGCTCTGCCGGTGCCGCCCGCTTACGTGATCCCCGCCGGCGCGACCGACGCGCTCCCCTTCCTCGTCGCCGGCTACCGGGCCGTCGCCCTCACCTGCATCGATACGAGCTGCCACACGCCGCGGAATTACCACCACCCAAACGACACCGCCGATCGCGTCGATCCTGTCCAACTCGAGGCCTCAACGCGCTTGGTGAGCGCGCTCCTCGAACGCGCCATCAGCTCGTAGTTTTGAACGTATTTGTACGTTCCCAGCGCTTTCGCAGGCTTCGGGTGAGCGTCTTGGCGACGGCGCGACCGACCTCGGAGCCGGCGACGCGCAGGACGACCGGGAGCGCGTAGCCGTCGAGCCAGGCGGGGCAGCGCTCCGCATAACGACGGTAGGTCGGGCGGGCTTCCATGCGGGCAAACCAGCGCGCGCTCGGGCGTGGCGGGATCGTCGGCATTCGGGAGTGGCCGGCCTCGCGCAGATAGGTGGGCCCCATTTCCGCGATCACCTGCTCAAGCAGCGCGTCGTGGTGGGCATCGTCCCCGAGGAAATGGGCGCGACCAAAGAAGGTCTCCGCCGCGAGAACGCCGGTCGGGTAGCCAATTCCGCCGAGGTAGACCGCCTTTTTTTGAAAGATAGCGCGATGTTGTACGAGACTTCGTAGAACAGCCCAGGGGAGCGCCGGCGTCCCTCGGAGGGCACCATCAAAGAAGAAATACTCGGGCAACAGGAGACGGACGTCCCCGGGGAGGTCAAGCCAGCGGACGGCGAACGTCCCCGCGAGAACTCCGCCAGCGCGCACGCGAACGACCAGCGGGCATTTTTCGACGAACGCCGCGAGTCTACGGTGGTCGGCTCCGAGATCCACGTCCGCCTTCATCGTCATGATACGGCGCCGAAAGTCGCTAAACTCCTGAATGTCAGAAGTATTTAGTCGCATCCCGTCATCAATCGCGACGCGAACGTTCTGAAGGGCGCGCAGATTTGCCGGGAGCATTCGGGCAAGGACTACGGGGTCTCGCCGCGACTTCGAAAAAAAAGCACCGTTGCGGGAAAGGTTTTGCCCGCTCCCCCGTTGCATCCCCGACGAGGCACCGCGGGAAACCGAAGCGCCTCCGCCAGTAGCGTCTCCTCCAGGGCAAGTGCGTGACAGGGTGATGCATCGCGAAGCGGGTGCATGCGAGCGAAGCAAACAGGGTGGCGGCGGGGTCGTTGCGAGCGACCCCGCCGTTTTTTTGTCTAGCCGGTCCGACGGGCGTCGCAGACGCGGACGACCGCCGACTGGGAGACGCCGCGAGCCTTCAAACGCTTGCAAAGGCTGGCAAGATCAAAGTCGTGATCGACGACCTCGCCATCGACGGGCGTGGAACTCTGCTCTTCGTAGACGCACTCCTCCAGGGCTACCCAGCACCCAAAGAACTCGGAAACGCGGCGAAACGCGGCAAAACGCGGCTGATGTGGCATGGAGGGCGAGGCGCCGGATAGCCGAACCCCGGGTACGCCGCAAGCCCGGCCCGATCAGCGAACGAGAACGGCGGCAAATACAGAAGTATCGCGCGGGCCGCCGTTGGCCCCGTTCCAGCACGCGACGTTCCCCGCACGGGTCGTCTTTTCGCAGAACCCGTTCGAGCCGACGCCGATGTAGGAATCGGGCGTTCGGCACGAACTCCCATCGTTGCCGACGATCCCGAGCCGCACGCTGGCCGAACCTACCGTCACGGAGAACCCTTCCCCGCAAGAGTCCGCTTGAAGGGCGCCGGTCGGCACGAGACTCAACCAGGCGTCGCGCCCAAGATTTGTTTGGGTTTTTACGGCCACTGCGTCCTTTAACGATGCCGCAGAAACTGGGATTCTTACCGCGTTGAGGGCGTTTTGCGCCGAAAAGAACACGAGGCGTACGTCGTTGAAAGACGTCTCATTGAAGCTCGCGAGTTTCGCCTCCACCTTGTCGCTTCCTGGATGATCGGCTCCGAGGACGGAGTTGTCGGTCCAGATCGGTTTGTCGTAGTCGAAGGTGTCCGCCTTGCCGTCGATCTTGAGCGCGAGCGTCCAGCCGCCGCCGTCTTCGACCATGTCACAGCCGGCAGGAAAAAACTGCGAAGTTCCGCTAGTTTGAAGCGTATACACTGCCGACGGGGGGCCGGGGCGTGCCGCCAAGAGCGCCTTGCAGGAGGTCGGGTAGGCGCAGACGGAGCTGCTGCAGACGAAAGCACCGTCGCAGTCGTTCGTGCTCTGACACGCTTCCCTTAGTCCACACTTCTTTGCGCACGAGCCGCCACAGTCAACGGCAGATTCGTCGCCATCTCTTTGCCCATTGTTGCAGCTGGGTCCTGCGTCTTCCGCGGGGCGGGTCTCGGCGACATCTTCGCCGGCATCTTTCGGTGAGACGCCGCTATCGATGGCAGCATCCGGGATATTTCCACCGCCGTCGACCGTCGGATCGACGTTGAGCGTGAGGCCGCACGCGGCAAGGGGCGCGAGGAAGAGGGGGTGAAGAGCGACGCGCATTTTCTACTCATCGTTCAAGAGCTCGAATAGTCCAAGGAATTTGAAGGGACGGAGCGTCGCTACGCCGCTCCGCGAATGGCGTCGTTCGCCCGCGGCGCTTGCGGTACCTCTGGTGGCGATGAACGCCTCTTCTTCCCGTGCAGCCCTGCTCGCCCTCCTCCCGCTCGCCGCGGCTTGCAAGAAAACGCCGGTTCCCGAGACGATCGCGCCGAGTGCGTCTCCGTCAGTCGTAGCCGCCCCGTCGGCGCCGAAGCCTGTTGCCGCCCCTTCCGCTCCGGCAGCGCCGGCGGCGGCCGCCTGCACGGTCAAAGTGGCCCCCTTCGTGATCGACCGCGGAATTCGTGCCGACGCGGGACTCTCGCTCACCCGCGCTGGCGACGCCGTACTTGTCGGTTTTGCCAAAGGGGCCGGCGCACCGTCGGTCGTCCGCGTCGCTTCGAGCGGCGCCCTCGAACCGCTCACCGTGGCCGCCGGGGACCTCCTCTCGGAAGCGCCGGCGCCGGGGACCAAGCGCTCTGTCGCCCGCGTCGTGCCGGTTCGTGCGGAAGGGGCAACAGCGACCGCCTCCGTCGACTTCTCGGAAATCGACGCGGAAAAAATGCGTCGTGTGATCTGCGGGCCGAGCGCGGGGACGCTCCTCGTCGATGCAACCGGCAAGAAGGAGTTGACCCTCGGCGACGAAGAAATGACGGTTGAGTGCCGCTCGGTTCTTCGAAAAGGGGAATTGAAGGCGCTTGTGAGCACCCTCGGAACGGCCCCCGGTGACGGCGAAGCACTCTCGGCAGTCGCGACTCGTCGCGCCGTCTGAATCAGCCCCACGACGAGGAGGACCGCGCCGACCGGGACGAGGGCGACGAACGGGCTGGGGTCCCCTTCGCGCGCCCCCAACGCACCGAGGAAAAACCCGGCCGGGACGAGGTACATCGCCGCGGTCACGAGCCGATTTGGTCTATCATTTCCAAGGGAAACGAGGCGGACGACGGCGAGGAGCGTCCCGTGGGCATGGGCGAGCCGGAGGAAGGTCCGCGTCGTCTCTTGGGAACCATCGACGACGAAACGGACGCGAAACCCGAGCGCGAACTCCAAAGCCAAGCCGAGCGCGATGAACCCGGCAAGGCTGTAGAGTGCATGCGTTTCGAACGCGCCGGTTTTCCGCAGACCCACGCGCAGCTTCTTGGGAAATAGCTTCCGTCATCGGCCGGTTACTCGGAGAGGGTGACCGGCGCCGGGTTTCGTCGGCGGTCATCGTGGGGAGGGGCGGCGAGGGGATCGAAGGGGGGCAGTCCGAGATCCGGTCGTCTGTTGAGGCTTCGGGCGGTCACCAAGCGGACGGCCGGGTAGGGATCGTTTGCGAGTCCCTGAAGAAGATCCTTTTGCAATTCTCGTTGGTTGCCGCTTGCCCGTGCGACGGCGTCGGTCCCGAGGAGGCCGGCGAGGAGCACACGATCGGCGGCGTCCCCTTCGGCGAGCGCTTGCGCGCGTGCCGGGACTGGGCCTCCGGTCACGTGGCAGAGTTGGCAGGCGCTTGGCGTGCCCCCTAGGTAGCTGCTCGGAATTGCAATTTACACGGGATGTGATCAAAGCAAT
>DYPH01000191.1 GCA_020720045.1 Sorangium cellulosum | reverse complement strand
CGTGTGGGCGGCTTCCGATCGTCCTCTCCGCCGACTTCGCGGCGACCGTCGACGCCTCCGAACAAGCGCTCGCGAGGGACGAAGACGTCTTTGCGCAGCGGGGGAAGCTCGTTCGCGTCGCCGCCCAAAAGGCGAAGGTGCGCGCCGGCATTCAGGTTCCGCAGGGGCCGATCGTCGTCCCACTCACCGCCCCCGCCTTGCGCGATCGGCTCTCCCGCGTCGCGAGCTTCGAGAAGGACGCCGGCGAGAAGGGGATGATCGAGGTGAAGCCGCCGAAGGACGAAGCGGCGGCGCTCTTGGACCGTGGAACGTGGGAAGCGATCCGACCGCTTGAAGGCATCGCCGCGGCCCCCTTCGTGCGCGACGACGGCACCATTTGCGACCGCCCCGGCTACGACGAAGCGACCGGCATCCTCGCCATGTGGGAAGGCGAATGGCGCCGCGTCCCGGAAGCGCCCACGGCCGCGGAACTCACCGAAGCCGTCACCACCCTCCGAGAGCCCTTCACCGACTTCCCGTGGCTCAACGGCGAGCACGAATCGGCCTTCCTTGCGCTCATCCTCACGTTGGTCGGCCGGCCGGCGATTCCCGGCTGCTGCCCGCTCTTCCTCATCGAAGCGAACATTCGCGGCGCGGGGAAGTCCAAGCTCGCCTTCTGCGCGAGCCTGATCGCTTACGGCGACATGCCTGCAACCTGCAACGAACCGAACGGGGACGAAGAGCTTCGGAAGCGGATCACCGCCCTTCTCGCCGCCGGCTACCCCTTCGCGCTTATCGACAACATCGCCACGCGCATCGCGTTTCCCTCCCTCGATGCCGTCTTGACCTCGGAGAAGTGGGGCGATCGCATCCTTGGCAACTCGACGGTTACCGACGTCCCGGCCCGCACGGTGTGGGCGGCAACGGGGAACAACGCGGCGATCGGCGCCGACACCGCCCGGCGAACCCTGCTCATCCGGATCCATTCGCGGCGGGAGAACCCGGAAGATCGGGAAGGGCTCAAGCACCCCGACCTCTTCGCCTACGTCCGTTCGCGCCGGAAAGACCTCGTGTGGTCGGCGCTTACGATCTGGCGCGCGTGGTGGGCCGCCGGCCGCCCTGGGCTCAAGGTCAAGCCGTGGGGAAGCTTCGAGGGATGGTCCTCTTCCGTCCCGCCTGCGCTCGTGTTCGCCGGCCTCGCCGATCCGATGGCGACGCGCCGCGAGGTGGAAGCCGAGGACGTGGAGAAGGCGATTCTTGAGGCGATGTTGCTGACCTGGGAACAGCTCTACCCCGACAACGAGCCAACGACGGCGGCGGGGTTCATGGCGCTCGTTTCGCCCGAAGGGGCACCGAGGGAGCGAACGGGGCCGCTCGCGGCGGCCGCAGCGAACCTGGACGAGTTCGCGCCGAACAAGGGCGGCCGCGCCTCCACGCGAAGCCTCGGTTTCAAGCTTCGAGCGGTGAAGGGGCGCGTCATTGGTGGGCGCTGTTTTGTGACGGCCGGAACGGACCGGAACGGCACGGCGCTCTGGAAGATTGAGCAAGCACCATAATAAAAACAGATACTTACAACCATGAGAGAAGATATTTCTATAGATCAAATTCATCACCCGCATCACCCGCAAAACTCTCGAACCCCTGCAAATTCAGGCACTTCGTGTGCGGGTGATGGTGCGGGTGATGGTGCGGGTGATGCGGGGGATGGGGCCTCAAAAAAAAGTGGCGGCGAGCGATATCATCACCCGCATCACCCGCACCCTTCGGAAAAGCGAAGTGGTTCCAGGAATTTAGCCTGCGGGTGATGAGATCGGCATCACCCGCAACGGAAGAGCTTTCGGCATGACGCAACGCACCAAAAAGCGACCGACGACGAAGGCGGCCGCTTCTCCCCTCGATGCCTCCGCGCGTCCCAAACGGCCGCGGCGGGAACCGTCGTTGTCGGCGCTCGGGATCTTGTTGAAGCTGCGCGAACGCTACGAGCGGGTGCGGTCCCCGGTCCCCTTGACGCTTCTCTTTCGGTGGGGGCCACGCGCATCGGTGCGGCGCTGGCTCGCCGAGTTGGAGAACGCCGGACTTGTGGAACTGACCACGTCGGATGGTGGCGTTCGCGAGCTGGCGGAGCTTGGTACCAGAGGCTTCCTCACGTCCGTCACGCCGCGCCCGTGGGCGCCGACAGTACCTGAGCAAATCGCGCGGATGCGCGAAGGCTGGCGCCGCAGAAAAAGGCGGCAAAGAGAAAATGTCACGCCCACTGTCACGCCTCCACCTACCCCCCCTTGTACAGTGAAAGGGGGGGCAGTGACGGACAGGGCCGTCGTGCGCGCGAGATTTCAAAATCGGCAGAAGTCGAAAACTTTCAAATAATCCGGCACTCTGAAGGCGCGCGGATCCTCGCGCTTAGGTGTCAACGCGAGACGACTCGGAAGGTCGGCGGGCGCGTCGATGTTGACGGCTCTTCGGTCCTTCGCTGGGCGAGCGGACGGGTTCGACCGAGCAAACACGCCGCGGAAGCGATGGAAAAGGCGCTCGCCATTCCCCGCGAATGCTGGGGAATCGTTGGGAAAAGCTCGCCGTTAATCCTTAGGGTTCCGCGAGTGGAACACGATGCAGCACGCGCAAACGTGCAACACTTTGTCGTTTGAGTGCGCGCGCACTTCTTGCGAAAGAGGCGCATCATGTTGAATGCTAGGGCCATGAAAGCGACCCAAGACCCAAGCTTTGAGTTGGCCGCTCGTTCGCTCGCCCTTCATGCGCTTGTCGACGTGCGCACCGCGCGGCGCGCGCTTCAGCACGGTCTAGACGCCGTCCGAAAGATGGGGGCGATCCGACTCTCCCAAGCGGCGCGCGACCTGAAGATCTCTATCCCCTTTGCGAAAGAAGCAGCATGACGACGATTGAACGAGCGCAAGCCGCCATCCAAGAAGCCGAAGCAACGTTCTACGAAACCGGAACCGATGCCGACTGGAACGCCCTGGAAAAGGCGCGGGCAGTCCTTCGGCGGGCCCAAGACGAAGAGACGGCGCAGCAACGGCGAGACGCGAAGGAAGCGGCCGCGAGAGCGGCCAAGGAGCGGGCCCTTCACGAAGAAGAGTTCGCCCGACTGAAGGAAGAGATTGAGCCGGCCGTCACTCCCGAGGAACTTCACGCCTTCGTCGCCGCAAGCCTCGAAATGAAGAAGAGCGGCGACGACTGGAAGGCCCGTTCGGAGCGAAACGAGAAGCGATTGAACCGGTTGCGCGTTCTCGCCGGGCAGCTGGGAACCGATTTCCGCGACGTACAGCGCTTGAGCTACGCCGAGCGGAATCAACAGCTTCGACACCTTCGCGTCGCGATTTTCGACGTTCTGAACGGGAGGAAGAACACGGGATACGTGGAAGAGGCGCAAGCTCTCGGAGTGCGTGGAGACACGGCGCATCCCCATGAGCACTATCGTGCGTTGGCGGCCGATCTGGTCTCGCCATCGGGCATGATTTCAAAGCTCACACACACCTTCAAAGACAAGCCGGCCCTTGACGAGTTCATGCGTGGAACCGGGATCCTCAGCGCAAAGGCCTAAGAAAATGATGAAACCCAAAGAAGTCCCGGCCGTTCGTAAGACGAAGCCGCCCGTTCGTAAGACGAAGCCGCTTAGCAACCAAGAGCTTCACGATGCTCTTCTTCGTCACGGGGTGGAAGTCCTCACCGAAGAGGCACTCGAGAGCCTGATCCCGCCCTCTTATCGGACGAACTTCGTCGATCCTGATGAGGTTTCCGAGGACTTCGCAAAGTCGCTGCTGATGCTCGCCGAAGTCGCCGGGATGTTGGAATCGGTCCGCTACCTCGAACCCTCGAAGCGAAAGAAGGCGCAAGCGTGAATACTTACGAAGAGATCGCGGATGCCCTCGGTCTGAAAGGGCCGGTTCGCACCTCCTTCATTTCGGCAATCGCCGGAAAGAGCAAAGAGGAGATCGCCGGGATCCTCACGACCAAACCAAACCACGCAAACACGCTTCCGCCCATCGTCCGCGCGGCGCTCGCGCGGAACGGCACCTCACAGCGTGCCATCGCCGCCCTTGGCGCCCTGGGGATCCCTGTGAAGCCGCGGACGCTCTCGCCGAGCAGCATTGTGGCGCTCTTTGGAAACGCGGGAGGTTCCTCGAAGCCGAGCGGCGACGCGAACAACGATCCGGTCGCCCGTCGTGCGCGCAGCGCGCTCGGGGTCGGCATGACGGAAAAGCCGGGCGCGGAGTGGGTCACCACACCGAGCGGCGCGACCTACCACGTGCGCAGCGCCAGTGACCGCGTGCGGGTTCAGCAAATCATTGCACGTGAGCAAAACGGAGGGTTCGGGATCCTATGAGCACGCTACGACCTGCCAAAGTTCGCCCCCTCGCGGCCCGCTACGGGGACCTTCGCGAGAAGATCCGACGCCTCGAAAAGGAAAAGGAGGAGGTCGCCGCGAAGCTCAAGGCGGCGCTTGCCGACGCCGGCGTGACCGAGGTGGACGCCAAAGACTTCCGCGTTGCGCTCGTCGAGCGGCGCGGCTCCGTCGACTACAAGGGGCTTCTTCTCTCGTTCCACGAACCGGCCGAAGCGGAGCTTGAAGCCTTCCGCGGCGCCCCGTCCGTGAGCCTCGATGTGAAGTTCGCCCCGCCGCCGGCGGCGAGCGCGAAGGTGATCCGATCGCCCCGTGCACGAAGCGCCGCCTAGGCATGAAGGTCACCACCGAAGCGATCCTCGCCGACGGCTACGGCGCCCCCGGCTGCTATTGCAGGTCCCCCGGTCACGCGCCGTGGGCTTGCCCAGTCGACGACGACAGCTGGCCCGTCGACGAGCCCGACCCCACCGAAGGGGCCGACGTGGCGCCGCCTTCGCTCACGTTCTCCCTCTCGGAAGTCGCTTGAACGCGTCGGCACCGCCCGGCGCGTTGACGAAGCCGACAAGGCGCCCGCGGTCGTTCCGAGGGCGCCTTTCTCATTTCGGCGACGGTTATCCGCTAGGTGTTGTTTGCGCCGTTTCGGGTTTGCTCGCGTCCGGAAGCGTCCGGAAGTGGAACCAAGAAACGCCGCCAAGTAGCTTCCACCGTCGTTTTTTCGTACGGTGGATCCCATGCGATACCTCACTTCGATTCGAGTAGCGGAACCTTCGTTCCTCCGAGGGGTGGCACAAGCATTCGATATTTTTGGCATTCTGGGCCCCGTCTATCGCCCCATGCCGGTGCCGTCTGTTGAGTCACCGAGGTTGCGGGACGCCGAAGCATGGTTGAGCGACCGCCGGGCACTCGCTTCCGATGCGGTTGCGGTGCGTGGCGATCTCCATCGCGCGTTGAACGCGATGGACTTGGCCCATGGCTGACGAGAAGGGGCGCGCGCCCGACGACAGCCCAACTAGCGCGAACGTTGAGGCGACCCATGCGACCGACGGCGAACGTTCGGTAACCCGCTTCACGGCGTCCGTCGTGACGGGGCCGCTTGACGATCCCGAACGAATGGGGCGCTATTATTCGATTGATCCGGCTCTTGGGCTTGAGGTCATTCGAATGACGAACGTGCAAGCGGAGCACCGTCGCGCGTTTGAGCTAGCGGAAGCGTCCCATCGCCGGGAACTCGAAATCGCTGAGGCAAAGCACAGGCACGCAGCCGAGAACAGCGTCATTCTTGCAGAGCAGGGACGGGCAACGCGGGGTCAACGTATCGGAATGATTCTCACTATTACGGGATTCGGACTCACCGCGTTTGCACTCCACACCGGGAATCCCGTGAGCGCTTCAATCCTGGGAACATTCAACCTCGTCGGTCTAGTCGCGCAATTTGCAAGCGCAAAGAACTCGCGGGTCTAGGTAGAGCGGCGCCGTCGCTTCGCGGCCGCCCTATCCACCATCTCGCGCGTGACAGCTGGGTTCTCGATAGCGGCATTCCCGAAGGCGAAACTTCGCTGATGTTCGCGGATCTGCGCGGGCGTCGGGAACACGTTACGGGCACGTCCCAAGAGGGCTTCTAGGTCTTTTCGCATGGTCTTTCCCCAAGCACGTCGCGCAAGCGAAGGGGCGCCTTCGGGCGAATGCTGCTTAGCCCTCCCTGTCACCGGGGAGGGCTCTCCTTTGTTCACGCCGTTGCGGCTCGCCCCCCCAACGGCGGGCGCGCTCCGGTCGGGAAGCGCTTCCAGCTGGCACCGTCGCCCCGGTGCGTTCCTTCCTCGAAGCTCTTCCGTTGCGGGTGATGCGGATCTCATCACCCGCAGGCTAAACCCCTGGAACCATTTCGCTTTACCGAAGGGTGCGGGTGATGCGGGTGATGATATCGCTCGCCGCCACTTTTTTTCCGGCAACCGGTCGCCGGCGAGCGCCCCGGTCGGGAAGCGTTTCCAGCTGGCACCGTCGCCCCGCTGCGCTCCTTCCTCGAAGCTCTTCCGTTGCGGGTGATGCGGATCTCATCACCCGCAGGCTAAACCCCTGGAACCATTTCGCTTTACCGAAGGGTGCGGGTGATGCGGGTGATGATATCGCTCGCCGCCACTTTTTTTCCGGCAACCGGTCGCCGGCGAGCGCCCCGGTCGGGAAGCGTTTCCAGCTGGCACCGTCGCCCCGCTGCGCTCCTTCCTCGAAGCTCTTCCGTTGCGGGTGATGCGGATCTCATCACCCGCAGGCTAAACCCCTGGAACCACTTCGCTTTACCGAAGGGTGCGGGTGATGCGGGTGACTTGCGGGCTCGCCGCCACTTTTTTCGGGAACCGGTCGCCATCAGATCGGAAGCCACCCCGGCCGCAAGCTCTCAAGGTGGTCGGCCCATCGCTGAACGACCTCCCGCCGCTCTTCGAGGAAGTCGGCGCGGTCGTAAGCGGCGGCAACGGCCCCCTTCTTCGCGTGGGCGAGCTGGGCTTCTAGGTAGCTGCTCGGAATTGCAATTTACACGGGATGTGATCAAAGCAATGT